>NZ_LPDI01000100.1:0-218398 GCF_001528895.1 Burkholderia sp. MSMB1078WGS | reverse complement strand
CCCGAGCCCGAGCGGCCGAGCAGGCCGACGATCTCGCCTTCGCGCAGCGACAGGTTCGCATCGTCGAGCACGAGCAGCTCGCCCTGCGTCTTGTTGAAGCCGCGGCAGACGTGATCGACGCGCAGGATCTCTTCACCGAGGCGCGGCGGCTGGGACGTCTGGACGGGGGCGTTTACAGCATTCGGATTGTTCATCGCGTTTCGCTCTCAATCGGTCTCAGTCGAGCCGCAGCTTCGCTTCGGCGAAGGCATACAGCGGGCGCCACAGCAGGCGGTTGAACAAGGTAACGAACAGGGACATCACGGCGATGCCCAGGATGATCTTCGGAAAATCGCCGGCGGCGGTGGTCTGCGCGATGTAGGCGCCGAGGCCGTGCGCCTCGATCCTGGTGCTGCCCCACTGCACGGCTTCCGACACGATGCTCGCGTTCCACGCGCCGCCCGATGCGGTGATCGCGCCCGTCACGTAGTACGGGAAGATGCCGGGCAGAATCGCCTGACGCCACCACTGCCAGCCGCGAATGCGGAAGTTGGTCGCCGCTTCGCGATAGTCGTTCGGGTAGGACGTTGCGCCGGCGATCACGTTGAACAGGATATACCACTGCGTGCCGAGCACGATCAGCGGCGACAGCCAGATATCCGCGTTCAGGTGGAAGCGCGCGATCACGATCACGAACACCGGGAACAGCAGGTTCGCCGGGAACGCGGCGAGGAACTGCGCGAGCGGCTGCAGCTTCTCGGCCAGCTTCGGGCGCAGCCCGACCCACACGCCGATCGGCACCCAGATCACGGAGGCGATCGAGATCAGCACGACCACGCGCAGCAGCGTGATGAGCCCGAGCACGAGCACGTGGCCGACCTCGGCCATCGTCACGCCGGTCGCGACGAAGCTGACGACGCGCCATACGATATAGGCCGTGCCGATCAGCACGAGCCCCGCCCACGCGATGTCGACCGTGCGCGACGCCTTCTTCTCGACTTTCGGCAACGTGAAGCGCATCGCACCGGACAGCGGCAGGCGCAGCGGGATCCGCGCGGCCTTCGCGAAAAACCAGCCGGCCGGTACGAGCAGCTGATGGATCAGCCGCGTGCGGCGCACGAGGTCGAGCAGCCACGATTGCGGCGCGTCGCCCGACGCGGTGTTCTCCATCCGGAACTTGTCGGCCCACGCGATGAGCGGGCGGAACAGAAACTGGTCATACGCGAGGATCACGACCGTCATCGTCAGGATCACCCAGCCGATCGCGCCGAAGTTCTTGTCCGAGATCGCCTGCGCGAGATACGCGCCGATGCCCGGCAGCGTGATCGTCTGGTTGCCGACCGTGATCGCCTCCGACGCGACGACGAAGAACCAGCCGCCCGACATCGACATCATCATGTTCCAGATCAGGCCCGGCATCGAGAACGGCACTTCGAGCTTCCAGAAGCGTTGCCAGGACGTCAGGTGGAAGCCGCGCGACACTTCGTCCAGGTCGCGCGGCACCGTGCGCAGCGACTGGTAGAAGCTGAACGTCATGTTCCATGCCTGGCTCGTGAAGATCGCGAAGATCGCGGCCAGCTCGGCGCCGAGCACGCGGCTCGGGAACAGCGCAAGGAAGAACGTGACCGTAAACGAGATGAAGCCGAGCACCGGCACCGACTGCAGGATGTCGAGGATCGGGATCAGCACCATGCCCGCGCGGCGGCTTTTCGCGGCGAGCGTGCCGTAGACGAGCGTGAACACGAGCGACGCGACCATCGCGGCGAGCATCCGCAGCGTGGTGCGCAGCGCATATTCGGGCAGGTTCGACGGATCGAGCGAGATCTTCTGCGTCTGCAGCACGCCGATCGGCGCCATCGTTTCGTGAAAGCCGACCACCGCCATCGCGATCAGGCAGATGATCAGCGGAAATGCGATGAAGTCCCACCGGTTCGGCAGCACGCGCCACGCGGATGCGTTGGCGGTCCGGTTCGGATTGAAGAATCCGACGTTCATCAGGCGCCCTCCCCGGTAAGGCCGATCGAAGCCGGCAGTCGATGTTGATTCATGGCAAAGCGCACGGGCGCGGTAATTCGATTGACTGGCGATCTCGTGCACGCGCGGCGCGCCGGGCACGCACGCATGCGCAGCCGCGGCCGGTCGAGCCGGGCCGCGACGGCACGACACTACACCAACCTGTATTTCAGGTACAACCGTCCCCGGACGGCGCAGGCAGCGCAGGGATCGTGCCCGGCGCGTGGGCGGATGGCGGGCGCGCGGTACGGAACAGCCTGGCCGCAGTCCTGCGGCCGGCACGCAGGCCCGAATTATGCCGTGATCCGGGCCGGCCGTGAACCCGCCACCCGCACGCGGGCACAAACCGTGTCCGGCATCAGCAGCCGGAGACGACGAAGCAGGTATGATCGGGGCTAGCCCCCGGGGGTCGTTTCGGCCGTGCCGCGGCAATGCGCACGCGCTTCGTGTCGACAGGCCCGGGGATCGACCGACGAGCGGGAGGAAGGGAATGGCAGGAAACTTGGTGATCGTCTGTCGCGATCAGGATGCCGATGCGTTCTATGAACTCATGCAGGAGTACGGGTCGTTCCAGACGCGGCTGTCGTCCACGGCGTGGTACCTGAACATGAACGTCGTGCCGGAATCGCTGCAGGAGGAAATCCTGGAGCGTCTCGGCCGGTATACGACCGTCTACATCTTCGAGGCCACCACGGTGACCTACAACACGATCGACAGCAACGCGGCCGAGACGCTCGGCACGCTGTTCGGCGAATGACGCCGCGCGGCGCCTGCCCGGTGGGGCAGGCGCCGCGGCCGCTCAGGCGGCCTGTGCGTGACGTTCGTCGTCCTTCGGCACGACCTCGAACGGGAACGTCATCGACACGCGCAGGCCGCCTTCGGGGCGATTGCCGATGTCGCACGCGCCCCCGAGCCTGAGCACGAGCCGCTCGACGATCGCGAGCCCGAGCCCGCTGTGGCCGTTCCCGCCGCGCGCGGGATCGAGCCGCACGAACGGCCGCGTGGCGGCCGCGAGGTCGCGCGGCGCGATGCCGCCGCCGCTGTCGCTGACCGACAGCACGTAGCCGGTCGGCGTGCGCGCCGTCTCGACGAGCACGGGCGGTGCGCCGTACGCATGCGCGTTGTCCAGCAGGTTCGACAGGATCCGGTCGAGCGTCGCCGTCGGCAGCCGGAAGCCGGGATCGGCCTCCAGCCGCGTCTGGACCGTCGGCGCGTTCGGCGCGACCGCGCGGTAACTGCGTGCGATCCGCTCGCACGCCTGGTCGACCGGCACCGGCTCGCTGCGATCGGCTCCGCCATGCGCAAATACCAGGAACTGGTCGACGATGTGCGACATCGAGTCGACGTCGCGCACGACGCCGTCGCGCAGCCGCGCGTCGTCCATCATTTCCGCCCGCAGGCGCATCCGGGCGAGCGGCGTGCGCAGGTCGTGCGCGACGCCGGCCAGCATCACCGCGCGATCGCTCTCGGCCTGCGACACCTGCTCCACCATCTGGTTGAAGCCGCGCGTGAGCTGGCGCAGCTCGCGCGGCCCGCGTTCGCGCAGCGGCGGCACCGGCTGCCCGCGGCCGAAACGCGCGACCGCGCGCGCGAGCGAGCGCAGCGGCTGCTGCAACTGCCAGGCCGCGAACAGCGCGGCGATCACGCCGGCCGAGAAGATCGTGCCGAGCCACAGCAGCATCCGGTCGAGCGAGCGCGGCGGTCGCAGCGGCTGCACGGGCACCACGATCCAGTTGCGATCGGCCGGCTCCTTCACCCACAGCACCGGCGGATGGCCGGGCGTGCCGATCTCGACCTGCGTGCCGGGCGGCATGCGGTCGCTCACGTCGTCGCGGAACCGCTTCAGCGGCGGCGGCAGCCCCGCATCGCCGCCCTTCGGCACGTCGGCGCTGTCCGGCGACACGAGCCGCACGCGCGACGGCAGCGGCTGGTCGGGCGTGCGCGCCACGTGCTGGCGCACCGCATCGACGAGGAACGCGGCCTCCTCGACCGCATAACGCGTCTGCATCTGGTTGCGCTCGAGCCGCATCGCGAAGAACCACGCGAAGTGCGACAGGAGCAGGACGCCGACGACGAGCAGCGCCAGCCGCCCGAACAGCGAATCAATGGGTTTGCGCATGGGCCTCGCCGTCGGGCACGAACACGTAGCCGCGCCCGCGGACTGTCTGGATGAAGCGCGGCGTCGACGGATCCGTTTCGAGGATGCGGCGCAGGCGCCACACCTGGACGTCGATGCCGCGGTCGGTACCGTCGTACTCGGGCCCGTGCAGCAACTCGAGCAGCCGCTCGCGCGTGAGCGTGCGCAGCGCGTGGTTCACGAAGATCTTCAGCAGCGCGAATTCGCTGCTCGACAGCGTGGCCGGCTTGCCGTCGACCGACAGCGTGCGCGCCTGGAAGTCGAGCAGGAAGCGGCCGAACGCGAACGGCTCGCGCTGCTCGGGCGCGGCCGCCGACGGCGTCGCGCGGCGGCGGCGCAGCACGGCCTGCACGCGTGCGAGCAGCTCGCGCGGGTTGAACGGCTTGCCGAGGTAGTCGTCCGCGCCGAGCTCGAGCCCGACGATGCGGTCGACGTCGTCCGCCCGCGCGGTCAGCATGATCACGGGGATGTCGTCGCCGGCCGCGCGCAACTGGCGCAGCGCGGTCAGGCCGTCCACGCCCGGCATCATCAGGTCCAGCACGATCAGGTCGGGCCGTTCGCGCTCGAGGCGTTTCTCGAGCGTCGCCGCGTCGTGCAGCACGGACACTTCCATCCCCTGGCGCACGAGATAGTCGCGCAGCAGGTCTCGGAGTTCTTGGTCGTCGTCGACGATGAGGATCTGGGTAGTCATGGCTCGAAGTTTATCGCGCGAGGGCGGAGTGGAAGAACGAAACAAAGGGGCGAAAGGGTTACTGCGGGTTACCGCGCAAGGGAACTGTAATGCACGGTAACCGGGCCGCCACCCCGCGTAACACCCGCCGAGGCCCGGATCGCTAACCTGCGTCTTACCGGATGCGGTACCCGGCTTTCCCGGCACCGCATCGCCGGACCCTTTGGATACAAGGAGTTTCTGAAATGTATAAGAAGACTTCCCGCGTGGCCATCGCGGCCGCCACCGTGCTCGCTCTCGCATTCGGCACCGCGCATGCCGCGCAGCCCAACGACATGCCGCCGCCGGGCGGCCCCGGCATGCACCGGATGCATGACGGCCACGAAGGCGGCCCGTTCGGCGCGATCATGAAACTGCACGATCAGCTGAAGCTCAACGCGTCGCAGGAGCAGCAATGGCAGGCGGCCGTCAACACGATGAAGCAGAACCGTGACGCGATGCGCAAGAACCACGAGCAGATGCGCGAGCAGTTCAAGGCGCAGCAGAACCAGCCGATCCTCGACCTGAGCGCGATGCATTCGGCACGCCAGCAGGCGGAGGCGCAAAACGCGCAACTGCGCGAGCAGACGTCCGCCGCGTGGCTCACGTTCTACAACGGGCTGAACGACTCGCAGAAGACGATGGTCAGCACGGCGCTCAAGCAGCAGTTCGCGAAGATGGAGCAGCGCCACGAGAAGATGAAGGAGCGCTGGGAGCAGCATCGCGCGGCCGCCAAGGGCGCGTCGGCGCCGGCGCAGTAAGCCGGCGGGCCGCTCCCGCAGCGGCGCGGAAGGGGAACGCAGGCACCTGCCTGCGTTCCCCTTTTTGTTTCAGGCGACGTCGAACAGCAGCACCTCGGCCGTCCGGCCGCGCGCGAACGCCACCGCGTCCACGCCGCCGATCCGCGCGCCGTCGCCGACGGCCAGCGCGCGGCCGTTGACCTCGACCTCGCCGCGCGCCACGTGCACGTAGACGCTGCGCCCGGCCGGCACGTCGAATGCGGTCGTCTCGTCGCCGTCGATCAGCCCCGCGAAGATGCGGGCGTCCGCCCGCATCGACAGCGCGCCGTCGCCGCCGTCGGGCGCCGCGATGAGCCTCAACCGGCCGCGCTTCTCGTCGTCGGCGAAACGCCGTTCCTCGTAGCCGGGCCGCCCGCCCCGCTCGGCCGGCTGCAGCCAGATCTGCAACAGGTGCAGCGGCCGATCGCGCGACGCGTTGATTTCACTATGCACGAGCCCCGTGCCGGCGCTCATCCGCTGGATGCCGCCGGCACGGACGATCGCGCCGCAGCCGAGGCTGTCGCGGTGCGCGAGCGCGCCGTCCAGCACGTAAGTGACGATCTCCACGTCGCGGCGCGGCTGCATCCCGAACCCGCGCGTCGGCGCGATCAGGTCCTCGCTCAGCCCGCACAGCGCGCCGACGGGCGGACGCACCGGCGCATGCGCGGGCGCGGTGCGGCAGCCGGGCGAAAAACTGTGGCTCGATTCGAGCCAGCCGTGGCGCGTGTGGCAGCGGTCTTCGGCGCGCAGGATCTGGAACATGGGGTGGACGTTCGGGAGGCAGATTGTCTGTTCGGGTTTACCTCCACTGTAGGGTGGGGTCGAACGCGCCACAATCCGTCGCCCGCGCACCGCATCGTTGCATTCGCGTAGTCAATTGCCGAAATGTTCGCTGCGAATACCACGATTACCGCAACAGCCGAATCGAGGAATCGGTCGACCGTGCCGGATTGCCGTTTTCCGGGTATCGCGTTCGGGTAAAATACCGCCCTTTTGGCGTTCGCCGTTCCGGCAGCCGCCAACGCCAGAGCGCCGATCGGCGATTTTTGGCCGTCTAGAATACGCCGCGGCGCCCGGTCCGACCGGCCGCGAGCGCCCCCGGAAAGTCAGCAACAGAAGGATGGAAATGAAGAAGGCCGCCCTGTGCGCCGCCCTCGCCCTCGTGGCGGGCAGCGCCTTCGCGAAGGAGTGGAAGACCGTGCGGATCGGTGTCGATGCCAGTTACCCGCCGTTCGAGTCGACCGCGCCGAGCGGCGAGATCGTCGGTTTCGACGTGGATCTCACCAAGGAAATCTGCAAGCGGATCAACGTGAAATGCGTGTGGGTGGCGCAGGATCTCGACGGGATCATTCCGGCGCTGAAGGCGAAGAAGTACGACGTCATCGTGTCGTCGCTGACCGTCACGGACAAGCGCCGCGAGCAGATCGACTTCTCCGACAAGGTGTACGACGCGCCCGCGCGAATGATCGCGAAGGCCGGCTCGCCGCTGCTGCCCACGGTCGCGTCGCTGAAAGGCAAGCGCGTCGGCGTCGAGCAGGGCTCGACGCAGGAAACCTACGCGAAGGCGTACTGGGAACCGCAGGGCGTGACGATCGTTCCTTACCAGAATCAGGACCAGGTCTATACCGATCTCGGCTCGGGCCGCCTCGACGCGACGCTGCAGGATGAGCTGCAGGCCGATTACGGCTTCCTGCGCACGCCGCGCGGCAAGGGCTTCGCGTTCGCCGGGCCGGAGGTGAAGGATCCGAAGACGATCGGCGACGGCACCGCGATCGGCCTGCGCAAGGAAGATACCGACCTGAAGCACAAGATCAACCAGGCACTGGCCGACATGCACAAGGACGGCACGTACGACCGGCTGTCGCACAAGTACTTCTCGTTCAGCGTCTATTCGGCGTCGGCTCGCTGAGCGCCGACAAGAAGAAGCAGCGGATGCGGGGGCGGCCCCGCGTCCGGGCAGTACAGGCAGTCATCCACGCGCCGCCCGCTCCCTTGCCCGCCGCTCGCGCGACGGGCGGGCCCGGCACCGTTGCCGGGGCGGACGGTCATTGATACGCACGGGGCGTTCCGCGCAGCTTGGCGGGCGCGTCTTTCGCGGCGCACTGCGTGCGCCCTCAGGGACCACACCAGGGACCCCATATGTTTCTACAAGGCTACGGCCCGCTGATCCTCGCCGGCACCTGGCAAACCGTCAAACTGGCGGTGCTTTCGCTTGCGCTGTCGTTCCTGCTGGGGCTGCTCGGCGCCGGCGCGAAACTGTCGCGCAATCGCGTGACGAACGGCGTCGGCACCCTCTACACGACGCTGATCCGCGGCGTACCCGATCTCGTGCTGATGCTGCTGCTGTTCTACAGCCTGCAGATCTGGCTGAACATGGCGACCGACGCGCTCGGCTGGGACCAGATCGACATCGATCCGTTCCTCGCCGGCGTGCTCGTGCTCGGCTTCATCTACGGCGCGTACTTCACCGAGACGTTCCGTGGCGCGTTCCTGTCGGTGCCGCGCGGCCAGCTCGAGGCCGGCAGCGCCTACGGGATGACGAACTGGCAGGTGTTCACGCGGATCATGTTCCCGCAGATGATGCGCTTCGCGCTGCCCGGCATCGGCAACAACTGGCAGGTGCTCGTGAAGTCGACCGCGCTCGTGTCGATCATCGGCCTGGCCGACGTCGTGAAGGCGTCGCAGGACGCCGGCAAGGGCACGCTGCGGTTCTTCTTCTTCACGCTGATCGCAGGTGCCGTCTACCTCGCCATCACGACGATCTCGAACTTCGTGCTGATGTGGCTCGAAAAGCGCTACTCGACCGGTGTCCGCAAGGCTGACCTATGATCGAACTCATCCAAGAATACTGGCGCAACTATCTCTACACCGACGGCTATCGCATCACCGGTGTCGCGATCACGCTGTGGCTGCTGGTCGTGTCGATCGGCCTCGGCTTCTGCCTGTCGGTGCCGCTCGCCGTGGCGCGCGTGTCGAAGAAGAAATGGCTGTCGGGCGCCGTGTGGCTGTACACGTACGTGTTCCGCGGCACGCCGCTCTACGTGCAGTTGCTGCTCTGCTACACGGGCCTCTACAGCCTGCAGGTCGTGCGCGGCACGCCGATGCTCGACGCGTTCTTCCGCGACGGGATGCACTGCACGCTGCTCGCGTTCACGCTGAACACCTGCGCGTACACCACCGAAATCTTCGCGGGTGCGATCAAGGCGACATCGTACGGCGAGATCGAAGCCGCGCGCGCATACGGGATGTCCACGTTCACGATGTACCGCCGCGTGATCCTGCCGTCGGCGCTGCGCCGCGCGCTGCCGCTGTACAGCAACGAAGTGATCCTGATGCTGCACGCGACGACGGTGGCCTTCACCGCGACCGTGCCGGACATCCTGAAGATCGCGCGCGACGTGAACTCGGCGACCTACATGTCGTTCCACGCGTTCGGCATCGCCGCCCTGCTCTATCTCGTGATCTCGTTCACGCTCGTGTGGCTGTTCCGCCAGGCCGAGCGCCGCTGGCTCGCGTATCTGCGCCCGCAAGGCAAGTAAGTTTCCGCAGGAATATTGATGAATTCCCAGACTCAAAAGCTTTTCGTCGACGATCTCCACAAGCGGTACGGCGACAACGAGGTGCTCAAGGGCGTGTCGCTGAAGGCGAACTCGGGCGACGTGATCAGCGTGATCGGCTCGTCCGGTTCCGGCAAGAGCACGATGCTGCGCTGTATCAACTTCCTCGAGCAGCCGAACGCGGGCCGCATCTTCGTCGACGGCGAGGAAGTGCGCACCGCGCTCGACAAGACGGGCGCGCTGCGCGCGGCCGATTCGAAGCAGCTTCAGCGCGTGCGCACCAAGCTGTCGATGGTGTTCCAGCACTTCAACCTCTGGTCGCACATGAACGTGATCGAGAACGTGATGGAAGCGCCGGTGAACGTGCTCGGCATCCCGAAGAAGGAAGCCGAGGAGCGCGCGCGCGAATACCTCGAGAAGGTCGGCCTCGCGCCGCGCGTCGAGAAGCAGTATCCGTCGCATCTGTCCGGCGGCCAGCAGCAGCGCGTGGCGATCGCGCGGGCGCTGGCGATGCATCCGGACGTGATGCTGTTCGACGAGCCGACCTCCGCGCTCGATCCGGAACTCGTGGGCGAAGTGCTGAAGGTGATGCAGAAGCTGGCCGAGGAAGGTCGCACGATGATCGTCGTCACGCACGAGATGGGTTTCGCGCGCAACGTGTCGAATCACGTGATGTTCCTGCACCAGGGCCGCGTCGAGGAAGAAGGCGTGCCGGCCGAGGTGTTCGCGAACCCGAAGAGCGAACGCCTGCGCGGCTTCCTGTCCGGCAGCCTCAAGTAACGCCCGTCACCCGCCACGCCCGAACGGGCGCCCCGCGGTTCGCCGCGCGGCGCCCGTTTTGCGTTTACGCGGCGCTCACCGGCGCGCCGTCGGCGAACGCGCGCAGTTCGTCGCCCGCCAGCCGGTAACGCACCCACTCGCTCTGCGGCGCCGCGCCGACGCGCTCGTAGAAGCGGATCGCCGGCTCGTTCCAGTCGAGCACGCTCCATTCGAAACGCCCGCAGCCCGACTCGACCGCGATCCGCGCGAGCGCCTTCAGCAGCCGCAGCCCCGCGCCGGCGCCGCGAAAACGCGGCGATACGTACAGATCCTCCAGATACAGCCCCTGCCGCGCGAGCCACGTCGAATACGAGAAGAAATACACGGCGAAGCCGGCCGGCTCGCCGTCGACCTCGCACATCAGCGCACGCGCGGGCGAGCCTTCGCCGAACAGGCTGCGCTCGAGCGATTCCGGCGTCGCGACGACTTCGTGCTCGGCCTTCTCGTAGACGGCCAGTTCGGTGATGAAGCGCAGGATCAGCGGCACGTCGGCGACGGTGGCGGAACGGATATCGATTTGCACGGTGGTGAGCCCTCCTTCGGCCCGGACGGAAAACGGAATACGGCGCCGGCGCTCCCGCATCTGGCGCCGGTGAGATCGACATGCTACGTTCACGGCGCTACTGCAGGAAGTGCAGTTTCTTCATCCGGACATGAACATGATGCATCCCGACCTGCGCCGCCTCGACCTGAACCTGCTGCTCGTGTTCGACGCGTTGTATCGCCACCGGTCCGTCGCGGCGGCCGCGCACGAGCTTTCGTTGAGCCCGTCGGCGTTGAGCCATGCGCTCGCCCGGCTGCGCGACGCGATCGGCGATGCGCTGTTCGTGCGCCTCGGCAACGAGATGCAGCCCACCGTGCGCGCCGACGACATCGCCACGTGGGCCGGCGACGCACTCGATGCGATGTCGAAGGGGCTCGCCCGCGCGCGCCGCTTCGATCCCGCGCAAAGCGACCGTACGTTCGTGTTCGCCGCGACCGACTACACGGCGTTCGCGGTGCTGCCTGCGTTTCTGGCCCGCATCCAGCACGTGGCGCCGCACCTGCGGATCCGCGTCGTCCATTCGGACCGCAAGATTTCCGTCGACGAGCTCGCGGCCGGCCGCATCGACTTCGCGCTCGGCTACCACGAGGAATCGGCGGCCGACGCGCCCGGCATCGAGGATTTCGACTGGTTCTCCGACGACTATGTCGTGATCGCGAGCGCCACGCATCCTGACGTCCGTCGGCGGCTGACGCTCGACCAGTATCTGGCGGCCCGCCACGTGGTCGTCACGCCATGGAACGAAGCGCGCGGCGTCGTCGATCACGTGCTCGACCGGCTCGGCCTCGCGCGCCATGTGGCCGTGCAGTTGCCGACCGTGCTCGCCGCGCCGTTCGTGATCGCGGAGTCGGCACTCCTGATGACCGTGCCGAACCGCGCCGCGCAGGCGCTACGCCACGCGGCGCCGATCCGCATCTTCCCCGCGCCATTCGAGATCCCGCGCTACACGGTGAAGGTCTACTCGCATGCGAAGCACGCGCGCACCGATGCGCATCGCTGGATTCGCGCCCAGTTGCTCGACGCGCGACCAAGTCCGGACTAAGCTCCGCCGCGCGAAGCAGGACAGGCGTTTCAGGCGTCGATCGACGATGGCGGCAATCGCCCGAATCATTACGAAATACTTACCAATTTCGCGACTTTCGCGCTTACGCCGGCGCCCCGGCAACGTCAATAGTGGCAATCCTTGACCCATGCCCGCGGAATCCATGTCTGCCTTGTGGGACAAGGGTTTTCCGGCAATCGAGCACCCTTGCCCCCCCTGTTGCGCAGCGTGTTGCATGGCAATTTGGCGACAGCGGTTAGTCAAACAACGATTTCCGTCGCCACAAAATTGTATTTTTGCTAAATTAGTAACCAAAGTAGCAAAACGAAGTTCGTGAAATGTAGTTTAGCTTCACGACACAACAAGGAGACCCCGCAGGCCGACCCGGCTGCGCGGGACCGCTCAACGGTTTTCCGTCTGCTTGCCCGCGTGCCGCGCTTACCGGCCCTGCACGAGGTCTCCCTGGTTATCCCGCTTTTGCCCGGCGCTCGCGCTCCGGGCATCTCGTGCAGTCTGGGTTGACTTTTTGACAGGGTATGGAGGAGATGATGAAGAAAGCTTTGGTCGCGGCCGCGCTGATGGCTGCTGGGGTGGTGACGGCGCACGCGCAGAGCAGCGTCACGCTGTATGGCCGCCTGGATGCAGGCATCGAGTACATGAACGGCCTGCAAAACGGCCACCAAGTGCGCGCGGAAAGCGGCGACTGGGGCACGAGCCTGTGGGGCTTGAAGGGCAGCGAAGACATCGGCGGCGGCAACAAGATCCTGTTCCACCTCGAAGGCGCGTTCAACACGATGACGGGCGGCTTCAGCGGCTCGATCTGGGATCGTTTCGCGACCGTCGGTATCTCCAACGACCGTTACGGTACGCTGCTGTTGGGTCGCGAACTCGCGATCGCCAACGGCGTGTGGGACTTCGACCCGTTCGGCCAGTCGTCGTGGTCGACGGCCTCGCTGGTGCGCGGCCGTAACTGGAACAAGACCAGCAACAACGTGTCGTACCAGTCGCCGTCGCTCTACGGCCTCGACTTCTACGGCCAGTTCTCGTTCTCGAACTCGACCAGCTTCAACGGCAACACGACGGCCGGCCAACCGGGCCGTGCAATGGGCGCGCAGGTCACCTACACGAACTCGCTGTTCCAGTTGCGCGGCATCTACGACGAAACGCGCGACAGCAACGGCCGCTTCTCGGACGTGTTCAACTACTCGCGTGAATACTTCGCGGGCGTGAACGTGTTCCTCGGCCAGTTCAAGGTTCAGGCGGCCTACCAGGCATCGCGCGCCGACGGCAGCGGTGGCCCGGCAGTGAACGCCGGCGTGACGGGTACGCAACAGGTGTGGGGCGGCGTGACGTGGCAAGCAACGCCGGCAGCGGCGCTGATCGCAGCCGTGTATCACGTGAATGCGAACCACGGCGGCGGCAACGCGAACATCTACACGGTCGGCGGCTCGTACAACATCTCGAAGCGCACGCTGTTCGACCTGCAGGTCGCGACGGTGCGCAACAGCAAGAACGCGAACTTCGGCCTGAACGCGAACGGCGCCGGTACGGCCGTGTCGACGGGCAACCCGAATCCGGGCGGCAGCCAAACCGGCGTCTACGCCGGCATCCAGCACCTGTTCTGATCAGGCGCCGTCAAAGAACGATTCGACAACACTTTCCACGCTGCTGCGAGAGGCGCGTATCGGTGCGGTACCCAACCGGGTATCCGCACCGTTTTTTCTTGGGCGGCGGGTTCATGCAACCGTGGCCCGATCGGCCGACGCGGCCGCGATCGAGCGAACGGCGCGAACGCGGCGCTCAGACGGCCGCTTCGTTCTCTTCGCCGGTGCGAATGCGGATCACGCGCTCGACGTCCGACACGAAGATCTTGCCGTCGCCGATCTTGCCGGTGCGCGCCGCACCGATCACCGCGTCGATCACCTGATCGACCTGCGCTTCGGCGACGACCACCTCGATCTTCATCTTCGGCAGGAAGTCGACGACGTATTCGGCACCGCGATACAGCTCGGTATGGCCCTTCTGGCGACCGAAGCCCTTCACTTCCGTCACGGTCAGGCCCGTGAGACCCACTTCGGCGAGCGCTTCGCGGACTTCGTCCAGCTTGAACGGCTTGATGATGGCGGTGATGCGTTTCATGATGGATGTCCCTCAATGCTCGTTTGGATGAAAAATCGCGTTCCCGATTGTAAGCCGGCGGGCCGCATCCGGCCCAGCACCGCTCAATCGAGCCGTTCGGTAAAGCGTGATGTAATCGGGTAGCGCCAGTCGCGCCCGAATGCGCGATGCGTGACGCGGATGCCGATCGGCGCCTGGCGGCGCTTGTATTCGTTGATCTTGATGAGCCGCGTCACGCGCTCGACGTCGGCCCGCGCGTAGCCGGCCGCGACGATCTCGGCGAGCGGCCGGTCCTCTTCCATGTACATCCGCATGATCGCGTCGAGCACGTCGTACGGCGGCAGGCTGTCCTGGTCGGTCTGGTTCTCGCGCAACTCGGCCGACGGCGCGCGCGTCAGGATCCGTTCGGGAATCACGTCGCGCAGCCCGTAATCGGCCGTTTCGTTGCGATAGCGGCACAACCGGTACACGAGCGTCTTCGCGATGTCCTTGATCACCGCGAAACCGCCGGCCATGTCGCCGTACAGCGTGCAGTAGCCGACCGCCATCTCGCTCTTGTTGCCGGTCGTCAGCACGATCGAGCCGAACTTGTTCGACAGCGCCATCAGCAGCGTGCCGCGGATGCGTGCCTGGATGTTCTCCTCCGTCGCATCTTCCGCGCGGCCCGCGAACTCGCCCGCGAGCGCGGCGCGGAAGGCATCGAACATCGGCGCGATCGCGATCTCGTCGTAGCGCACGCCGACGCGCCGCGCCATTTCCGCCGCGTCCGTCGTCGAGATGTCGGCCGTGAAGCGCGACGGCATCATCACCGCGCGCACGCGCTCGGGCCCGAGCGCATCGCACGCGACGGCCAGCACCAGCGCCGAATCGACGCCGCCCGACAGCCCGATCAGCACGCCGGGAAAGCCGTTCTTGCCGATGTAGTCGCGCACGCCGGTGACGAGCGCGCGATACACCTGCGCGTGAGTCGACAGTTCGGGCGCGATCGCACCGGGCAGCGGCCGGGCGCCGTCGAATTCGACGATCGCGTGCCCTTCGTCGAACTGCGGCATCTTCGCGACGAGCGCACCCTGCGCGTCGAGCACGAACGAACCGCCGTCGAACACGAGTTCGTCCTGGCCGCCGACGAGGTTCACGTACACCATCGGCAGCCCGGTCTCGCGAATCCGCGCGCGCAGGATGTCGATGCGCACCGCTTCCTTGTTCATGTGATACGGCGAGCCGTTCGGGATCAGCAGCACCTGCGCGCCGGCCGCCTTCGCGATCTGCGCGGCCGACGCATGCCACGCGTCCTCGCAGATGATCACGCCGTATTTCACGCCGTTCAGCTCGAACACGAGCGGCTCGGTGTCGGTCGCGAAATAGCGCTTCTCGTCGAACACCTCGGCGTTCGGCAGATCCTGCTTGCGGTAGGTGCCGACGATCTCGCCGCCGACGATCAGCGACACCGCGTTGAAGGTGTCGGTGGGCGGCACGCCGCGCTCGATCGGGCGGTTTGCATTACCATCGACGGCTGACGCGCTGCCCGCACCGCCGCCCGGCCCCCGCAACGGATGGCCGACCAGCACCGCGAGCCCGTCGAACGCCTTCAGTGCGTCGGCGAGCGCGTCGAGCGCGGCGGCCGCCGCCGCGTAGAACGCGGGCCGCAGCAGCAGGTCTTCGGGCGGATAGCCGGACAGCACGAGTTCGGGTGCGACCATCAATTGCGCACCATCGTTGTGCGCGGCACGCGCGGCCGCGACGATGCGCGCGACGTTGCCGGCGAAATCGCCGACGGTGGCGTTGATCTGGGCGAGAGCGAGTCGGGTCTTCATGGCGGGATCGGCGCAACCCGGCGGCGCGCCTTGAACGGCTAACGAAATCGACCTGGGCGCGGGCCATGGCGGCCCGCACCCGGCAACATCCAACGGTACGGATTCACGCTTGAAACACGAACGCATCGATTATCGCACGGGCATCCTGTCGTCCCCCGCCGAGGTGCCGGCCGACGAATGGAACGCGCTGCTCGCGCGCGACGCGCAGCCCACGCCGTTCCTGCGCCACGAATTCCTCGACGCACTGCACGTCGCGCGCTGTGCGGTGGACGACACCGGCTGGTCGCCGCACTTCGTCACGCTGACCGACCCGCGCACCGGCCGCCTCGCGGCCGCCGCCCCCGTCTATGCGAAACAGCATTCGTACGGCGAATACGTGTTCGACTGGGCATGGGCCGACGCGTACCAGCGCAACGACCTGCCCTATTACCCGAAGCTGCTGTGCGCCGTGCCGTTCACGCCGGTGCAGGGCACGCGGCTGCTCGCGGCCGACGACGACGCGCGCCGCCGGCTCGCGGCCACGCTGCTCGCGTTCGCCGAGCAGAGCGACGTGTCGTCGCTGCACGTACTGTTCCCGACCGGCGACGAAGCGCGGCTCCTCGAATCGATGGGCATGATGCTGCGCGAAGGCGTGCAGTTCCACTGGCTCAACGACGGCTACCGCCACTTCGACGATTTCCTCGGCACGCTCGAGCAGAAGAAGCGCAAGAACATCCGCGCGGAGCGGCGCAAGGTGCACGACGCGGGCGTGACCTTCCGGCGGCTCACCGGCGATCGAATCACCGACGCCGACTGGCGCTTCTTCTCGCGCTGCTATCGACAGACCTACCGCGAGCACTATTCGAGCCCGTACCTGAACCTCGACTTCTTCCGCACGATCGGCGCGACGATGCCGGAGAACCTGCTGCTCGTGATCGCGGAAGCCGACGGCCGGCCGATCGCGAGCGCGCTCGCCGTGTACCGGCGCGGCGAACACGGCGGCGGCACGCTGTACGGCCGCTACTGGGGGGCGATCGAGCACGTGCCCTGCCTGCATTTCGAAACGGCCTACTACCAGTTGCTCGAGTTCTGCATCGAGGCCGGGCTCGACACGTTCGAGGGCGGCGCGCAGGGCGAGCACAAGCTCGCGCGCGGTTTCCTGCCGACCGTCACGCACTCCGCGCACTGGCTCGCGCATCCGGCTTTTTCCGACGCGGTCGCGCGCTTTCTCGAACGCGAGACCGAGCATATCCACGCGTACGTCGACGAACTGCGCGAGCACGATCCGTTTCGGCGCGGCGCCGGCTAGCGTCATCCCGCGCACCGGCATGCGGCGAAGCCACGCATGGGCTCGCCGCATGCCGCACGGCCGCCGCCGGCTCAGTGCGCGGCGAGCGTCACCGTCTGCGACAGCGCCTGCGGGTCGCGCGACGACGCGGCCGCCGACAGCCCGTAGCTGCCCGCGCCGATCCGCCATGCGTGCGCGCTCGCATCCCACACCGCGAAGCGCTGCGCCGGCACCGCGACGCTGACCGTGCGCGCCTCGCCCGGCTGCAGCGCGACCTTGGTCCAGCCGACGAGCCGCTTCGGCGGCTCGCCGAGCGACGCGGGCAGCGCCGCGTAGATCTGCACCGTATGCGTACCGGCACGCGCCCCGGTATTCGTCACCGTCACGCCGACCGTCACGTTGCCGGCGGCGTCGGCCTGCGCGGACATCGCCGACAACGCATACGTCGTGTACGACAGCCCGTAGCCGAACGGGAACAGCGGCTCGATCGCCTTCGCGTCGAACCAGCGATAGCCGTACGCGAGCCCTTCCGCATAAACGTTCTGCAGGTTCGACGGATCGATCGTCGGCTGCGGCAGATCGGCCTCCTGCTTCGGGAACGTCAGCGGCAGCCGGCCCGACGGATTCGCGTCGCCGAACAGCAGATCGGCGATCGCCTGGCCGCCTTGCGCGCCCGGATACCACACGTCCAGCACGCCATGCACGTTCGCGAGCCACGGCATCAGCACCGGGCTGCCGTTCTCGAGCACGACGATCACGCGCTTGGCCTTCGCGGCGACCGCGGCGATCAGTGCGTTCTGGTCGTATTGCTGGTTGTACGGGTCCGCCTTCGCATCGGGCAGCGACAGGCTCGCAAGGTCGAGCCCTTCCGTCTGCCACTGCGTGGCGAACACGATCGCGACATCGGCCTGTGCGGCCGCGCTCGCCGCGGCATTCGCGTCGGTGCCGTCGAGATAGCTGACCGACGCGCTCGGCGCCTTCGCGCGAATCGCCGCGAGCGGCGCGGACTTGTACCAGGTCGCGCAGCCGCCGAACAGCATGTCGGCCGGTTGTTGGCAGGACGTCACCGCGTTGCCGTCGATCGCCGGCACCGCCCCGGAGCCGCCGCCCGACAGCACGCCCGCGTCCGCATGGCCGCCAATCACGACGACCGACTTGAGCGCACCGGCGGCGAGCGGCAGCACCGGCTGCGTGTCGCCCGGCGCGGCCGCGTTCTTCAGCAGCACCGCCGCCTGCCGTGCGATCGCGAGCGCATCGGCATTGCCGGCGGCTTCGTCGATCGCGCCACCCGGCTTCGGCGGCGCGTCCATCACGCCGATACGGATCAGCGTGCGCAGCTTGCGCTGCACCATGTCGTTCAGCCGCGCGACCGACACGCTGCCGGCCTGCAGCGCCGCGCGCAGCTTCGAATTGAAGTACGAGCCGAGCGGCGCGTTGCCGTCGTCGGCCGCGCCCGGCTGTTCCTCGTCCAGCCCGGCCTGCACGGCCGCGACCGTCGAGTGCGTCGCGCCCCAGTCGGACTGCACGACGCCCTTGAAACCCCACTCGTTCTTCAGCACCGTCGTCAGCAAATACGGGTTCTCGCACGCATATACGCCGTTCAGCTTGTTGTACGAGCACATCACGTTGCCCGGCTGGCCGTCCTTCACGCCGATCTCGAACGCGAGCAGCTCCGCCTCGCGCATGGTTCGCTCGTCGACGACCGAATCGACCGTCATCCGGTTGGTTTCCTGGTCGTTGAACGCGAAATGCTTGATCGTCGCGATCACCTTCTGCGCCTGCGTGGCCTGCGTGCGCGCGGCGCTCAGCGTGCCCGCGAGCACCGGATCCTCGCCCATGTATTCGAAGGTGCGGCCGTTGCGCGGCTCGCGCGCGAGGTTCACGCCCCCGCCGAGCCCCTCCGCGAAACCGAGCGCACGCAGCTCGAGCGCGATGCGCGTGCCGTAGGCGCCCGCGAGCGCCGGGTCCCACGTCGCCGCAAGCGCGACTGGCGCGGGCAGCGCGGTGACGCGTGCGTTCTTCACGTTCACGCCGCCCGCCGAATCGGCGCTGCTGACCGCCGGAATGCCGAGCCGCGGCACGCCCGGGATATAGCTCGCGCCGTTCAGCGCATCGGCCGGAAACGGGCCGCCCAAGCCGAGCGCCGGCATGCCGGTGCCATGCACGAGCTGCAGCTTTTCGTCGGTCGTCAGTTGCGCGACGAGGGCCGCCGCGCGCTGGTCGGCTGCCGCGTCGGGGTCGGTCGTGGCGTGAATGTCGTCGCCGCCGCACGATGCGAGCAACACCGTGAGCGCGCATGCGCACGCAATCGTCGAATACCGGAACAGCGAAGTTTTCATTGATCCTCCAGAATCGTTCTGTTAGTACTTGTCGTCTCACTCCAGCGTCCAAGTCTAAAAATCGACCGGTCACCACGCTTGACCGGCAGGAGCATGCGTTGACCTCTCGCAGCGGGGACAAACCCGAACGGCATGACGACAGGGAGACAGACATGGAGTTGCAACAGAAATCGGTATCCGTCCGGATCTACCGCTGGCTGTGCGAAGACGCGCGTGCGAACGGCATCGATCCCGCACCGCTTTACGAAACGCTCGGCATCGGGCCGGCCGAGCTCGCCGACGACACGCGCCGCATCGCGGGCGACCGGCACGTGGCCGCGATGCAGCTGACGAGCGGCTGGCCGCTGTCGTGGCATCGCCCGCCGCCGCAGGTCGTGCCGTGGCTCGTGCCGTTTCCCGAACTCGCGGGCATCACGTGCAATGCGGCGACGCTGCGCGACGCGCTGCACGGCTACCTGCACTATCGCGAGCTGATCGGCAACGTCGACTGGGTATTCGCGCACGAGAACGGCGACGCGATCGCGCTCGAGTACGTGAACGAAGGCAACGGCCGGCACGCGGGCAGCGCGTTCGCGAACCTCGCGATCCTCGCGGCGCTCGCGCGCCTGTACGATCCGCACGTGCACGTCGACGACGCCGCATTCGCCGGCCGCGCGTTCGCGCCCGTTGCCGCGTTGCGCGACATGCTCGGCGCGCCGGTGTCGTTCGATGCCGCGCACAACCGCATCGTGCTGCGCTCCGCGCACTTCGACACGCCGTTCGAGCGCTACAACGCGCCGCTCGCCGGCATCCAGCGTCATGCGGCCGACGCCGCACGCGAGCGCGTGCGCGCACGTTCGACGTTCGGCGCGTCGGTCGAGCAATGCGTGCGCGACTGGCTGCGCACGTCCGACGACACCGACGTGCCGACCGATACGCTGATGCAGCACGTGTGCACGCGCTTCGCGATGTCGCGCTGGACGTTGCGCCGGCGCCTGCATCGCGAAGCGGTCGGTTTTCACGCGCTCGTCGCGCAGGCGCGGCTCGGCGAGGCACGCGACCTGCTGCTCAACACGCGGTTGCCGATCGGCGAGATCGGCGTGCGCGTCGGCTTCCGTTCGACGAGCGCGTTCACGCGCTTCTTCACGCGCGAACTCGGTGCGGCGCCGAGCCGCTTTCGCGACGGGCATGGCGACCGGTGGCGTTGATGCGCATTTTTTCTGAGACACTGGCGGCTTCGCATTCCGCCGCTCTGCCATGTCCTGGTTCCTGTATCTGATCGAATGCGCCGACGACAGCGTCTACACGGGCATCACGACCGATGTCGCCGCGCGCTTCGACGAACACGCGTCCGGCAAGGGCGCGCGCTACACGCGCTCGCGCAAGCCGCGCGCGGTGCTCGCGTCGTTTCCGCTGCCCGACCGGTCGAGCGCGTCGCGCGCCGAATACTGGGTGAAGCGGCTCACGCCCGCGAAAAAGCGCGAGCTGGCGGCCGGTTTGCGGACGCTGGAATCGGTGTTGCCGGCGGCGATCGCGCTCGACGAAAGCGGCGACACGGCCGGGACGAACGCGATGGGGCGCGGGCGGAAGAAAAGGAAGGCGGAAAACGTCGACGATGCGCAGAAGACGGCCGCAACGGAGGCGGCCACCGCGAAAAGGGCGAAAACCGGGAAACGTGCCGGATCCGCAACGGCCGCGAAGCCTGCGAAGGGCAAACGAGCGTCGAAGTCGACGAAGGCAAATAAAGCCGCGCCGGACGCGAAACATGCAAAAACCGACGGCGATGCCGCCGCAAAAAAGACCGCGTCGCGTGGCACACCGGTAAAAAAGGCACGCTCGCCCTCCTCCACGCAGTCGAAAAGAAGGGCCCCGGCTGCCGCCGCAGCGGCCGCGAACGTACGCGAAGACGCCGCTTGCGCATCGGGCCGGCGCCGACCGGCGGCCACGAAAGCCGCCGCGACGATCGCTCCGGCCATTGCCCCGCCGCGCGCGAAACGCGCGAAGCCGGCACCGGCCACCCCACTGCCGCCCGTCTCCCCGTCCACCCGCAGGAAAACCGTGCGCGCAAAACAAAACCGCGCGGTCTCCTGAAGAGACACGCGCGGTTCGTTCCGTACGCGCCGGCCGTCGGCCGGCACGCCGCTTACTTCTTGTAGTTCGCGGCGCCGTCGGCGATTTCCTTGTGCGCGGCTTCGATGCCGGCCCAGCCTTCGACCTTCACCCACTTGCCCTTCTCGAGCGCCTTGTATTGCTCGAAGAAGTGCTTGATCTGGTCCTTCAGGTACTCGGGCACGTCGTCGATCGTCTTCAGGTTCGCCGTCATCGGGCAGATCTTGTCGTGCGGCACCGCGATCAGCTTCGCGTCGACGCCCGATTCGTCCGTCATCTGCAGCATGCCAAGCACGCGCGAACGCACGATCGAGCCGGCCAGCAGCGGGAACGGCGTGATCACCAGCACGTCGACCGGATCGCCGTCGCCCGACAGCGTCTGCGGGATGTAGCCGTAGTTCACCGGGTAGCGCATGCCCGTGCCGATGAAGCGGTCGACGACGAGAAGGCCCAGTTCCTTGTCCGCCTCGTACTTCACCGGATCGCTTTGCGCGGGAATCTCGATGATCACGTTGAAATCTTGCGGCAGGTCCTTGCCGGCCGGAACATGATTGAAGCTCATGAGCACTCTCTGTAGGTCGATGGGAATTCGGGACAGGGCGCCTCGGCCGATGCACCGCCACGGGCGTCCCCCAAAAGGAATGCGCCATTATAGCCAATCGACCGGTGGCGTCCGGATGACGATCGGCGCGATAATCGTTCCGGATGTCCGGCCGTCGAACCGGCGGCGTTGCACGTCGACGATAAAGCACGGGATCCGGGCAAGCGCCAAAGCGCCAGTTTGGGTCGACCGCGTTGCATGACGCCCAACCAAGCGCTAAAGCGCTAACTTGGGTCGACAGGAGCAGGCATGGAAGAGGCGAAGCACTTCATCGCGGGCGAATGGACGTTGCCCGCGCAACTGGAAACCATCGCGGTCATCGATCCGTCCGACGGCCAGCCGTTCGCGACGATCGCGCGCGGCACGGCACCCGACATCGAACGCGCGGTCGCCGCGGCGCGCGACGCATTCGCAGGCCCGTGGGGCGCCGCGAGCGCCGCCGAACGCGGCCGCGTGCTGATGCGGCTGTCGGCTCGCGTGGCCGACCATCTCGACGAACTCGCCGCGATCGAGGCGCGCGACACCGGCAAGCCGCTGAAGCAGGCGCGCGCCGATGCAGCCGCGCTCGCGCGCTACTTCGAGTTCTACGCGGGCGCCGCCGACAAGCTGCATGGCGAAACCCTCCCCTATCAGGCCGGATACACGGTGCTGACGGTGCGCGAGCCGCACGGCGTCACGGGCCATATCGTGCCGTGGAACTACCCGATGCAGATCTTCGGGCGCAGCGTCGGCGCGGCGCTCGCGGCCGGCAACGCCTGCGTGGTCAAGCCGGCCGAGGACGCGTGCCTGTCCGTGCTGCGCGTCGCCGAGCTGGCCGCCGAGGCCGGGCTGCCGGCCGGCGCGCTCAACGTCGTCACCGGCTACGGCCATGAAGCGGGCGCCGCGCTCGCACGCCATCCGGGCATCGACCACATCTCGTTTACGGGCTCCCCAGCCACCGGCAAGCTGGTCACGCAGATGGCGGCCGAGAACCACGTGCCGGTCACGCTCGAACTCGGCGGCAAGTCGCCGCAGATCGTGTTCGCCGATGCCGATCTCGACGCGGCGCTGCCCGTACTCGTGTCCGCGATCGTGCAGAACGGCGGGCAGACCTGCTCGGCCGGCAGCCGCGTGCTGATCGAGCGCGCGGTGTACGAGCCACTCGTCGAGCGCCTCGCCACCGCGTTCAACGGGCTGCGCGTCGGCCCGAGCCGCGCCGATCTCGACTGCGGCCCGCTGATCAACGCGAAGCAGCAGCAACGCGTGTGGGATTTCCTGTCCGACGCGCAGCACGACGGCATTCCGATGGCCGCGCACGGGCAGGTCGTCGCCGACGCGCCCGAAAGCGGCTTCTACCAGGCGCCCGCGCTGTTGCGCGACGTGCCGCCGTCGCATCGGCTCGCGCAGGAGGAAGTGTTCGGCCCCGTGCTCGCGGCGATGCGTTTCGTCGACGAGGACGAAGCCGTCGCGCTCGCGAACGGCACGCCGTACGGCCTCGTCGCGGGCATCTGGACACGCGACGGCGCACGCCAGATGCGGCTTGCGCGGCGCCTGCGCGCGGGCCAGGTGTTCATCAACAACTATGGCGCGGGCGGCGGCGTCGAGTTGCCGTTCGGCGGCGTCGGCCATTCGGGCCACGGCCGCGAGAAAGGCTTCGAGGCGCTTTACGGCTTCACCGCGCTCAAGACGATCGCGATCCGGCACGGCTGAACGCACGGCGCGCGACAGCCGGCAGGCAGCGCCCGGCCGCCTGCCGACGCACGACGACTCTCATGACCAGCACAGCTGCGATTCGAGCTCGATGGCTCGCAGGAGACACACGCTGTGCCACGGCCGCCAACCGGTCAGGCAGCCCGCCTCACGGCGGCCACAACTGAAGTTCGAAGCAAATCGAAGATATAAGGAGACACACCATGCGGTTGAGCGGCAAGACGGCCATCGTCACGGGCGGCGGCTCGGGGTTCGGCGAAGGCATCGCGAAGACGTATGCGCGCGAAGGCGCGAACGTCGTCGTCAACGACCTGAACGGCGCGGCGGCCGAGCGCGTCGCGAGCGAGATCGCGCTCGCGGGCGGCAAGGCGATCGCGGCAGCCGGCGACGTATCGAAAGAGGACGACTGGCGCGCGCTGCTGCAGGCGGCGCTCGACGATTTCCATGCGGTGCAGATCGTCGTGAACAACGCCGGCACCACGCACCGCAACAAGCCCGTGCTCGACGTGACGGAAGCCGAATTCGACCGCGTGTACGCGGTCAACATGAAGAGCCTGTTCTGGTGCGTGCAGACCTTCGTGCCGTACTTCCGCGCACAGGGCGGCGGCGTGTTCGTGAACGTCGCGTCGACGGCCGGCGTGCGGCCGCGCCCGGGCCTCGTCTGGTACAACAGCACGAAGGGCGCGATGATCACCGCGAGCAAGTCGCTCGCGGCCGAGCTCGGCGCCGACCGCATCCGCGTGAACTGCATCAACCCGGTACTCGGCGAAACCGCGTTGATGACCGAGTTCATGGGCTGCGAGGACACCCCGGAAAATCGCCGCCGCTTCCTCGCGACGATCCCGCTCGGCCGCTTCTCGACGCCGCAGGACATCGCGAACGCCGCGCTGTACCTTGCGTCCGACGAAGCCGAATTCATCACGGGCGTCTGCCTCGAAGTCGACGGCGGGCGTTGCATCTAGCCGTACCGGCATCACGGTTATTCCGTCTTGCTTCGCACGAAACCGGCTTGGACGCGCCGCTGCGTCTGCGCCGGCCAACTACAACGACGGTGGCGCACGGGATCCGGATAACCGCTCGAGCGCCCACTCTGATCGACAGGAGACAACATGGCAACATCGACGCAGTCGCTGCCGGGCTCGTCCGGCGCATTCGAGGAAGCAACCTACCGCAAGGTGTCGTGGCGACTCGTGCCGCTCCTGCTGCTGTGCTACGTGGTCGCGTATCTCGACCGCGTGAACGTCGGGTTCGCGAAGCTGCAGATGGCGAGCGACCTGAACCTGAGCGATACCGTGTACGGGCTCGGCGCCGGGATCTTCTTCTTCGGCTATTTCCTGTTCGAGGTGCCGAGCAACATCATCCTGCACCGCGTCGGCGCACGCGTCTGGATCGCCCGCATCATGGCGACGTGGGGCGTGATCTCGATCCTGACGATGTTCGTCACGACG
Source organism: Burkholderia sp. MSMB1078WGS (assembly GCF_001528895.1). Classification (NCBI taxonomy): domain Bacteria; kingdom Pseudomonadati; phylum Pseudomonadota; class Betaproteobacteria; order Burkholderiales; family Burkholderiaceae; genus Burkholderia; species Burkholderia sp. MSMB1078WGS. The sequence continues at coordinate 193,455 of NZ_LPDI01000100.1, read as the reverse complement.
CCCGCGATGTTCTACGTGATGCGCTTCCTGCTCGGCGTCGCCGAAGCGGGCTTCTTTCCCGGCGTGATCCTCTACCTCACCTACTGGTATCCCGCGCACCGGCGCGGCCGGATGACGACGTTCTTCATGACGGCCGTCGCGCTGTCCGGCGTGATCGGCGGGCCGATCTCGGGCTTCATCCTGAAGGCGTTCGACGGCGTGAGCGGCTGGCACGGCTGGCAATGGCTGTTCCTGCTCGAAGGCATTCCGTCGGTGCTCGCCGGCGTGCTCGTGTTCTTCACGCTCGACGAGCGGATCGCGAAGGCGACGTGGCTGACCGATGAAGAAAAGGCGCTGCTCGCCCGCAACGTCGACGCCGAGGAAGCCACCAAGGAAGACCTGCCGCTCGGCGCGGTGATGTCGAGCCCGCGCGTGTGGCTGATGGCGCTGATCTATTTCTCGTTCGTGATGGGGCTCTACGGCGTCGGCTTCTGGCTGCCGACGATCATCAAGGCGACGGGCGTGACCGATACGATCGTGATCGGCCTGCTGTCGGCGATTCCGTATGCGGCTGCGGTGGTCGCGATGATCCTGATCGCGCGCAGCGCGGACAAGCGCCGCGAACGCCGCTGGCACCTCGCGATTCCGGCCGCGATCGGCGCGCTCGGCCTCGTGCTGTCGGTGATCTGGGCGCACCAGACTGCGCTCGCGATGCTCGGCCTCACGCTCGCGACGATCGGCATCCTGACGACGCTGCCGCTGTTCTGGAGCCTGCCGACCGCGTTCCTCGGCGGCACGGCCGCCGCGGCCGGCATCGCGATGATCAACTCGATCGGCAACCTCGCCGGTTTCCTGAGCCCGTACCTGATGGGCTGGCTCAAGCAGGCGACGGGCGCCAACGATGCGGGCATGTACATGCTGGCCGGGTTCCTCGTGCTCGGCGGGCTGCTCGCGCTGTCGGTGCCGAAGCGGCTCGTCGACAAGTGACGCGCGGCGCGTAAAGGCGCGCCGGCCCCACAGAGCACCAAGCACCGAACACGCCGGTCGACGGCCGCCCCCACGAAACGCCCCGACGCCCGGCACTGCCCGGCCGCCGGGGCGTTTTCGATTCCGGACGGGCAAGACCGCGCCGGCCGGATGCTTCGCCGACCGGATGACGCCGCCATGCGTCCGCACGGCCTCGCGACGAACGAAAAAAAGCCCCGAAGGCCGATCGGCGTTCGGGGCTTTTACCGCGGCACCGCGTCAGACCACGGTGATCGCGAGCGCGCTTTCGCGGTAGTGCTTCGCGGCCTTGTCGGTTTCGCCGAGATGCTCGAACAGACGGGCGAGCGCACGATGCGCCCGCACCTTCAGCGCCTCGTTGTCGGCCAGCTTCAGCGCCGATTCGAGGAACGACTGCGCCTTGCCCCACAACTGCTGCTGCTGGCAGAGGCGGCCGAGTGCGAACAGCAGGTCGGCATCTTCCGGATGATCCTTCTTCCAGCCTTCGGCCTTCTGGATCAGCGGCAGCGCATCGGCGCCGGCCGTGTCCGGATAACGGCGCAGCAGGCGCGCATCCCAGTTGTGCGCGAGCGCGTCCTCGACGATGCGACGCGCTTCGTTGCGGCGCTCGAGCGGCACGAGCAACTCGGCCGCGAGATCGGCCAGACGCGGCGACTGGCGCTCGACCGGCGACAGCGACTGCCACACTTCGAGCAGCGCGTCCGGGTCGTGCCGGCGTTCGCGCAGCAGGTTTTCCGCCGCCTGCTGGCGCAGCCGCACGGCTGCGGCCGGATGCAGCGCCTCGCGCTTTTCGAGCGCCTTCGCAAGCTTCAGCACCTCGGCCCAGTTCTTCAGTTGCTGCTGCGCACGCAACGCGACCTGCTGCGCGTGGATGCGCTTGCCGCCGGCCTGCATGTCGGCCAGCGCGGCGAGCGCACCGTCGGCATCGCGGGCGTCCGCGCGCATGTCGGCGGCGGCAAGCAGCCGTGCATCCTGCCATTCGGGCGCGTCGATCTTCGACAACCAGTCGTCGCGGCGCGTGTACTCGTGCATCCGATGCGCGGCGGTGGCCGCGACGAGACTCGCGGCGCCCAGGTTCGCGTCGACCGACAGCGCTTCGCGCGCGGCCTTCTCCGCACGCGAGAAGCGGCCCGCGTACAGGTTCGCGATCGCATCGCGCAGCGACGCCTGCGCCTTCTCGTTGCGCGAACGCGCGCGATAGGCGGCGACCCGCTGCGGCATGCGCCAGATGTTGCGCACGATGCGCAGCAGCGCGTACACGACGATGAACAGCACGACGATGGCGATCACGAACAGATTCAGCGACACGTCGACCCGGTACGGCGGATAGACGAGCAGCACCTGCCCCGCGTCGAAACGGCCGACGGTGGCGAGCGCGGCGGCGAGCGCGAACAGGACCGCGAGCCAGACGATTCCTCGAAGCGTCATCGTTACCCCCGGCTCTTGAACTGCTGAACGGCGTTCAGGCTCGTGTTCAGGTTCGGCACCGCGACGGTCAGCGATGCGCCGTCAACCTGCTTGAGCAGATCCTCGACGGTCTGCGTGTCCTTCGACGCCTGATCGAAATACTTGCCGAGCGACGCCTGGGCGGCGTGCAGGTCGGCCTTCATCGCGCTGTCGTTGCGCGCCAGCAGCGACAGCCGCGCGGTGAGCAGACGCAACTTCACGTTCTCGCGCACGAAGTAACCCTGGTCGGGCGACGCGAGCATCGCATCCGCGTGGTCGATCCGGCGCACCTGCACGAGGCCCTTCAGTTGCTGACCGAGACCGGCCGAGAAGTCGTGCCACCACACCTTCCAGCGCGGCTCGCCGGCAGCGATCGACGAAGCGGCGTCGGCCGGCGCGGCCTTCGGCGCTGCGTGCGGCACGATCGCCTCGCCCGACAGCGGCAGCGCGTCGATCTTGCCGATCGCATCGTCGAGCTTGATCGCAAGGCCGGTGAGATCGGCTGCCGGCGCGGCCTTCAGCTTCTCGATGTCCTGCGCGAGCGCCTTGCGCACCGTGACGGCCTGTGCGCTCTGCGACGTCGCGAGACGCGCGTCGGCGTTCTGCAGCGCGATCAGCGCGAGCTGCGTGTTGCCGGTCAGCTGAAGCTGCTGGCTCGCGCTCGACAGCATCTGGTCGACTTCCTCGAGCATCCACGCATCGCGGTTGCGCGACAGGTCCTGGTATTGCTGCTGCAGCGCCTGCTGCGCGCTCTGCGCATCGGCGAGCTTGCCGTCGAGCTGCGCGAGCTGCGTGTCGACCTGGTGCGTGCCGGCGAGCGCCTGCTCGGTCTTCATCCGCGTTTCGGCCGCTTGCGCGTCGAGCGCCTTCTGGCGCGCGACGAACGTACCGTCGAGCCGATCGATCTTGCGGTTCAGTGCGTAGCCGCCGACACCCGCCACGCAGCCGAGCACGACGACGACGAACCACAGCACCGCGCTGCCGCCGCGGCGCGCACGCGGCTCGGGCGCGAGATAAGGAGGGCTGGACGGCGGTGCGGATGCAGCGGCCGGCTGGGAAGCGACGCTTTTGGAATCGTTGGTATCTGTCATGCGTTTAGTCACCGGTGCGGCTGTCGCCGGTTGGACGGCCTCGTCGGCCATCGTTCGAAACGCGCGGACGATGCGCTCATCGCCCGCGCCGGTCAGCGTAATCCTATCAAAACCCAATGCGCGCGCGGTCTGCTCGATCCGCGGGTGCGGCGTCACGAGCGGCGCATGCTTCAGCGCGTCGATCTCGGCGTCGTTCAGGTGGACGCGCGCGAGCTCGTGCAGATTGCGCACGCCTTCCGAGCTCGTGACCAGCCACGCGTGCGGCTGGCCGTCGAGCAGCGCGTGCACGCGCTCCCACGCGCCGACGCGCGGCTCCGGCACGACGCGCCGGTACGCGGCGACGAGCGTGACGTCCGCACCGGCCTCGCGCAGGCGGTCGGCAAGCCATTCGCGTCCGCCGTCGCCGCGCACGATCAGCACGCGCTTGCCCGCCAGCGCCTGCGCGCCGCCGAACGCGGCCTCGATGCTCGCGAACAGGCTTTCCGAATCGTAATGGGGCACGCCGCCGTCGGGCGGGGGCTGCGGCGCGATCACGCGATGCGCGGGCGCCGCGATGCCGTGACGCTCGAGCGCCGCGACGCTGCCGGGCCCGACCACGCCGACCGGCAGCGCGTTCGGCCAGATCGCGCCGTACCGCGCGAGCGCGCGATCGATCGCGTTCGGCGACACGAAAATCACCAGCACGTAGTCGGCCAGCGCCGCGAACGCGGCGTCGAGCGGCGCCGGATCGTCGACCGGCGCGATGTCGATCAGCGGGAATTCGAGCACGTCGCAACCGGCATCGGCCAGTTGCGACGCAAGCGCGTCGGACTGGCCGTCCGGACGCGTCAGGACAGCGGTGAACGCGCGCGCGCCGCCCGCCATCAGGCGTCGCCCTTGCCCGCGGCCTGCGAGCCCGCGAGCAGCGCCTGGACGATGTCGAGCGCGCCTTGCGCCTCGAGCTCGTCGGATACCGCGCGGCCGAGCGCGAGCGCATCGGCGACGGTCACGACGGCCCCGCACTCCTCGGCCGTCAGCACGCGCTTGCCGTCGGTGGTCGACACGCGGCCCGTCAGGTACAGCTCGCCCGCGCGCCACACCGCGTGCGCGGCGAGCGGCACCTCGCAACTGCCGCCGAGCGCGCGCGACACCATCCGCTCGGCCTCGACCGCGAGCGCGGTCTGCGGGTCGTGCAGCGGCGCGAGCCACGCGGCGACGTCGTCGCGGTGCGCGGCGATCTCGATGCCGAGCGCGCCCTGGCCGGCTGCGGGCGGGCTGGCCTCGACGTCGAGCAGCGTGCGGATCCGCGCTTCGAGACCGAGGCGTTTCAGCCCCGCCGCCGCAAGGATGATCGCCGCGTAGTCGCCGCGGTCGAGTTTCGCGAGACGCGTGTCGAGGTTGCCGCGCAGCGGCAGGACCTCGAGATGCGGATAACGCGAACGCAGCATCGCTTCGCGACGCAGGCTCGACGTGCCGACGACCGCGCCGGCCGGCAACGCATCGAGCGACGCGTAGTCGTTCGACACGAACGCATCGCGCGGGTCCTCGCGTTCCATGATCGCGGCGAGCGAGAAGCCGTCGGGCAGCGCCATCGGCACGTCCTTCAGCGAGTGCACCGCGAGATCGGCGCGGCCGTCGGCCAGCGCGCTCTCCAGTTCCTTCACGAACAGGCCCTTGCCGCCGACCTTCGACAGCGTGCGATCGAGAATCTGATCGCCGCGCGTCGTCATCCCGAGGATTTTCACGTCACAAGCTGGATATAATTTGCGCAGCGCATCACGCACATGTTCGGCTTGCCACATCGCCAGGCGGCTCTCGCGCGAAGCGATCGTCAACGTCGCGGGCGGCCGTGCCTGTTGCGGCCCGGCCGCGGGGGTCTCGGAATTCATTGCTGGAACATCGAAGGACGGGATTGAAGACCGAACAATGGTAGCACGCACGCCCCGGCGGCCCGAGCCCGGAGCCTGCGCCCGGCCTGCTTCCGTGCGGGTCGCGGCGCCGTTGTGCGGATGTGCCGCACGTAGCTGGTTGCTTGACCGCAGTTCCCGCAGTTTCCGCAGTTCCTTTTGACTCGAGCTTTCCCAAGGAAACCCATCGTGAAGTCTTCCGGATCGGCGCGTACGGCGCGCCGCAATGCTGCCTTGCCCTCCTCCGACGCCCCGACGGGCACGCTCGCCACTGCCGCGAACGGCCGTGCGAAAACGGCAACGAAACCCACGGCAACGAAACCGAAAGACCCGATACGTCAGACAAAAACGGCGCCGAAGGCCGCCGGCGCAGCCGCCCGCCAGGCCGTCGCGACGAAGGCCGGCACCCGCGCGCGCGACGACAAGGACCGCCCGCTGTTCGAAGACATCCGCTTCCTCGGGCGCCTGCTCGGCGACGTCGTGCGCGAACAGGAAGGCGATACCGTGTTCGACGTGGTCGAGGCGATCCGCCAGACCGCGGTCAAGTTCCGCCGCGAGGACGACAGCGAAGCCGCGCAGACGCTCGAGAAGAAGCTGCGCAAGCTGACGCCGGAGCAGACGGTGAGCGTCGTGCGCGCGTTCAGCTATTTCTCGCACCTCGCGAACATCGCGGAAGACCGCCATCACAACCGCCGCCGCCGCATCCACGCGCTGGCCGGCTCCGCGCCGCAGCCCGGCACGGTCGCGTACGCGCTCGATCAATTGAAAACCACCGGCAACGCGTCGAAGCGCCTGCTGCAACGCTTTTTCGACGATGCGCTGATCGTGCCGGTGCTGACCGCGCACCCGACCGAAGTGCAGCGCAAGAGCATCCTCGACGCGCAGCACGACATCGCGCGCCTGCTCGCCGAGCGCGACCAGGAACTGACCGCGCGCGAGCGCCAGTACAACGAAGCGATGCTGCGCGCGCGCGTGACCGCGCTGTGGCAGACGCGCATGCTGCGCGACTCGCGCCTGACGGTCGGCGACGAAATCGAGAACGCGCTGTCGTACTACCGCGCGACCTTCCTCGACGAGCTGCCCGCGCTGTACGGCGACATCGAGGCCGCGCTCGCCGAGCACGGCCTGTCGGCCCGCGTGCCCGCGTTCTTCCAGATGGGCAGCTGGATCGGCGGCGACCGCGACGGCAACCCGAACGTGACCGCGTCGACGCTCGACGAGGCGATCAACCGGCAGGCCGCGGTGATCCTCGAACACTATCTGGAACAGGTGCACAAGCTCGGCGCCGAGCTGTCGGTGTCGAACCTGCTGGTCGGCGCGAACGACGCGGTGAAGGCGCTCGCGGCAGCGTCGCCCGACCAGTCGCCGCACCGCGTCGACGAACCGTATCGCCGCGCGCTGATCGGCATCTACACGCGGCTCGCCGCGAGCGCGCGCGTGCGCGTCGGCGAAGGCACGGTGCCCGTGCGCAGCGCGGGCCGCGGCGCGCCGCCGGTGCGCGCGATTCCGTACGAGGATTCCGAAGCGTTCGTCGCCGATCTGAAGGTACTGACCGCGTCGCTCGACGAACACCACGGCACGTCGCTCGCCGCGCCGCGCCTCGCGCCGCTCGTACGCGCGGCCGAAGTATTCGGCTTCCATCTGGCGAGCATCGACCTGCGCCAGAGTTCCGACATCCACGAGGCGGTGGTCGCCGAGCTGTTCGCGCGCGCGGGCGTCGAGGCCGACTATGCGGCGCTCGCCGAGGAAGACAAGCTGCGCGTGCTGCTCGCCGCGCTCGCCGATCCGCGCCCGCTGCGCTCGCCGTACCTCGAATACTCGGCGCTCGCGCAGAGCGAGCTCGGCGTGTTCGAGAAGGCGCGCGAGGTCCGCGCGCAATTCGGCGCGCGCGCGGTGCGCAACTACATCATTTCGCACACGGAAACCGTCAGCGACCTCGTCGAAGTACTGCTGCTGCAGAAGGAGACGGGCCTGCTCGAAGGCACGCTCGGCGTACCGGGCGGCGACGCGCGCAACAGCCTGATGGTGATCCCGCTGTTCGAGACGATCCCCGACCTGCGCGACGCGTCGCGCATCATGCGCGAATACTTCGCGCTGCCGGGCATCGACGCATTGATCGCGCACCAGGGCGCCGAACAGGAAGTGATGCTCGGCTACTCCGACAGCAACAAGGACGGCGGCTTCCTCACGTCGAACTGGGAGCTGTATCGCGCGGAACTCGCGCTCGTCGACCTGTTCCGCGAGCGCAAGATCACGCTGCGACTGTTCCACGGCCGCGGCGGCACGGTCGGCCGCGGGGGCGGCCCGACCTACCAGGCGATCCTGTCGCAGCCGCCGGGCACCGTGAACGGCCAGATCCGCCTGACCGAACAGGGCGAGGTGATCGCGAGCAAGTTCTCGAACCCGTCGATCGGCCGGCGCAACCTCGAGACGGTCGTCGCCGCGACGCTCGAGGCGTCGCTGCTGCCGCAGTCGAACGCACCGGCGCAACTGCCCGCGTTCGAAGCCGCGATGCAGACGCTGTCCGACTCGGCGATGGCCGCGTATCGCGCGCTCGTCTACGAAACCCCGGGCTTCACCGACTACTTCTTCGCGTCGACGCCGATTACCGAGATCGCCGAGCTGAACATCGGCAGCCGCCCCGCGTCGCGCAAGCTGCAGGATCCGAAGCAGCGCAAGATCGAGGATCTGCGCGCGATTCCGTGGGGCTTCTCGTGGGGTCAGTGCCGGCTGCTGCTGACCGGCTGGTACGGCTTCGGCAGCGCGGTGAGCGCGTATCTCGACGGCGCGCCCGACGACGCCGAACGCGCGAAACGCGTCGCGCTGCTCAAGAAGATGAACAAGACCTGGCCGTTCTTCTCGAACCTGCTGTCGAACATGGACATGGTGCTCGCGAAGACCGATCTCGCGGTCGCGTCGCGCTATGCGCAACTCGTGCCCGACCGCAAGCTGCGCAAGCACGTGTTCGAGCGGATCGTCGCGGAATGGGAGCGCACGTCGCAGGCGCTCGCGGAAATCACCGGGCACGAAAGCCGCCTCGCGACCAACCCGCTGCTCGCGCGCTCGATCAAGAACCGCTTCCCGTATCTCGATCCGTTGAACCACCTGCAGGTCGAGCTGATCAAGCGTCACCGCGCGGGCGACACGAACGCGCGGCTGCGCCGCGGGATTCACCTGACGATCAACGGGATCGCGGCCGGCCTGCGCAACACCGGCTGATCCGCGCGCGGCGCGGGTGCATTCCGCGCCGCCCGGGACAACGAAAGCCGCGATACGCGATACGTATCGCGGCTTTTTTCATGCGACGAGAAACCGCGCGCCGCACGCTCAGCGCGCGTCGATCAGCAACGCATCGTGCTCGAACGAACCGTCGGGCTGCACCGCGTAATAGCCGCGCACCTCGTCCGGCGCATGCGCCCACAGCGCGCGAATGCCGGCGACGCTGTCGGCCGGTGTGCGGATGCGCGCGACCCACGTGTCGAAATCGATCGGCAACCGCCAGCGGCTGTGCACCTGCGCATCGAAACCGGCTGCGCGAAACATCGCGAGCCATTCGTCCGCGCGATAGTTGCGCACGTGCGACGCGTCGCGCAGCACTTCCGCGGCCTGCAGGTACGTATCGAGGAGCGGATGATCGTTGCCGGCGATGTCGATCATCAACACGCGGCCGCCCGGCTTCAGCACGCGACGCACCTCGGCGAGCGCCGCGCGCATGTCGTGCCAGTGGTGCGCGCTCATCCGGCTCACGACCCAGTCGAACGTCGCGGTGTCGAACGGCAGCCGCTCGGCCGGGCCCTGCTGCGTGCGGATGTTCGCGAGCCCGCGCTCGCGTGCGGCCGCGTCGACGGTCGCGAGCATCGGCGCGGCGAGATCGTACGCGACCACGTCGCGCACGTGCGGCGCGACCGCGAAGCTCGCGTGGCCGGCGCCGCAACCGAGGTCGAGCACCGCCGCATCGGGCGTCGCACTCACCGCGTCGGCGAGCGCCTGCAGGTCGGCGCCCGTCGCATGAACCGTGCTCGTCAGATAGGCGGCGGCCGTCGTGCCGAATGCGTCGGCGACCTGGTCGTGGTGTTTCATCGTTCGCTCCTTTTCTTGATGCAGCCGGCCGAACCCGGCGCTCCCGCGCGCGATCCGGCCCCGTGCAACGTATTGTGGGACGCCCGCTGCCCTGCCAGCGCGCGAGCCGCTACAATAGGCCCGCACGTGTACCAGTACAAGTTAAGCAGTTATTCTGGTATTCGATCCACCTGTCTGATCGTTGCCGCGTCTTCGTCTCCATTTCGCCGTTTCCGCATGAACCAGCCGTCCTCCGCTCCCGTCCCGCCGCTCGACGCCACGCCCGCTCGCGCGCTCGGCGAATTCATCCGCACCCATCGCGAGCGGCTGTCGCCGCAGGCCGTCGGCCTGCCGCCCGGCCCGCGCCGCCGCACGCCGGGGCTGCGGCGCGAGGAAGTCGCGCAACTGTGCGGCGTCAGCCCGACCTGGTACACGTGGATCGAACAGGGCCGGCCCGTGTCGGCGTCGGCCGACGCGCTCGCCCGGATCGCCGTCGCGCTGCAACTGTCGAAGGCCGAGCGCGCGTACCTGTTCGAGCTGGCCGCGCAGCGCGACCCAGCCGAGCCCGATGTCGCGGGCGGCGACCTGCCGCCGACGCTCGCCGCGACCGTCGCGGCGATCGCGACGCCCGCCTACGTGCTCGACCGCCAATGGAACGCGCTCGCGTGGAATGCGCCGGCCGCCGCGCTCTTTTCCGGCTGGCTCGACGGCGAGCACGACCGCAACCTGCTGCGCTTCACGTTCATGTCGCCGGACGCCCGCACGCTGATCGTCGACTGGGAAACCCGCGCGCGGCGGCTCGCGGCCGAATTCCGCGCCGATGCGATCCGCCACCTGACCGATGCGCCGACGCGCGCGCTGATCGACGCGCTGACGGCCGGCAGCGACGCGTTCGCGCAGTACTGGGCATCCCAGGACGTGTTCGAGCGCGAAGGCGGGCTGCGCGAATTCGACCACCCGGCCGACGGCCGCCTCGTGTACCAGCAGATCACGCTGAAGCCCGCGCACCGCGAGGACCTGAAGCTCGTCGTGCTGGTACGCGACTGAGCACCGGCCGCGCCGGCAAAGGCCGGTGGGCCGGCCCGCGAATGTTAGAATCGCGGGATTCCCTCGGCGGCGCACGCCGCCCAACTCCCCTTCGAAGAATCGCCATGACGTCCCAACTGCACAAAAAGGGCGAGGCCTGGTCGGCCCGCTTCTCGGAACCGATGTCGGAGCTGGTCAAGCGCTACACGTCGTCGGTGTTTTTCGACAAGCGCCTCGCGCTCGTCGACATCGCCGGCTCGCTCGCGCACGCGAACATGCTCGCCGCGCAGAAGATCATCAGCGCCGACGACCTGGCCGCGATCGAACGCGGGATGGCGCAGATCAAGGGCGAAATCGAGCGCGGCGAATTCGAATGGCAGCTCGACCTGGAAGACGTCCACCTGAACATCGAGGCGCGCCTGACCGCGCTGATCGGCGATGCCGGCAAGCGCCTGCACACGGGCCGCTCGCGCAACGACCAGGTCGCGACCGACATCCGCCTGTGGCTGCGCGGCGAGATCGACCGCATCGGCGGCCTGCTGAACGACCTGCGCGGCGCACTGATCGACCTCGCGGAACAGAACGCCGACACGATCATGCCGGGCTTCACGCATCTGCAGGTCGCGCAGCCGGTCACATTCGGCCATCACCTGCTCGCGTACGTCGAGATGTTCACGCGCGACGCGGAACGCATGCGCGACTGCCGCACCCGCGTGAACCGCCTGCCGCTCGGCGCGGCCGCGCTCGCGGGCACCAGCTACCCGATCGACCGTCACGCGGTCGCGAAGACGCTCGGCTTCGACGGCATCTGCGCGAACTCGCTCGACGCGGTGTCGGATCGCGACTTCGCGATCGAATTCACCGCGGCGGCCGCGCTCGTGATGACGCACGTGTCGCGCTTCTCCGAAGAGCTCGTGCTGTGGATGAGCCCGCGCGTCGGCTTCATCGACATCGCCGACCGCTTCTGCACCGGCAGCTCGATCATGCCGCAGAAGAAGAACCCCGACGTGCCGGAACTCGCGCGCGGCAAGACCGGCCGCGTGAACGGCCACCTGATGGCGCTGCTCACGCTGATGAAGGGCCAGCCGCTCGCCTACAACAAGGACAATCAGGAAGACAAGGAACCGCTGTTCGACACGGTCGACACGGTCGCCGACACGCTGCGGATCTTCGCCGAGATGGTCGCGGGCATCACCGTGAAGCCGGACGCGATGCGCGCGGCCGCGCTGCAGGGCTTCTCGACCGCCACCGACCTCGCCGACTACCTCGTGAAGCGCGGCCTGCCGTTCCGCGACGCGCACGAAGCCGTCGCGCACGCGGTCAAGATCTGCGACGACCGCGGCATCGACCTCGCCGACCTGACGCTCGACGAGATGAAGCGGGAACTGCCGAACGTCGCGCACCTGATCGGCGACGACGTGTTCGGCTACCTGACGCTCGAAGGGTCGGTCGCGAGCCGCAACCATCCGGGCGGCACCGCGCCCGACCAGGTGCGTGCAGCCGTCAACGCTGCCCGCGCCGCGCTGGGCAAGTAGCGACCCGCAGTCTCCGACGGACGCCTTCGGCGTCCGTTTTTCATTCGGGCGGCGCGTCGGCCGCCCGCCGCTTTCCCCGCTTCACGGATGCCCCGATGACCTTTTCCGCCGCGCTCTTCGACATGGACGGCCTGCTCGTCGATTCCGAGCGGACCATCATGGACACGTGGATCGACGTGTCGAACGCGCACGGCGTCGCGCTGACCGAGATCGATTATCTGCAGATCGTCGGCCGCTCGTTCGCCGAAGGCCAGGTGATCCTCGCGCGACTGATCGGCGACCCCGACACGTTCGACGCGGTGCGCATCCGCGTGCGCGAGCAACTCGCCGCACCCGAACCCCATCCGAAGTTTCCGCTGAAGTCGGGCGCGCTTGCGCTGCTCGACACACTCGCGCAGGCCGGCATTCCGTGTGCGGTCGCGTCGTCATCCGCGCGCGACGTGATCCGCGCGCGGCTCGACGCCGTCGGCGTGCTGCCGTTCTTCCGCGCGATCGCGGGCGGCGACGAAGTCGCGCGCGGCAAGCCCGACCCGGCCGTCTACCGGCTCGCGGCCGAGCGCCTCGGCGTGCCGGCCCACGCGTGCGTCGCGTTCGAGGACAGCGACTTCGGCGCGCTGTCGGCCGCCGGCGCGGGCGCCGCGGTCGTCACCGTGCCCGACCTGAAGGCGCCGACGCCCGACATCGTCGCGCTGAGCCTGCACGTGCTCGCGTCGCTCGACGACGCGGTCGCGCTCGTGCCGACGTGGTTCGGCCGGCTGGACACGCAGCAGAGCGCGTAAGCGGCGCACACGGCCCGCCAATGCTAACGGGCACCCGAGGGTGCCCGTTTTGCGTTGCCGAGCCGGATCACCGGCCTCGCCGCGATTCCTACCGATTGCCGGCCGTCTCCGACAGCCGCTTCATCGTCGCGATGCGCGCACCGATCAGGTCGACGCGGCCGTCCTCGCCGACGAGCGGCGCCGTCGCATCGCGGAACGCCACCCACGCGCGCTGCGCGCGCACGAGCGTCGCGGCCGAATGCGCGGGCATCTTGCGGCGCAGCTTCTGGTAATAGCGGTTCAGGTCGAACAGCGCGTGTTCGCACGCGGCGTCCTGCGCGCACGGCCGCACGCGGCGGATCGCCGGATCGCGCGGCGCGTTCGCCGGCTTGGCGCCGGCCGGTGCAGCCGCAGCCGCACCGCCCTGCGCACCGCTCGTCGCCGCGACCGGCACGGCGGCGGGCGGCGGTGCATAGCGATCGGCCGCCCCGCGCAGCGCCAGCGCGCGATCGCGCACCGGCTGCAGTTGCAGGTCGGCGCTCGACATCGCATACGCGGTGCCGCGCGTCGTGTCGTACACGGCCTTCAGCAGTTGCACTTCGTCCTTGCGCCACGTGAGCCAGCGGCGCTGGCTCTCCTGCCAGCCGCGCTTCGCGTCGGCCGGCGCATCCTTCGACAGGCGCTGGTACGCGCCGTCCATCACTGCCTGCCACTGCTGCTGCGCTTCGCCCATGCACTGGATCTGGCCGGCCGGCGACGACCGATCGCGCCGCGCGAGACATTGCCGCATCGCGACGTCGATCGGGTCGGCCGCCGCGACTTCCGCGTGAACGGCACCCGCGCCTGCGAGCCCCGTCAATCCTGCCGCCCAGACGACGAGCGCGGCCAGCGCCGCGCGCGTCGTCCGGAATCGTCCGTGCGTCGCCATCAGTCGCGCACGCAGTCGACGAAGTACTCGACGCGGCCGTTCACCTCTTCCGCGACGAGGCCGTGGATGTCGGTGTGGAAGCCCGGGAAACGCTCGTTGAAGTCGCGCGCGAACCGCAGGTAGTTCACGATCGTCTTGTTGAAGCGCTCGCCCGGGATCAGCAGCGGAATGCCCGGCGGGTACGGCGTGAGCAGGATGCTCGTCACGCGGCCTTCGAGCTCGTCGAGCGGCACGCGGTCGATCTTGCGGTGCGCGAGCTTCGCGAACGCGTCCGACGGCTTCATCGCCGGCTCCATGTCCGACAGGTACATCTCGGTCGTCAGACGGGCGATGTCGTTCGCGCGGTACACGTCGTGGATCTGCGTGCACAGGTCGCGCAGGCCGACGCGCTCGTAGCGCGGATGCTGCGCGACGAATTCCGGCAGCACGCGCCACAGCGGCTGGTTGTTGTCGTAATCGTCCTTGAACTGCTGCAGCTCGGTCACCATCGAGTTCCAGCGGCCCTTCGTGATGCCGATCGTGAACATGATGAAGAACGAATACAGGCCCGTCTTCTCGACGATGATCCCGTGCTCGGCCAGATACTTCGTGACGATCGCGGCCGGAATGCCGGTCTCGCCGAACTCGCCGTCGACGTCGAGCCCCGGCGTGATGATCGTCGCCTTGATCGGGTCGAGCATGTTGAAGCCTTCCGCGAGCGGGCCGAAGCCGTGCCAGTGGTCGTTCGGCTTCAGCATCCAGTCTTCGCGCGAACCGATGCCTTCCTCGGACAGGTTGTCCGGCCCCCACACGCTGAAGAACCAGTCGTCGCCGTATTCGGCGTCGACCTTGCGCATCGCGCGGCGGAAGTCGATCGCCTCGGCGATCGATTCCTCGACGAGCGCGGTGCCGCCCGGCGGCTCCATCATCGCGGCCGCGACGTCGCACGACGCGATGATCGCGTACTGCGGGCTCGTCGACGTGTGCATCAGGTACGCCTCGTTGAAGCGGTGCTTGTCGAACGTGCGGTTCTCCGAATCCTGCACGACGATCTGCGAGGCCTGCGAGATGCCGGCGAGCAGCTTGTGCGTCGAGTGCGTCGCGAACACGAGCGCGCCCGTGCGCGGCCGGCCGTCGCCGATCGCGTGCATGTCGCGGTAGAAATCGTGGAACGTCGCGTGCGGCAGCCACGCTTCGTCGAAGTGCAGCGTGTCGAGCAGGTCGCCGAGCAGGTCCTTGATCATCTCGACGTTGTAGACGACGCCGTCGTACGTGCTCTGCGTGATCGTCAGGATCCGTGGCTTCATGTCCGGATTCTGGCGCATCGCCTCGCGCGCGAACGGGTTCGCCTCGATCTTCTTGCGGATGTTCTCCGGCTTGAACTCGTCGCGCGGGATCGGCCCGATGATGCCGAAATGGTTGCGCGTCGGCGTGAGGAACACCGGGATCGCACCCGTCATCGTGATCGCGTGCAGGATCGACTTGTGGCAGTTGCGGTCGACCAGCACGATGTCGCCGGGCGCGACCGTCGCGTGCCAGACGATCTTGTTCGACGTCGACGTGCCGTTGGTCACGAAGAACAGGTGATCCGCGCTGAAGATGCGCGCCGCGTTGCGCTCGGACGCCGCGACCGGGCCCGTGTGATCGAGCAGCTGGCCGAGTTCGTCCACCGCGTTGCAGACGTCCGCGCGCAGCATGTTCTCGCCGAAGAACTGGTGGAACATCTGGCCGAGCGGGTTCTTCAGGAACGCGACGCCGCCCGAGTGACCGGGGCAGTGCCACGAGTACGAGCCTTCGTCCGCGTACTTGACGAGCTCCTTGAAGAACGGCGGCGCGAGCGAATCGAGATAGACCTTCGCTTCGCGGATGATGTGGCGCGCGACGAACTCCGGCGTGTCCTCGAACATGTGGATGAAGCCGTGCAGCTCGCGCAGGATGTCGTTCGGCAGATGCCGCGACGTGCGCGTCTCGCCGTACAGGAAGATCGGGATGTCCGCGTTGCGGCGGCGCACTTCGGTGACGAACGCGCGCAGCTCGATGATCGCGGTCGCGAGCTCGGGCAGCTCGCCGTCCGGCCCGGTTTCGCCGAGCATGAGTTCGTCGTCGTCGATCGACAGGATGAAGCACGACGCGCGGCTCGATTGCTGCGCGAACGACGTCAGATCGCCGTAGCTCGTGAGGCCGAGGACTTCGACGCCCTCCTTCTCGATCGCTTCGGCCAACGCCCGGATGCCGGAGCCCGAGATGTTCTCGGAGCGGAAATCTTCGTCGATGATGACGACGGGAAAACGAAACTTCATGGGCGATTCTCCAAAAAGAACGACCGCGGCGCGTCACGCGCAGCGGTCACCCGGAAACTGGTGAGACGTTATGCAACCAGATCAGGTTTTCGGCAGCGTGACACCGCGCTGACCCTGATACTTGCCGCCGCGATCGGCGTACGACACGTCGCACACTTCGTCGCTCTCGAAGAACAAGACCTGCGCGACGCCTTCGTTCGCGTAGATCTTCGCGGGCAGCGGCGTGGTATTCGAGAATTCCAGCGTGACGTAGCCTTCCCACTCGGGTTCGAACGGCGTCACGTTGACGATGATCCCGCAGCGCGCGTAGGTCGACTTGCCGAGGCAGACCGTCAGCACGGTGCGCGGGATGCGGAAATATTCGACGGTGCGGGCCAGCGCGAACGAATTCGGCGGGATGATGCACACGTCGCCCTTGAAATCGACAAACGAACCCTCGTCGAAGTTCTTCGGATCGACGATCGTCGAGTTGATGTTCGTGAAGATCTTGAATTCGTCCGCGCAGCGGATATCGTAGCCGTAGCTCGACGTGCCGTAGCTGACGATCCGGCGGCCGTCCTCGGACGCGCGGACCTGATCGGGCACGAACGGCTCGATCATCTTGTGCTCTTCGGCCATGCGCCGAATCCATTTGTCGGACTTGATGCTCATGCCGGCCTCCGCGCATGGCGGGAACGGGGGGACTGCATCCCCCCGAGCGAACGAAGTGAGCGTTGGGGTCGTTTCATATCGGGGCGCCAGGAAACGCTGCGTGACAGTCGGGAAGGGCCGCTCGCGCCAGGCGGCGGCCGGGAAAGGCGCACATTTTACGCGATCGTCGGCCCACGCATGCGGCGGCCGTCAACGGATCACCCCGCAAGCCAGCGCGGGCCCCGCGCCATGCTGCGGAAACGCCGGGTCGCTCGAGTCGCGGTGCACCAGCGCCGCGCGGTTCATCGCCGAGCGCACGCCATCGAGGGCCAGGTCGGGCGCGACGATGAAGCCGGCCGCGACGCCGTTCGCATCCGCATGGATGTTGCCGAGATCGCCGGCGACGCGCGCGCCCGCGCGCAGCCGGTCGGCGGCCGGCGCGAACACCTGGCCGGCGCTCGAGCCGTCGCCCGCGTTGCAGTCGCCGCGTTCGTGCACCTGCAGCGCGTGATCGCTGTTCGGCGGCAGGCCGACCAGGTTGTAGGTGACCTGCACGCCGTCCGGGCGCTCGACGAACGTCACCGCGCCGCGCGCCTGCGAGCCGACCGTCGGCTGCAGTTGCGCGTCGGCCCGTTTTTCGTGCGACGAGGAAAAGGAGGTACAGCCGGCCAGCAGGCCCAGCGCGGCGGCGGCCAGCAGCGCGCGCCGCGCGCGGCCGGCGCGCACGCCGTGATGTCGTTGTTTCATTCGATCCTCATACCGGCTGGCGGCCGTGTGAGACGACGGCCGCGCCGGGTGGGTAAAGGGACCCGGGAAAAGTCGCCATGATACCGCGCCTCGCGGCGCCGTAAACAGCGTGAGGCCCCGCCCCGCAAGGGTTTTACGTATTTTGAACAACGATCGACGGGAACTTCGACGTCATGTCGCGCGATCGCTCGGCGATCGCCAGCGCGACGCCGCGCGCGATATCGCGGTAGCGCCGCGCCAGCGCGCCGTCCGGCTCGGCCGCAACCGTCGGCGCGCCGCTGTCGGCGCGCTCGCGAATCGCGATGTCGAGCGGCAGGCTGCCGAGCACGTTCACGCCGTAATCCTTCGCCATCCGCTCCGCGCCGCCCGCGCCGAAGATGTGCTCCTCGTGGCCGCAGTTCGAGCAGATGTGGATGCTCATGTTCTCGACGATGCCGAGGATCGGAATCCCGACCTTCTCGAACATCTTCAGCCCTTTCTTCGCGTCGAGCAGCGCGATGTCCTGCGGCGTGGTGACGATCACCGCGCCGGTGACGGGCACGCGCTGCGCGAGCGTGAGCTGGATGTCGCCCGTACCGGGCGGCATGTCGACGATCAGGTAGTCGAGCTCGCGCCAGTTGGTCTGGCGCAGCAGTTGCTCGAGTGCGGACGTCGCCATCGGGCCGCGCCACACCATCGGGTTGTCTTCCTCGATCAGGAAGCCGATCGAGTTCGCCTGCAGCCCATGGCCGACGAGCGGGTTCATCGACTGGTTGTCCGGCGACTCGGGGCGCTGGCCGTGGATGCCGAGCATCGTCGGCAGCGACGGGCCGTAGATGTCGGCGTCGAGGATGCCGACCGCCGCGCCTTCCGCGGCGAGCGCGAGCGCGAGGTTCACGGCCGTCGTGCTCTTGCCGACGCCGCCCTTGCCCGACGCGACCGCGACGATGTTCTTCACGTTCGGCAACAACTTCACGCCGCGCTGCACCGTATGCGCGACGATCTCCTGCGACACGGCGACGCGCGCGTCGCGCACGCCCGGCACGGC
Source organism: Burkholderia sp. MSMB1078WGS (assembly GCF_001528895.1). Taxonomy (NCBI): domain Bacteria; kingdom Pseudomonadati; phylum Pseudomonadota; class Betaproteobacteria; order Burkholderiales; family Burkholderiaceae; genus Burkholderia; species Burkholderia sp. MSMB1078WGS. Next base: position 175,059 of record NZ_LPDI01000100.1, on the reverse strand, counting down.
CTGCAGCGCCGCGGCGACGCGCGCGCGCACGTCGTCGTGCTGGCTGCGCGCCGGATAACCGAGCACCACGTCGAGCGCCACGACATCGCCGTCGATCGCGACGTTGCGCACGCCCTTGTTCGCCGCGTACGGGCGGCCGGTATTGGGATCGACGACTGCCGCCAGTGCGGCGTCGACTTGTGCCCGGTCAATGCTCATCGAAACTCCGTGAAAACGTTTTTCGCGCGCGCAAACGTCAAAAAATATCAAATTACGCTGCGAAAATCGGGAAAAGTGAAAGAATCTGTTGCACGCCATTGCGCGAACGCGCGACCCGGCGCACTCTTCGCGTGCGGCACGCTATAGGGCCAAATCGGCCGCTTACGCCTATATTGTAGAGGCTGACGCGTCGCACTGTCCGAACAGCCACGCTGACGGACAGGGCATGCGACCGCCTCGGCGGCTGCCGCGAGCGCAGGCCGGCCTTCCTTTTTCGGCGGGCCCGCGCAGGGAGCCGTAGCTGTTGTTTGTCGTCGTTGTCGACTCGTTCAACCAAGAGAGGAATCCAACATGAACATGAAAATCGCGACTCGCCTGTCCGTCTTCGCACTCGCCGGCGCGCTGCTGGCAGGCTGCGCCACGCAGCAGGGCAACAATACGGCCGTCGGCACCGGCACGGGTGCGGCGCTGGGCGCAGGGATCGGCGCACTGGCCGGCGGCGGCAAGGGCGCGGCGATCGGCGCGGGCGTCGGTGCACTGGTCGGCGGCGTGACGGGTTACAACTGGCAAGCGATCAAGAACAAGCTCGCGCCGTCGGCAGCGCAGACGGGTACGCAGGTCACCGAACAGCCGGACGGCTCGCTGAAGCTGAACGTGCCGAGCTCGGTCACGTTCGCGACGAACCAGTACGCGATCACGCCGGCGTTCACGCCGCTGCTGAACGACCTGGCGACGACGCTGAACCAGAACCCGCAAGTGACGGCGTCGATCGTCGGCTACACGGACAGCACGGGCTCGGCGCAGCTGAACCAGACGCTGTCGCAGAACCGCGCGCAAAGCGTCGTGAACGCGCTCGTGCAGCGCGGCGTGAACGGCGGCCGTCTGTCGGCGCAAGGCATGGGCGCATCGAACCCGATCGCGGACAACGCGACCGAAGCCGGCCGCGCACAAAACCGCCGCGTCGAGATCTACCTGCGCGCGCCGCAACAGCATCAGTAAGCGCGACCACGAGAGGAAACGGGCGGGCGCCCTGCCCGCACAGCCCCGCCTCACAAGGCTTTCGGCGGGGCCGGTAACAAATCGAAAAATTTTTCGAACTTCTGTCGCAGGCCGTGGTCAGTATTTACGGTACGCGGCTGGTGTTGCCGGCGCGTCACCATTCTCCTCTTGTCGTTGTTGCTCCGGGGCCGTATCCGCCCCGGTTTTTTTTGCCCGCGAAATTCATGCTGCAATGCAGCACGACGCTGTCGGGCGCGCCGCATGCGCGGCCGCGCCCCTTCCGCCGCCCCTTCCGCCGCCCCTTCCGCCGCCCGGTCCGCGGCGCGTGCCCGCCGCGCCGGCCCGTGCCCCTGCTAGAATCGCGGTTTCCCGTCGTTTTTCCCGCTGTTCTTCTCCAGACCCTATGTCCGCATCCGACCTCACTTCCGTGCAGGCTGCGGCGCCGCAAGGCGGCCGCCAGATCCTCGTTACGTCCGCACTGCCCTATGCCAACGGGCAGATCCACATCGGCCACCTGGTCGAGTACATCCAGACCGACATCTGGGTGCGGGCGCTGCGAATGCATGGCCACGAGGTCTACTACATCGGCGCCGACGATACGCACGGCACGCCGATCATGCTGCGCGCGGAGCAGGAAGGCCTGACGCCGAAGCAGCTGATCGACCGCGTGTGGACCGAGCACAAGCGCGACTTCGACAGCTTCGGCGTGTCGTTCGACAACTTCTACTCGACCGATTCGGACGAGAACCGCGTGCTGAGCGAGAAGATCTATCTGGCGCTGCAGGAAGCCGGCCTGATCGCCGAACGCGAAATCGAGCAAGCGTACGATCCGGTCAAGGAAATGTTCCTGCCGGACCGCTTCATCAAGGGCGAGTGCCCGAAGTGCCACGCGAAGGACCAGTACGGCGACAGCTGCGAGGTGTGCGGCTCGACCTACCTGCCGACCGAACTGCTGAACCCGTATTCGGTCGTGTCGGGCGCGACGCCGGTGCGCAAGACCTCGAAGCACTACTTCTTCCGCCTGTCCGACCCGCGTTGCGAATCGTTCCTGCGCGAATGGGTGAGCGGCCTCGCGCAGCCCGAAGCGACCAACAAGATGCGCGAATGGCTCGGCGATGCCGGCGAAGCCAAGCTCGCCGACTGGGACATCTCGCGCGACGCGCCGTACTTCGGCTTCGAGATCCCCGGCGCGCCCGGCAAGTATTTCTACGTGTGGCTCGACGCGCCGGTCGGCTACTACGCGAGCTTCAAGAATCTGTGCGACCGCAACGGCATCGATTTCGATGCGTGGATCCGCCCGGGCTCGAAGGCCGAGCAGTATCACTTCATCGGCAAGGACATCCTGTACTTCCACACGCTGTTCTGGCCGGCGATGCTCGAGTTCTCGGGCCACCGCACGCCGACCAACGTGTTCGCGCACGGCTTCCTGACGGTCGACGGCGCGAAGATGTCGAAATCGCGCGGCACGTTCATCACCGCGCGGAGCTACATCGACACGGGCCTGAACCCCGAGTGGCTGCGCTACTACTTCGCCGCGAAGCTGAACGCGACGATGGAAGACATCGACCTGAACCTCGACGACTTCCAGGCGCGCGTGAACAGCGATCTCGTCGGCAAGTACGTGAACATCGCGAGTCGCGCGGCAGGCTTCCTGATCAAGCGTTTCGACGGCCGCGTGCAGGACAGCGCGATGAATCATCCGCTCGTCGCGAAGCTGCGCGATGCGATTGCGCAGATCGCCGCGAACTACGAAGCACGCGAATACGGCCGCGCGCTGCGCCACACGATGGAGCTCGCGGACGAAGTGAACGCGTACGTCGATGGCGCGAAGCCATGGGATCTCGCAAAGGATCCGGCCAACGCGGTCGCGCTGCACGAAACCTGCAGCGTGAGCCTCGAAGCCTTCCGCCTGCTGTCGCTCGCGCTGAAGCCGGTGATCCCGCGCGTCGCCGAAGCGGTCGAGGCGTTCTTCGGGATCCCGCCGCTCGTGTGGGCCGATGCCGCGAAGCCGCTGTCGTCGGCGCAGCCGATCAAGGCGTACCAGCACCTGATGACGCGCGTCGATGCGAAGCAGATCGAAGCGCTGCTCGCCGCGAACCGCGATTCGCTGCAGGCCGAAGCGACGGGTGCAGCCGCCGCGAGCGCGAACGCCGCGAAGAATGCGAAGCGCAATGCCAACGAGAAGCCGGCCGCCGCGAACGGCACCGACGACGCGCCGATCTCGATCGACGATTTCGCGAAGATCGACCTGCGCATCGCGAAGATCGTCGCGTGCCAGGCCGTCGAAGGCTCGGACAAGCTGCTGCAGCTCACGCTCGACGTCGGCGAGGAAAAGACCCGCAACGTGTTCTCGGGCATCAAGTCCGCGTACCAGCCGGAGCAGCTCGTCGGCAAGCTGACGGTGATGGTCGCGAACCTCGCGCCGCGCAAGATGAAGTTCGGCCTGTCCGAAGGGATGGTGCTCGCCGCGTCGGCCGCCGACGAAAAGGCGGAACCGGGCCTCTACATCCTCGAGCCGCACAGCGGCGCGAAGCCCGGCATGCGCGTGAAGTAAGCCGAACGCGCTGCTGCCTGCGCAAAAAAGCCCCGCACGATGTCGAATCGTGCGGGGCTTTTTCATTGCCGCCCGCTACGCCGCGCCCGCGCTCAGCGCTGCCCGAACCAGCGATCGAAGCGCCGCGTGTAGTTCAGATCGACGCCCTGGAACGTGCCGCCGTACGCGGACACCGACCAGAAGCGCGTCAGGTTGATCGTCGCCTTGAACGCGTTGCTCGCCGATTGCAGCCCCTGCTCGAAGCCGAGCACGAACCGCTCGTTGATCGCCTTCGACACCAGCACGACCTGCGGATCGGTGAGGCCGACTTCACTGCGGCCGACCGACACCTCGTCGAGTCCGAAGGTCTGCGCGACGCGCTTGCCGGTCACGCTGCCAAGCAGCCCGAGCGCGGCCGTCATCGCCCCCTGCTGGCCGACGTTGTTGCCCTGATCGGTGCCGTGCCCGAACAGCAGCCACGACAGCTTTTCGTTGTCCGTGACGTTCGGCTCCGACACCAGCTTGGCCGTCGGCGACTGGATCGTGCCCGTCACCTGCACGCCGGCCTCGACCTCCTGGTTGCGCCGCATCGCGAGGATGTTGACGCCCGGGTTCGACACGGGGCCGTTGAACGTGAAGAAGCCGTTCTCGACCGCGAGCTTGCGGCCGAACGTCGTGTACGTCGAGCCTTCGGTCACGCGCACGTTGCCGACCGCTCGCAGCGGCACGCCCGGCGCGCTCATCACGGTGATCGTGCCGCGCAGCCCGAGATCCGCGCCGTGGCCCTTGAAGCGGAAGTTGTTGCCGAGACCGACGTCGATGTTCGCGCGCGGCGCCAGCGACGGCGCCGGCTTGTTTTCGACCGGCTTCGGCTTCGCGGCCGCGGTGCCGGTCGGCGTCTCGCCGCGCACCGTGCCGTCCGGCTGCACGATCACGACGTCGTCGGACAGGTGCGGCGCCGATTGCTCGGGCAGGTCGAACAGCGCGCGGTCGACCACGAACTTGCCGTCGATCGACAGCGCGCCGCGCGGCCCGTCGTTCGCGACGGTGGCCTTGCCCGACAGCGACAGCTTGCGGTCCGGCGCCGCGAACAGTTCGAGCTTGTCCGCGACGATGCTGGCGGTCAGGTCGGGCGCCTCGCCGTCGAGGCGCACGCGGCCGAGCGCGCGCAGCGTGCCGTCGCCACCGTGAAATTCGACCTGCTGGAATTCGACGAGGTTGTCCGACAGCTTCACGCGCACGATGCCGTCCTTCAGCTGCACGCCCTGGTCGATGAGCGTCGCGGAAAGGTCGTCGCCCGTCAGCGTCCCCGACAGGTTCGGTTTCACCGGCGTGCCGGAGACCGTCAGCTTCAGCGCCGCGCGCCCGCCGAGCAGGTAGCTCGGCCCGAACAGGTTGCCGGTGGTCTTCAGCGCGGGGATGTCGGCGTCGATGCGGCCCGACAGCGGACCGTCGTCGACGATGCCGAACACGCCGTCGCGCAGCGCGAACGGCACCGCGACGTTCGCGTCGAGCGTGCCGATCCGGCTCGCCTTCGCGAGCGCCGTCACGTTGAGCCGGTTGCCGGACGCGAAGCTCGCGCGTGCGGACAGATCGGTCAGGCCGAGCGACGCGATGCCGCGCCCGGTCTCGATCGTCACGTCGCCGCCGCGGCGCTTCGCCTGCACGTACCCCGTCGCGTTCGCGCCGAGCGAGAAGTCCCAGTCGGCATCGAGCACGACGTCGGTCCGCACCGGCGGCCGCTGGCCGGTCAGCGCCTGGCGAACCTCGAGGAAACGCGCGACCGACGCACCGGTCACGGCGCCCGCCGAGCGCATCTGGCCGCGATCGAACACGAACGATTTCAGGTCGATCGCCGCGCCTTCGAGCGTGAGCCGCGTCGCGCCGAGCGTCACGCGCCCGGCGCCGGCCGAGATCGTCAGCGGCGCCTGCAGCGCGAGCGCCGGCGTGCCGCGATTCGCGAGACGCGTGACGGTGCCGTCCCAGCGCATGCCGTCGCGGTTCTCGACCACGCCGCCGTTCGCCGCGAGCGTCAGGTCGATCACGCGGCCGCCGGCCACCCCGAGCGCCGCTGCGTCGAGCGTGTGCTTCGCGCGCGTGCCGTCGAGGTTCGCGCGCAACGACTTCAGCTTGAACGAGCCGAGCGCGATGTCGGCCGCGTCGGCCGTGAACACGAGTGCGCCGTGTGCGCCGTCGCGGATGTCCGCGCGGCCCTGCGCGGTACCGATCCGGTTCGAACCGACGACGACGTGCTCGGCCTTGTAGGTGGCCGTCACGTTCGGATGCGCGAAACTGCCGGTCAGGTCGCCCTGCGCCTGCACGAGCCCTTCGACGCCGAAGCCGAGCCGGTCGAGCTGCGGCGCGTCGACGACGAAGCGCAGCCGGTCGCCGGGCGCGCCGAAGCTGCCGCGCAGGTCGACGTGGTTGCCGGCGATCGACAGGGTCGCGTTGCTCGGCAGGATCCGCGAGCCGGCGAGCTGCACGACGCCGGCGCCGGTCAGCGGCACGCCGTCGTACAGGCTGTCGGCGAGCTTGAAGGTCGCCTTCGTCGAGACCTGCGGCGCGAATGCGCCCGACGCCGTCAACGTGCCCGACACGCGCGTCTCGCCGCGCTTGGCCGGCGCCTTGGCGGCCTTCGCCGGCGCCTTGCCGCCGCCCGCCTTCGGTGCGCCCGTCGCGGCGAGCAGCAGCGGATCGAAGGCGGTGAGCGTCGCCTTCGCGTCGTAGCTCGAATGCGCGTCGTGGCGGAATACGCCGGTCAGGTCGATGCGCCCCTTGGCCGCAGTCACGCGCGTGTCGGTCAGCACGGTCTGCTTCTGCGTCAGCGCGACCTTGGCGCGCGCGCCGAGCGCGAGCTTCGGGTCGTTCAGGTCGAAATCGACGGTCGTCGCATCGCCCGCAAGCGTGACGCCAAGCGGGCCGCCGAGGCGCATCGGTCGCAGTTCGGCGACGAACGCGTTCAGGTCGAGGTTCGCGACCTTCATGTCGAAGCGGCCCTTGCCGCCCGCGAGCGTGCCGCCGCCCGTCACGCTGCCGTCGCGGATCAGCTTCAGCGCGAGGCCGTCGATCCGTTGCGCGTGCGCGTCGAGATGCACGGTCGCATGCGCGTCGATCAGCGGCAGCAGATGATCGCCGAGCGTGCCTGGCTTCGCATTGACGATCGACACCGGGCCCGTCACCGCGAACCCTTTCGCCGGAGACGAACCTGCTGGCGCGGTCACCGGTGCGAGTTCCGCGCGCACCGCGAGATCGGCCGCCGGGGCGCCGGGCGAAAGCGCCTGCGGGTTTACGTGATCGAACGCGAGCGTCGCGCGCGTGAGCGGCACGGCGCCGAACGGCGCGGCCTCGACGTGCGCGCGCCCGTTCAGCTTCATCCCGCTCGCATCGACCTCGGCGACGAGCGCCTCGAGCGAGCCCGACACGCGGGCCCGCGCGTCGACCGCTTCGTCGGACAGCTTGCCTGCATAGGTGGCTTCGCCCGTCAGCGCGAACGGCTTCACGCCGTCGAGCTTCGCACGCGCGGTCAGCGCGCCGTACGGCGTGTCGACGCCGTCGAGCACGAGTTCATGATGACGGCCGTCGCTGCGGCCGTTCAGCGCGAGATGGTCGAGCTGCGTCGTCGAACCGCCTTCGTGAATGGCGAGGCGATCGACGCGCAGGTCGTCGATCCGCACCTGCAGCGGCAGGCTCAGGTCCTGCGGCATCGTACTCGGCGTCGACGGCCCCGGCGCGATCCGCACGTCGATCGTGCCGGCGCGCAGATACGCGACGGACAGCCGCCACGGCGCGCGCGTCAGTGCCCAGCGGCCATCGAGCCGGTCGATGCGAACCTCGGTGCCGGTGCCGTCGGGGCTGGTCCACGCGAACCCGCGCAGGCGCACGCCGGTCGCGAGCGAGCCCCCTTCGAGCGTGCCCGCGAGCCGCGCGCCGAGCACCTTGCCGGCCGCCTGCCACGCGAGCCGCGTCCCGCGTTCGGTCGTCACCGCGCCCAGCACGAGCCCCGCCGCCAGCACGACGAGCAACACGACCGTCGCGAGCGTCCACGCGACGACACGCCACGCGCGGCCGCGGCGCGGCGCGCGCGGCGGCGTGTCGGGCGCGCCGTCGGGCGAATCCGGATCGTGAGGCGGCGGCGTGTCGTTCGGGTCCTTCGTCATGCGGTTCGTCGTGCGGGTCGTCGTCAATAGGACGGCGGGTTCAGAAAGCGATGCCGAGCGTCAAATACGGGCGCACGCTGTGGTTGCGCAACCCGTACGCGACGTCGACGTTGATCGGGCCGACCGGGCTGCGCCAGCGCGCACCGACGCCCACGCCCGGGTAAAACACGCGCTCGCCCCACGCATCGGTCGCGGTGCCGATGTCGAAGAACGTCGCGGCGCCCCAGTCGCGGTTGAACCAGTGCTGGTATTCGGCCGTGCCCGTCACCAGGTACTTGGTCGGCAGAACGGAGCCGTCGACGCTGTTGCCGATGCTCTGGTAGCCGTAGCCGCGCACCGAATTCGAGCCGCCGGCGCGGAACAGCAGCGACGCCGGCACGCCGGTCGAGCTGCCGCTGGTAAACACGCCGCCGAGCTCCGCCCGGAACACGAACAGGTCGCGCTTGCCGATCGGCAGGTACTGCTGCCCGCGCGCGTAGCCGCGGATGAAGGTTTCGTCGGCCAGCGCGCCCTTGACCGCGAAGCCGGCCTCCGCGTGAATCAGGTTGCCCGAGCGCGGAAACAGCGGATCGTCGACGTTGCGGCGGGTCCACGCCCATTGCGGCACGAGCGCGCGGCTCGTGGTCGGCCCCGCGCCGTTCTGGTCGAGCCGGTCCTGGTAATACATCAGCGAATACGAATAGTCGATGAACTGGCCGGTGCGCGTGCGCTGCACGCCGACCCGCGCGCTGTAGATACGCGTGTCGGACACGTTGGTGTTCGTGTACGACGCGAGCACGCTGTTGGTCCAGCCCTTCTCGCCCGGCGGCATCGACAGCTGGACCTGCCCGTACTGCTGAATCTGGTCGAGCCGGCCCGACACGGTCAGCGGCCACGCGGCGCCGAAGGTGTCGAGATACGTATAGGAGCCTTGCACGTGCGGCCCCGTATCGGTGGCGAAGCCGACGCCGCCGCGGATGTTGTTGTACGGGAACTCGCTGACCTTCACGTGCACGGGCGTGCGCTCGGGCTTCGACGTATCGTCGCCGACGTCGATCGCGACGCTCGCGTAGTACGGCGTGTTCTGCAACTGCCGCTGCAATTCGTTGATCCGCCGCACGTCGTAGATCTCGCCTTCCGACAGCGGATTGACGTTCGTGACGATCTTTTCCGGATAACGGCGCACGCCGTCGACGTCGACCTTGCCGATCGTGAACGTCGGGCCGCTGTCGAACGTGACCGCGAGCGTCGCGCGCCGCGTGCGCGGATCGATGCGCGCCTCGGACGACGCGATCTTCGCGCCGAGATAGCGGCGCGCCTGCAACTGCCGGAGCGCCGCACTCTTCGCGTCGTCCCAGTCGGACTGCGTGAACGGGTCGCCCGGCTTCATCGAGAACGCGAAACGGGTGGCCGTCTCCTGCGCCGGATCCTCCGTTTCGACGGGCCCCTTGAACGCCAGGTCGACCGTCGACACGACGGTCTGCTTCCCCGGGTCGACCGCGATGCGCACGTCGCGCTTGCCGTCGCGGGTGCGCACGTCGGTACGCACGACCGGCGAGAAATAGCCGGCCGTCGCGGCCAGGTCGCGCACCTGCTGCGGCGTGGCGGTCACGAGGAAGTCGAACTGGTCGTCGCTGATGTCGTCGCGCTTGGCGAAGCGGGCGATATCGAGATGGGTCTTGAGGAGCTTGCGGATCGAGCGCGGCGCGTCGATGTCGACGTCGTACTTCGCGTGGGCCGGCAGCGCGAAGCACGCGGCCAGGCAACCCGCGAGGGCCGCCCGCGCGACGCGGGCCGCGGCGCCGGCGCGATCGCGTGCCGCGCGCGGGCCCGCGTCATGCGCCGTGTGTGCTTGCTGGTTCGACTGCCCCGCCAAATATGACCTCGCCGTCCTGGATCGTTACGGTTTCGTGGAAAACCCTGTATTTGACCACAGGGCGCGGGCGTCGCAGCCAAACGATTGTGAAAGAATGCCAGCGCCCGACAGGGCCGCCGCCCAATGCCCGCCGGCACCGCCCGCGGTTTCGACGCGCGATTGGCGCCGGCTGTTCCCCGCGATGCGGTAAAATCCCGCCATCGCGAATCCGGCGCATCGTGCGCCGCCCGAAACGGAAGATCCAGCCATGCCGTACCAGTCCGACGTCACGCAGTTCCTGAACCAGCTCAAGCAGCAGAAGCCGACGCTCGAGGAAGAGCAACGCAAGGGCCGTTCCCTGTTGTGGGACAAGCAGCCGATCGATCTCGACGAGCGCGCCGAGCAGCAGGAATCGCGCGTGAAGCAAACGCCGTACGTCTACTACCAGAACTTCTGACGACGTGAGCGCCGCCGACGAGGCCAGCGCCGCCCGGCAGGACGACGCGATCGCCGCGCCCGCGGGCGCCGATTCGACGCCCGACACGGTCGACGGTGTCGCGGCCTTCGCTCGCCTGTACGGCGAGCCGCTCTTCAAGCTGCCGCAGGATCTCTACATCCCGCCCGACGCGCTCGAAGTGTTCCTCGAGACGTTCGAAGGCCCGCTCGACCTGCTGCTGTACCTGATCCGCAAGCAGAACTTCAACGTGCTCGACATCCCGATGGCGCAGGTCACCGCGCAGTATCTGGGCTACGTCGACCAGATCCGCACGTCGAATCTCGAGCTGGCGGCCGAATACCTGCTGATGGCCGCGATGCTGATCGAAATCAAGTCGCGGATGCTGCTGCCGGTCAAGAAGGCCGACACCGGCGAGGAAGCCGAGGATCCGCGCGCCGAACTCGTGCGCCGGCTGCTTGAGTACGAGCAGATGAAGCTCGCCGCGCAGCGGCTCGACCAGTTGCCGCAACTCGGCCGCGATTTCCTGCGCGCCGAGGTATATATCGAGCAAAGCGTCACGCCGCGCTTTCCCGACGTGAATTCGGACGATCTGCGCGCCGCGTGGGCGGACGTGCTCAAGCGCGCGAAGCTCGTCCAGCATCACAAGATCTCCCGCGAGGAGTTGTCGGTGCGCGAACACATGAGCCTGATCCTGCGCCGGCTGCAGAACGCGCGCTTCATGGAGTTTGCCGACCTGTTCGACACGTCGCGCGGCGTGCCGGTCGTCGTCGTGAACTTCATCGCGATGCTCGAACTCGCGCGCGAATCGCTGCTCGAGATCACGCAGGCCGAGCCGTTCGCGCCGATCTACGTGCGCCTCGCGTACCTGCCTGCGTAAGGGCCGCCCCCCCGCCGCTTCCCGTTCCCGGTTCGTTCCGACGCTCGCCGCTGCGCCGCGGCGGACGACCATCCGGCGGATGGTCGGCACGCCCCGATAAAAAGTGAACGATCGTTCTTTTATCGGTGCGTGCCGCGGCCAAATCCTCTACAATCCGCCGACGCCCGATGCGCCGCCCGCGCGCCGGCGTTCTCCGCTTCGACCCCGACGCCGCTGCCGCGGCGTCAACGCGCGCCTGCGCGAGGAACCCGTTACCCGATCATGAAAGTCATCAGCTCGATCCAGGAACTGCGCGACCAGCTGCGCGGACAGAACCGCACGGCGTTCGTGCCGACGATGGGCAACCTGCACGAAGGGCACCTGTCGCTGATGCGTCTCGCGCGCCAGCACGGCGACCCGGTCGTGGCGAGCATCTTCGTCAACCGGCTGCAATTCGGCCCGAACGAGGATTTCGACAAGTATCCGCGCACGCTCCAGGACGATATCGAGAAGCTGCAGCAGGAAAACGTGTACGTGCTGTTCGCGCCGACCGAGCGCGACATGTACCCCGAGCCGCAGGAATACCGCGTGTTGCCGCCGGACGATCTCGGCGGGATTCTCGAAGGCGAATTCCGTCCGGGCTTCTTCGCCGGCGTGTGCACGGTGGTCACGAAGCTGATGTCCTGCGTGCAGCCGCGCGTCGCCGTGTTCGGCAAGAAGGACTACCAGCAGTTGATGATCGTGCGCCGGATGTGCCAGCAGCTCGCGCTGCCGGTCGACATCATTGCGGCCGAAACCGTGCGCGACGAGGACGGCCTTGCGCTGTCGTCGCGCAACCGCTACCTGACGACCGACGAGCGCAAGGAAGCGCCCGAACTGGCGAAAACGCTGCAGCGCGTGCGCGACAGCGTGCTCGGCGGCGAACGCGATCTCGGCAAGCTCGAGCGGCACGCGCACACGCACCTGGCCGAACGCGGCTGGCTGCCCGACTACATCGCGATCCGCCGCCGCGCGAACCTGATCGCACCGAGCGCCGCCGAACTCGAAGCCGGCGAGCCGCTCGTCGTGCTCGCGGCCGCGAAGCTCGGCGCGACGCGCCTCATCGACAACCTGGAAATCTGACGGGCGGCCCGCCCGCGCCTCTCACGACGCCTCACCGGAGACACCATGCAGCGCCACATGCTCAAATCGAAGATCCACCGTGCGGCGGTCACGCACTGCGAACTGCATTACGAAGGTTCGTGCGCGATCGACGAAGACCTGCTCGAAGCGGCGGGCCTGATCGAAAACGAACGGATCGACATCTGGAACATCAACAACGGCGAACGCTTCTCGACGTACGCGATCAAGGGCGAGCGCGGCAGCGGGATGATCTCGCTGAACGGCTCGGCCGCGCGCCGCGCGCAACTCGGCGACCTCGTGATCATCGCGGCGTTCGCGATGGTCGACGAAGCCGAACTGCAGGCCGGCTGGAAGCCGAAGCTCGTGTTCATCGACGACGGCAACCGGATCAAGGGCCATCGGGACCACGTGCCGACGCAGAGCTGGAGCTGATCCGCGCGGCCGCCGGCGTGTCGTGACACGCCGGGTGTCGCCGCGATGCGGCGGGCGCCCGGCGGCCAACACCGAGCCGCCACATACGTACGGAGGGCCTGATTCGGCGCGATGCCGGATCAGGCCCTTTGTCCGTTTGACGGAATCCGCCGCGCGCTCGCCGTCTGCGGCGCGGCCCGCGCGCGAGCGGGTCAGGACGCTTTCGCGGCCTTCTCGGCCTTCGGCATGCGGCGCTCGGCCCATTCGACGATCGGCCGCCACTGTTCGAGATCCTTCTCGACGCGGCTTTTCGCGACATCCCACAGCGTCAGGCCGTGCGCGGCGATCTGCACGTAGTTCTGCGTGTCGCGCACGTAGCCGAGCACCGGCAGGCCGAGCCCTTCGACGAACCGGTGCAGTTGATCGGACGAGCGCGTGCGGGCGTCGACCCGCATCCCGACGATCCCGACCTCGACGCCGCCCTTGCGCACGGCCTTCTCGCCCGCGAGGCGCTCCAGAAACTGCTGGGTCGCGAGAATATCGAACATCGACGGCTGCAGCGGCACGATCACCTTGTCGGCCAGTTGCAGCGCGACGTTGAGCCGCGTGCCGTGCAGGCCGGCCGGCGTATCGATCACCGCATACTCGAGGCCGCGCGGCGGCTTCGACGGCGCGTCCGGATCGAGATTCCACGCCTCGATCGTCGGCAAGCCGGCCGGCCGCAGGTCGAGCCACGCATGCGCGGACTGCTGCCGGTCCAGGTCGGCCAGCGCGACCCACGCGCCCTGTGCCGCGAAATAGCCGGCTAGATTGGTGGACAGCGTGCTCTTCCCCACGCCGCCCTTCGGATTCGCCACCACGATGACCGTCATGAATTCCCCCGAAAAAGCCGCGCGGCGCCGGCCGCATGGCAGGCGCCGCTCGATTGCGGATACAGGGAGCGATGATATCGGCAAACGGGGTGTCACCGGAACCGGTCGCAGCGAACCGCGAACCGCTTTCGTGCGCGTTCGTTCACATTACGCGGGCTGGTCCGCGGCCTCCGCTGCGCCGATCGCGAACGCGCCGCCGCCCAGCAGGGCCTGCACGGCCAGCGTGACGGCCCAGAACGCCGGATATTCCCAGCCGCCGTGCGGCGACGAGAAGCTCCAGCCGTTCGGCAGATGCGCGGCGAGCGCGCCGAGCATGAACGGCAGCAGCACCAGCGCGGCGATGCGCACGCGGAACCCCGCGAGCAGCGCCAGCCCGCCCGCCAGTTCGACGAACGTGGTCAGGTACGCGAGCCAGCCCGGCAGGCCGATCGACGCGAAGAACTGCGCGGTGCCGGGCAGCGTGAAGACGAATACTTTCTGCGCGACGTGCGCGAGGTACAGCACGCCGAGGGCGACGCGCAGCAGCGTCGCGGCGAAATCGTTCAGGCGGTTGGCGTTCATGACGGCTTCCTTCGGGAGTGGATGGGAATGGATCGCACTCTATTCGAATCGATTCGGCCGATAAACACGCCATGTCGCTTAAATTGATTCCATTTCGGAACGAATTGAAGCGAAAAAAAGGGCATGACCGATCATGCCCTCCGTCCTGCTCAGTAACCGCTCTTGCCTTGCGTTGCATCGCCGCCGGACTGGCCGCCGCCCGGCGCATACGAATCGCACGCATGCGCCGCCGACGACGCGCCCAGCAGCGCCGCAAGCAGCACGCTCCACCACCACCGAACCTTCATCGTCGCCCTCCTTCGGGCGGACCTCCGCCCTCCTCCGTTGTACGCGATCGGACGGAAAAAGCGAGGGCGAACCGGCTCGCCGTCACCGAAACTCGGCGTACAGCGCGTCGAGGTCGAGATGCGCGGCGAACGTGTCGGCCAGCCGCTCGAGGGAAGCCTCGCGCAGCGCCGGGTAGTCGATGCGCGCCGCCCCGTCGAGCCCCGCCCAGGCGAGCAGCGCCGTGCAGGCGTCGGGCGCGTCGAACAGCCCGTGCACATAGGTCGCGAGGATCTGGCCGTCGGCCGACATCGCGCCGTCGGGACGCACGCCATCCTGCGCGGCATCGGCGGCCAGCGTCAGCGCGGGCGTCGCGAGCGCCGGCCCGCGCGTGTCGCCCATGTGGATCTCGTAACCGCGCACGGCCGCCTCGCCCGGCAGCGCGAGTTGCCCGGTCACGTTCTTCAGCGTCTTGTCGGGTTGCAGCGTCGTGTCGAAATCGAGCAGCCCGAACCCCGGCACGCTGCCGGGCGCGCCCTCCAGGCCGAGCGGATCGTCGAGCGTGCGGCCGAGCATCTGCATGCCGCCGCAGATGCCGATCACCTTGCCGCCGTAGCGCAGATGACGCCGGATCAGCGCTTCCCAGCCCGCGTCGCGCAGCCACGCGAGGTCGCGCTGCACGCTCTTCGAACCCGGCAGGATCAGCAGGTCGGCGTCGGGCACGGGGCCGCTCTTCCAGTACGTGAACTCGACCTGCGGATGCGCGCGCAGCGGGTCGAAATCGGTGTGGTTGCTGATGCGCGGCAGCGCGGGCACGACGACGCGCAACACGCCGGCATCGCCGCGTGCGGCGGCGCTGCGCGCCTGCGCGGGCAGCATGTCCTCCGCGTCGAGCAGCAGCCCGTGCAGGTACGGCAGCACGCCGAACACCGGCTTGCCCGTCCGGGCGCGCAGCCAGTCGAGCCCAGGTTCGAGCAGCTTGAGGTCGCCGCGGAAGCGGTTGATCACGAAGCCGCGCACGCGCGCGCGCTCGCTGTCCGACAGGCAGGCGAGCGTGCCGACCAGATGCGCGAACACGCCGCCGCGATCGATGTCGGCCACGAGCACGACCGGGCAGTCGACGCGCTCGGCAAACCCCATGTTCGCGATGTCGCCGTCGCGCAGGTTGATCTCGGCCGGGCTGCCGGCGCCTTCGACGATCACCGTGTCGTACCCCGCCCGCAGGCGCGCATACGATTCGAGTACCGCATCGAACGCGACCGGCTTGTAGTCGTGATACGCCCGCGCGTCGAGGTTCATGCGCGCCTTGCCGTGAATGATCACCTGCGCGCCGCGGTCGCTCGTCGGCTTCAGCAGCACCGGATTGAAATCCGTATGCGGCGCGACGCCGGCGGCCAGCGCCTGCAACGCCTGCGCGCGGCCGATCTCGCCGCCGTCGACCGTCACCGCGCTGTTGAGCGCCATGTTCTGCGGCTTGAACGGCGCCACGCGTGCGCCGCCGCGGCGCGCGAGGCGGCACAGGCCCGCAACGAGCGTGCTCTTGCCCGCGTCGGACGTCGTGCCCTGGATCATCAGCGTGCCGCGCGGCCGCGGCTCGGGTGCATTCATCGTGTCAAAGGTCGTCGCGAAGCAAAGGCGGCATTATCGCCCGCGGCGGGTCGCGCGCGCCGTTACAATCACGCGATGATTCCGCACGACCTCACCTTCGTCCTCGGCGGCGCGCGCTCGGGCAAGAGCGCGCATGCCGAGCGGCTCGCCGCCGACAGCGGCCGCCCCGTCACCTACATCGCGACCGCGACCGCCGCCGATGCCGAATTCGCGCAGCGCATCGCGCATCATCGCGCGCGCCGGCCGGCCGCCTGGGGGTTCGCCGACGCACCCGTCGATCTCGCCGGCACGCTCGCGCGGCTCGACGATCCGCACGCGTGCCTGCTCGTCGACTGCCTGACGCTGTGGCTCACGAACCTGCTGTGTCCCGCCGAAGGCGAACCGCTCGACGACGCGCAGTACGCGGCGCACGTCGAACGGCTCGAGCACGCGTTGCGCGGCGCACGCGCGAAGGTGATCGTCGTCAGCAACGAGATCGGGCTCGGCGTCGTGCCGCTCGGGTCGGTCACGCGCCGCTACGTCGACGAGCTCGGGCGCCTGAACCAGCGCGTCGCCGCGCTCGCGACGCGCGTCACGCTGCTGGTTGCGGGGCTGCCGCTCGACCTCAAGACGGGCGCGCAGCCATGCTGATGTTGTCGCTGCCCGTCGTCGCGATGCTCGCGGTCGCGGCCGCGATCGTCGACCGCGCAATCGGCGAGCCGGCCGGCTGGCATCCGCTCGTCGCGTTCGGCCGCGTCGCCGCGCGCATCGAAGCCGCGCTGAACACGGGCCGGCGCGGCCGCCTAGTCGGCGTCGCCGCATGGCTCGCGGCGGTCGTGCCGCCGGTGGCCGTCGCGGCATGGCTCGTCTGCTTGCTGCCGTGGCCGCTCGCGGCTGCGCTGCACGTCGCGCTGCTGTGGTTCGCGCTCGGCGCGAAGAGCCTCGCCGACCACGTCGCACCGATCGCCGCCGCGCTGCTGCGGCGCGACCTCGACGCGGCGCGCACGCTGACCGCACGCATCGTGTCGCGCGACACCGGCAGCGCGGACGAAGGCGCGCTGTCGCGCGCGGCCGTCGAATCGGCGCTCGAGAACGGCAACGACGCGATCTTCGGCGCGCTCTTCTGGTTCGTCGTCGCGGGCGGTCCCGGCGCGTTGCTGTTCCGGCTCGCGAACACGCTCGACGCGATGTGGGGCTATCGCACGCCGCGCTTCCTGACCTTCGGCTGGGCCGCCGCACGCATCGACGACGCGCTGAACTGGATGCCCGCACGCCTCACCGCCGCAAGCTACGCGCTGCTCGGCGACACCGCCGCCGCGTGGCGCTGCTGGCGCACGCAGGCGCGCCACTGGGACAGCCCGAACGCAGGCCCCGTCATGGCCGCGGGCGCCGGCAGCCTGAACGTGCAGCTCGGCGGCCCGGCCGTCTATCACGGCGAGCTCGAGAATCGCCCGATGCTCGGCACCGGCGCCACGGCGACTGCCGTCCACATCGTCGCCGCGCTGTCGCTCGTCACGCGCACGCTCGCCCTGTGGCTCGCGCTGCTGGTCGCGAGCGGCGCACTCGTCATGGCCACCCATCATGTCTGATTCATCCATCGCGCACGGCGGCAACCTGCACGAAGCCGCCCGCCGTCACGGCATTCCGTACGACGCGTGGCTCGACCTGTCGACCGGCATCAATCCGGCGGGCTTCCCGGTGCCGCCCGTCCCGGCCGACGCGTGGCGCCGGCTGCCCGACGACGGCGACGGCCTCGCGGCCTGCGCCGCGCAGTACTACCACGCGCCCGATGCCGCGCACGTGCTGCCGGTCGCCGGCAGCCAGGCCGCGATCCGCGCGTTGCCCGGGTTGCTGCCGGCCGGCGACGCCGGCGTCGCGGCGCTCGCGTACGGCGAATATGCGCCCGCGTTCGCGCGCCACGGCCATCGTGTCGTCGCGCTGGACATCCGCGCCGATACGCTGCCCGCGACGCTGCGCCACGTTATCGTCGGGAATCCGAACAATCCGACCGCCGAGTTCGTGCCGACCGCGCGCCTGCTCGGCTGGCATGCGCAACTGGCGACACGCGGCGGAACGCTGATCGTCGACGAAGCGTTCGCCGATACTGGCGCCACGCCATCGCTCGCGCCACAGGTCGATCGTCCGGGCCTCGTCGTGCTGCGCTCGGTCGGCAAGTTCTTCGGGCTCGCCGGAATTCGCGCGGGCTTCGTGCTCGCATGCCCCGACCACGTCGTCGCGTTGCGCGACAGGCTCGGCGCGTGGACGGTCAGCGGTCCCGCACGCCACGCGGTCGCCGCGGCGTTCGCCGATCGCGCATGGCAAGCTGCCGCCCGCGAGCGGCTCGCGGCCGACGGCGAACGACTGTCTGCGCTGCTGCGCGCACACGGCTTCGCGGTTCGCGCAACGCCGCTCTTCAGCTGGACCGACGATCCGCGGGCCGCGGCGCTGCATGCGGCGCTCGCGGCGCGCGGGATCTGGACACGGCACTTCCCGAACCCGTCGAGCGTGCGCGTCGGCCTGCCGGGCAGCGAAGCCGAATGGCGGCGCCTCGGCGACGCGCTCGCGCATTGCGTGCCGCTGCTGCAGCAGGCCTCGGCATGAGGCCACGCCTGTTCCGCCCGTTCCGCCGGCTCGCACCGGCCGCACTGCTGGCGGCGCTCGCTCACGCGCCGCTCGTCCACGCCGATGTCGCGACGCGCGACGACGCCGGCAATACGGTCACGCTGCCCGCGCCCGCGCAGCGCGTGATCAGCCTCGCGCCGCACGCGACCGAGCTCGTCTACGCGGCCGGCGGCGGCGCGAAGCTCGTCGGCACCGTCACGTACAGCGACTATCCGGCCGCCGCGCAAGCGGTGCCGCGCGTCGGCGACAACAAGGCGCTCGATCTCGAACGAATCGCCGCGTTGAAGCCCGACCTGATCGTCGTCTGGCGGCACGGCAACGCCGAGCGGCAGACCGATGCACTGCGCGCGCTGCACATCCCGCTGTTCTTCAGCGAACCGAAGCATCTCGACGACGTGCCGTCGTCGCTGCGCCGGCTCGGCACGCTGCTCGGCACGCAACCGACCGCCGATGCCGCCGCGGCGACCTTTGTGCGCGACCTCGCGGCACTACGCGCACGCTACGCGGCACGCCCGCCCGTCACGCTGTTCTTCCAGGTGTGGGACCGCCCGCTGACGACGCTCAACGGCACGCACCTGATCGACGAAGTATTCGAACTATGCGGCGGCCGCAACGTATTCGCATCGCTCAAGCCGCTCGTGCCGACCGTCACCGACGAGGCCGTGCTCGCGGCGAATCCGGAAGCGATCGTGACGACGAGCGCCGGGGCGACCCGTTCGACCGAACCGCTGCCGAGCCTCGCGCGGTGGCGTGCGTGGCCCGCGCTGACGGCCGTGGCGCGCCACAACCTGTTCGCGATCGACGGCGATCTGCTGACGCGGCCGTCGCCGCGGATCGTGCAGGGCGCAGCCGCGCTGTGCGAGGATCTGGATGCCGCGCGTGCGCGGCGGCCGGCGCGCTGATTGCCAGCGGCTGGCGCATTCGTCGCGCACCGATGCCGGATGCGTGCGGCGCCCGAGACGGATCGAACGTGCGCGGCGTCGTTCACTGCGAACGCACGTGCGCCTATGCGTCCCAGTGCACGACTTCCCATGCTTGCGCGTCGTCGTTCGTGCGCAGCCAGACGGCCCCGCCCGTCGGCACGGGCCGCGACAGCAGCGTGTCGAGCGGCACGCGCAAGACATGCGACGCGAACGCGCGGATCACGCCCGCATGCGTGACGACCCAATGCGCGCCGCCGAGCGCCGCAATCGTATCGGCCTGCCGCGCGACCCGTTCGACGAATCGCGCCACGCTTTCTCCGCCGTGCGCGCAGGCATGCATCAGGTCGGCCGCCCACGCATCGAGTGCCGCGCGGTCGATATCGTCCCAGCGCTGCATTTCCCATGCGCCGAAATCCATTTCCTGCCAGTCTGCATCGCGCCGCAGCGGCACGTCGAATGCCCGCGCGAGCCGTTCGGCAATCGACGCGCAACGCGCGAGCGGGCTCGTCCAGACCCGTTCGGGTAACGGCGCGCCGAGTGTCGACAGATGCGCACGCACGGCCTGCGCGCCGCCGTCGGCCGATGCGGCGAGCGGCACGTCGCTGCGCCCGTAGCAGATGCCCGGCTCGATGCCGACGGCCGGATGACGGATCAGGACGACGTCCATCCGAGCACCATGAGATAGATCGCCAGTTCGCCCAGTTGCTGCGCGAAACCGAGACAGTCGCCCGTATAACCGCCGATCCGCTTCACGAAATAGCGGGCCAGCCATGCGCGCACCAATACGAGCGCCACGCATGCGGCGACGCCCATGCGCCAGTCCGGCCAGAACAGCCACGGCATCCCGAACGCCGCCGCGATGCATGCCGCGCGGGCGCGCATGCGTTGCGCCACCGGCTTCGCCTTGCCTTCGGCTCGCACGTAGTCGAGCGACATCAGCAGGCTCACGGCCATCGCGCGGCTCGCCGCATGCGCGGCGATCATCGTCCATGCTGCGCGCAACGGCAGCATCGACGTCAACGCCTGCCATTTCAGCCCGAGCGCGATCACGAGCGCGACCGCGCCGAACGTGCCGATCCGCGAATCGTGCATGATGCGCAGCACGTCGTCGCGCGTGTAGCCGCCGCCGAACGCATCGCAACTGTCGGCAAGGCCGTCTTCGTGGAATGCGCCGGTCGCAAGCAGCGTCGCGGCCATCGACAGCCCGACCGCGATCGACGCGGGCAGCGCGCGCAGTGCGACGAGATAGACCAGCGCGCCCCATGCGCCCACGCACGCGCCGACGAGCGGGAAATAACGCGCGGCCTGGTCGAGGTCGCCGGCCGCGTAGCCGATCGAGCGCGGCACGGGCACGCGCGTGAAATAGCCGAGCGCGACGAAGAAGTAGCGCAGTTCGGCCCGCATGCCGCGCGCGCGCTCAGGCATCACGATCGTCGACGCCGGCGGACTCGAAACTCGCCATCTCGCCGAGGAACGCGGCCGCCGCGCGCACGAGCGGCAGCGCGAGCGCGGCGCCCGTGCCTTCGCCGAGCCGCAGGTCGAGCGCGAGCAGCGGCTTCGCGCCGAAATGCTCAAGCATGCGCCGGTGGCCGGCCTCGTGCGACGTATGCGAGAACACGCAGTAGTCGCGCACGCCGGTCGCGATGCGCTCGGCGACGAGCAGCGCGGCGGTCGCGATGAAGCCGTCGACGAGGATCGTCATCCGCTCGCTCGCGGCCGCGAGGTACGCGCCCGCCATCATCGCGATCTCGAAGCCGCCGAACGTCGCGAGCACGTCGAGCGGCGCGATCGCATGCGCGTGCTTGACGAGTGCGCGGCCGAGCACCGCGCGCTTGTGTGCGAGACCCTGATCGTCGAGCCCCGTGCCGCGACCGACGCATGCATCGATCGGCACGTCGAGCAGGCGGCTCATCAGGCAGGCGGCCGACGACGTGTTCGCGATCCCCATCTCGCCGAAGCCGATCGTGTTCGTGCCCAGCGACGCGTGCAGGCGGACGCGGGCCGCGCCGGCGGCCAGCGCCGTCATCGCTTCTTCGCGCGTCATCGCCGGTTCCGTCGCGAAGTTGCGCGTACCGCGCGCGACCGGCAGCGACACCAGCCGGTCCGACGGCGGCAGCGGCGACGCGACGCCCGCATCGACGATCTCGAGCGTGCTCTGCGCGACGCCCGAGAACGCGTTGATCGCCGCACCGCCGGCCAGGAAGTTCGCGACCATCTGCGCGGTCACCGTTTGCGGATAAGGACTGACGCCTTCGGCCGCGATTCCGTGGTCGCCCGCGAACACGATCGTCACGGGACGCTGCACGACCGGCCGCTCGGTACGCTGGATCAGCCCGATCTGCAGCGCGAGCGCCTCGAGCTGGCCGAGGCTGCCGGGCGGCTTGGTCTTGTGGTCGATCACATGTTGCAGGCGCGTGCGCAGCGCGTCGTCGAGCGGCGCGATCGCGGGCGGGAAATGGGTCGGAGTCGTCATCGAGGAGCCGTGTCGTGGGCGCGGCATGCGCCGCGCATCGGAAAAATCGGAACAGGAACGGTCATTGTCGCGCAGGCCATGCCGGCAGCAGCGCATCGCGGCCGTTCTCGCGGATCAGCACGAGCGGATAGCCGAACGCGTCGCTCGCGCGCTCGGGCGTCAGCACGTCGTGCACGGGGCCGGCCCACGCATGGCCGCGGCCGTCGAGCAACAGCGCATGCGTCGCGAAACGCCGCGCGAGGTTCAGGTCGTGACACGAAAACATCACCGTGCGCGGGCCTGCCGCGAGCCAGGCGGCCAGCGCGGTCAGGCAGTCGATCTGGTGATGCAGGTCGAGATGCGCGAGCGGTTCGTCGAGCAGCATCAGCGGCGCATCCTGGCACAGCGTCGCGGCCAGCGCGACGCGCTGCCGCTCGCCGCCCGACAGCGACATCACGTCGCGCGACGCGAGCGCGCTCAGGCCGAACGTCGCGAGCGCATCGCGCACGGCCGTGCGATCGCCGTCGCGCTCCCAGCCCCAGCCGCCGAGATACGGAAAGCGGTTCAGCAGCACCGTGTCGAACACGGTCGCGCTGAACGCATCGTGCAATTGCTGCGGCATCAGCGCGCGGCGCCGCGCGAGTTGCTCGGGACGCCACGCGGCAAACGGCCGGCCGTCGATCTCGACGTGTCCGCCGGCCGGCAGCTGCAATCCCGCGAGCGTGGCGAGCAGCGTCGTCTTGCCCGCGCCGTTCGGTCCGGCCACGCACCAGATCTCGCCGGGGCGGAACGCCTGCGTGAAGCGCTCGAGCAGCGTGCGCGCGCCGGCCTTCAGCGTCAGATCGACGGCCATGTAGCGCATGTCGCGGGCAGCGGCATGCGGTGCGGCGGTGCCCGTCATCGCATCGGCCTCCTCAGCAACATCCACAGGAACATCGGCACGCCGATCAACGCGGTCATCGCGCCCACCGGCAATTGCGCGGGCGCGATCGCGGTGCGCGCCAGCAGGTCGGCCGCCATCACGCCGCCGCCGCCCGCAAGCATCGCGGCCGGCAGCAGCATCCGCTGGTCGTTGCCGAACGCGAGCCGCAACGCATGCGGCACGACGAGCCCGACGAAGCCGATCGTGCCGGCCGTCGTCACGGCGGCCGCGGCGGCCAGCGACGCGACGAGATAGATCCGCACGCGCAGGCGCGCGACCGGCACGCCGAGCGCGAGCGCGGTCGCGTCGCCGCGCAGCAGCACGTTCAGTTGCGGCGCGGCGGGCAGCGCGACGCATGCGCTGAACAACAGCGCGCCCCACGCGAACCACGGCGCCGTCGCGCCGTTCAGGTCGCCCGTCAGCCAGAAGATGATGCCGCGCAGCCGCGCGTCGGGCGCGAGCGACAGCAACAGCGTGACGAGCGCGCCCCACCCCGCCGCGATCACGACGCCCGTGAGCAGCAGCCGCGGCGATGCGTCGCGCGATTCGCCGCGCCACAGCTCGCGCCTCGCGAGACCGAGCACGAGGGCGACCGATACGAGCGAACCGATGAACGCCGACGCGTCGACGAGCCACCATGCGCCGCCCGCGATCATCGCGACGAGCGCGAAGCCGGCCGCGCCGCCGGACACGCCCAGCACGTACGGCTCCGCAAGCGGATTGCGCAGCAGCACCTGCAACAGCGCGCCGGCCAGCGCGAGCAGCGCGCCGCACGCGAAACCCGCGAGCGCGCGCGGCAGGCGCAGCGTCCGGACGATATCGGCAAACAGGGTGTCGCCGCCGTGCGGCACGAGCGACGCGAGTGCCTGCCACGGCGACATCGGCACGCTGCCGATCGACAGCGACGCGACGAACAGCAGTGCGACCACGACGGCCAGCGCGGCCCAGATCGCGGCGGCGCGCGCGGCGCTCATGCCGCGCACGGCCGCACGCACGACGCGCGGCACATCCGCTTGCGGGAGCCGGCCGGGCGCGACAGGGGCGCGTGGCGGACGATTGGGGTCGGCATCGAAGAAACGTTCCGTGAAGCATTACGCGCCCCGCTTCCCCGCAGGTCGCGCGTCATGGAACCCGTGCGGGCTCCCCGTCTCGGCCGGTATCCGGGCTGGCGGCGGTCCGGCTCGCCTTCCCGCGCGATGACGCGCAGTGGCCCGCGCCCGCATGCGACCTGCACGCGGAACGCGCCCGAGCCGGCCTGCGTCACACGACGCGGCCGCTTACCGTTGCGGGGGCAGCGCAGGTCGGCGCGCTCGTGGAGCCCGCATCCTGCTTCCCGTTTAACCGCGCGTCCTGCGCGCGAGCACCGAGGCGGCGCCAGTTTAGGAGCCGGTCGCGCGAGCGTCAAGGAAGCGTCCGGACCCGCGCGGGACGCGCCTATTCGCGGCAAGAAGCAGGGGTGTTACGACTGGAAACGTTACAGATGTCGGATTGCGCGTTATTCCGCGCTAAAATGCTGGGTCTTTAGAGGACGCAGCAAATGCTCAACGAACTCGAAACCCTATCTCAAAATATTGGCCGTCTGATTTCGCTGAACAAGCGCTATCACTCGGAACGGCTCGCGCTCGAGGAGCAGGTCGCGCAATTGCGCGCAGAAGCGGACACGGTCCGCGCGGAACTCGCGCAGCTGCGCGACGAACGCAATGCGCTCGCGGCCGAGCGCGACACGTTGTCGGCGAAGATCGACGACGCCCAGGTGAAACTGAACGCGATCCTCGAAAAGCTGCCGCGCTCGAAGGGCGCGGAGCAAGCCGACAACCAGCTCGACCTGCTGGATGCGCAGGCGCGCACGGATGGCGATGACGCGGCCAGCCACGGAGAACATGCATGAGCACCAAGCAGATCGAAGTCTCGATTCTCGGTCAGCCCTATCGGCTCGCCTGTTCGGCCGAGACCGAAGCGGCGCTGCTCGAAGCGGTCGCGCGCGTCGACGCCGAAATGTCGAAAATCCGCTCGAACAGCTCGGTGCGCGGCACCGATCGCATCGCGGTGATGGCAGCGCTGTCGCTTGCATCGGAATTGCTGCGGCTGCAAACGAGCGTGCGGCATGGTGAAGCATTTCCGGCGGAGGAAATCCGTCGTACAATGCACCAGATGAACGAACAGCTCGGCGCGGTGCTCGCACAGCACGAGACGCAGTAACGTTTCAAACGATGCGTCGATTCCCCTTGATCTCGACGGTCAACGGTGGTCAAATTGGCGCATCGAATCACAGTTCAGTCAGCTTCCCTGCCTGGTTCGCCAAGGTCATATATTCCTTGAACCAATGCCATGTGCACGGTTGCGGAAATTTGTAGCACGGGCGCGCGCGTCACTCTGTCTGATGTACCCGAAGTGCTGCTAACTGCGACCAATTCTGAACCTCAGGTTCAGGATGCCGGCCTAGCGGCCAAGGTGGGGGCCTATCCAACGGCATCGGGCAAGTCCCGGTGCCGTTTTCTTTTGTAGCAGCCTTTTCTGCGTCGACCACGACCATGCAATACTGGCTGATGAAGTCCGAACCGGACGAAGCAAGCATCGACGATCTCGCCGACGCACCGCAGCGCTCGCTGCCGTGGACCGGCGTGCGCAACTATCAGGCGCGCAATTTCATGCGCGACACGATGAAGATCGGCGACGGCGTGCTGTTCTATCACTCGAGCTGCCCCGAGCCGGGCATCGCCGGGCTCGCCGAAGTCTCGTCGACGCCCTACCCCGATCCCACGCAGTTCGATCCAAAAAGCCCCTATTACGACCCGAAATCGACGCAGGAAGCGCCACGCTGGCTGCTCGTCGACGTGCGCTTCGTGAAGAAGTCGCCGCTCGTGCCGCTCGCCGCGCTGCGCGAGCACGACGAGCTCGCCGACATGCGCGTGCTCGCGCGCGGCAACCGGCTGTCGATCACGCCCGTCACGCGTGCGGAATGGCGATTCATCACCGAAAAGCTGATGAAGTAGGCGCGCGCCAAAGGTCAAATCCGGTCAGTACGCGCGACCGTAACGGAACTCGCGGCACTTTCGCGCAGCCTAAGCAACCGCAGTCGGCCGAACGGGCCGGCCGTCGTTTTTTCGTCGCGCGGTACGCCCGCGTCGCGCGCGCGTGACCCGCGTGCGCGCCCTCGTACAAGGAATCCAACAATGACCAAGAAATCCGCACTCGCGCTGTCGCTCGCCCTCGCCGCCGCCGTTCCCGTCGCGCTGGCGCTCGCGTCGCCCGCCGCGCACGCCCAGGCGGCGAACCCGCACTTTCCGGAGCCGGCCGGCGTGCTGTCGCTTTCGTCGCAGGCCAGTGCCGACGTGCCGCAGGACATCATCCACATCACGCTGTTCTACGAGCAGCAGGCCAAGGATCCGGGCAGCCTCACCGCGCAGCTGAACCAGCGCGCGGACGCTGCCCTGTCGCAGGCGAAGGGCGTGTCGGGCGTCACCGCGCACACGGGCGCGTTCTCCGTGTATCCGAGCACCGATCGCGACGGGAAGATCTCCGCATGGCGCGGCCGCACCGAGGTCGCGCTCGAATCGCGCGATTTCGCCGCGGCGTCGAAGCTGGCGGGCCAGTTGTCGAACCTGATGCAGGTCGCGAACGTCGAGTTCTCGCTGTCGCCGGAAGCGCAGCGCACGGCCGAGCAGAAGCTCACGACCGAAGCGATCAAGTCGTTCCGCGCCCGCGCGGACGAAGCCGCGAAGGCGTTCGGCTACAGCAGCTACACGATTCGCGACGTGAACGTCGGCAGCGGCCGCAACGTGCAGCCGTACACGCGCATGATGGCGATGGCCGCGGCGCCGATGGACAGCGCGAAGATGAGCGCGCCGATCGCGGTCGAAGGCGGCAAGGCCACCGTGTCGGTCACCGTCAACGGTTCGGTGCAGATGAAGTAACGCGCATCGCGCAGTTGTCGGAAACGAAAAACGCCGGCCCGAGGGCCGGCGTTTTTCATGCATGTCCGGGTAGCCGATGCACGCGCCGATCACGCGTACATCGTTACCGCGTCATGCAGCCACGTCACGCAGCCGCATTCGCGTTCGCCGCGCGGCGGCGATACGCCCAGGCCATCAGCGCGATACCCGCGAGAATCATCGGCAGCGACAGCCACTGCCCCATCGACAGGCCGAGCGCGAGCAGCCCGAGGAAGTCGTCCGGCTCGCGCGCGAACTCGACCGTGAAACGTGCGAGGCCATAACCGATCAGGAACAGCGCGGATATCGCGCCCATCGGCCGCGGCTTGCGCGCGAACAAGAACAGCACGAAGAACAGCGCGATCCCTTCGAGCGCGATTTCATAGAGCTGCGAAGGATGGCGCGGCAGCATCTGGTATTGCATGAACACGTCGGCGAGATGCCACTTCTCGACGAGTTCCGGATGTTTCGGCAACCATGCCGCGTCGTCGCGCATCGCACCCGGGAACAGCATCGCCCAAGGCGCCGTCGGATCGGTCACGCGGCCCCACAGTTCGCCGTTGATGAAATTGCCGAGGCGCCCGGCTGCCAGCCCCGTCGGCACCATCGGCGCGACGAAATCGGTGACCTGGAGCCAGTGCCGCTTGCGCTGCCACGCGAACAGCATCATCGCGAGCGTCACGCCGAGGAAGCCGCCGTGAAACGACATGCCGCCTTCCCACACCTTGAACACGTCGAGCGGATGAGAGAAGTAGAAACCGGCCTTGTAGAACAGCACATAGCCGAGCCGGCCGCCGAGCACGGTGCCGAGCACGCCGTAGAACATCATGTCGTCGATGTCCTTCGCGGTCCAGCCCTGCGCCGCGACATGCGGCAGCTTCAGGCGGACCCGGCCGACGACGATCGCCGCGATGAAGCCGACGAGATACATGAGGCCGTACCAGCGCACGGCCAGCGGCCCGAGATGGATCGCAACGGGGTCGAAATTCGGGTGAATGATCATGGGTTAGCGAAGAAGTTTTCGAATACGGTACGGCCGTCGCACGCGCAGCACCGCGCGTTGGACGGCGCCCGCACGCCATCGTTCACGTCACGCGGCAAGCCCCTGCGCGCACACGACGTCGATGAACCCGGCAAGCACGGGGCTCACGTCGTCGGTACGCCACACGAGGCCCGTCTCGACGAGCGGCGCGTGGCCGGCGAGCGGCCGGTAGACCACGCCGGTGCGCCGCAGGTTACGCAGCGATTGCGGCACCAGTGCGACGCCCATGCCGGCCGACACGAGGCTGACGATGGTCTGCATCTGGATTGCCTCCTGACCGATGCGCGGGGTTTCCCCCGCCGCGCCGTAGCAGCCCGTAATGATGTCATAAAAGCCGGGCGCCAAACGACGCGGAAAGATCACGAGCGGCAACGCGGCGACGTCGGCAAGCTGCACCGGCTCGTCCTCGGGCGCGTCGGATGCCGTACTCGGCATCGCGACCACCAGCGGCTCGCGCACGACGGGCAAGTACGACAACCCGGCCGCGTGACGCGGCGGCACGGGCGGGATGACGAGCCCGGCGTCGATGCGCCCGGCGACGAGTTCGTCGATCTGCACGTCGCTCGTCGCTTCCGCGAGCTGCAGCCGCACCTGCGGATAGCGCGCGCCGAACGCACGCAGCAACGACGGCAACAGCCCGTAATCAGCGGTCGACACGAACGCGAGCGACAGCGAACCGGCCTCGCCGCGCGCGAGCCGCCGCGCCAGCGGCGGCAGCGCATCGGCCGACGCCAGCAGCCGGCGCACGTCGGGCAGCAGCGCAGCGCCGACCGCCGTCAGCGCCACCGAGCGCTTGGTGCGCACGAACAGCGCCACCCCCAGCGCGTCCTCCAGCGCGCGAATCGCCTGCGACAGCGGTGGCTGCGTCATCGACAGGCGCTCGGCCGCGCGGCCGAAATGGCGCTCGTCGGCGACGGTCGCGAAATAGCGCCACTGGCGCAGGTCGGGGATCGGATCGGCCATGTTCGACTCATTCGCAAAACGACTTAATAGTCGACAAATAATATATTGGACATCCCAATCGGGAAACTCCATGCTTGTTCGATCCGAACCGGCGCGCCCTCGCGAGCGACGCCCACACAACGATGGAGTCCCCCATGTCGTACAACCGTCGCTCGAAGCACATCACGCAAGGCGTGGCCCGTTCGCCGAACCGCTCGATGTATTACGCCCTCGGCTACCAGAAGGACGATTTCGACAAGCCGATGATCGGCATCGCGAACGGCCATTCGACGATCACGCCGTGCAATTCCGGTTTGCAGCGCCTGTCGGACGCGGCCGTCGACGCCGTCAAGGCCGCCGGCGCGAACCCGCAGATCTTCGGCACGCCGACGATTTCGGACGGCATGTCGATGGGCACCGAAGGGATGAAGTACTCGCTCGTGTCGCGCGAAGTGATCGCCGACTGCATCGAGACCTGCGTGCAGGGCCAGTGGATGGACGGCGTCGTGGTGGTCGGCGGCTGCGACAAGAACATGCCCGGCGGCATGATCGCGCTCGCGCGCCTGAACGTGCCGGGCATCTACGTCTACGGCGGCACGATCCGCCCGGGCAACTGGAAGGGCCGCGACCTGACGATCGTGTCGTCGTTCGAAGCCGTCGGCGAATTCACCGCGGGCCGGATGTCGCAGGAGGATTTCGAAGGCGTCGAGAAAAACGCGTGCCCGACGTCCGGTTCGTGCGGCGGCATGTACACCGCGAACACGATGAGTTCGTCGTTCGAGGCGCTCGGCATGTCGCTGCTGTATTCGTCGACGATGGCGAACCCCGATCAGGAGAAGGTCGATTCGGCCGCCGAATCGGCGCGTGTGCTGGTCGAGGCCGTGAAGCGCGACCTGAAACCGCGCGACATCATCACGAAGGCGTCGATCGAGAACGCAGTATCGGTGATCATGGCCACCGGCGGCTCGACCAATGCGGTGCTGCACTATCTCGCGATCGCGCACGCGGCCGAAGTGGACTGGACGATCGACGACTTCGAGCGCATCCGCAAGCGCGTACCGGTGATCTGCGACCTGAAGCCGTCGGGGGCAGTACGTCGCGACCGACCTGCACCGGGCCGGCGGGATTCCGCAGGTGCTGAAGATCCTGCTCGACGCGGGGCTGCTGCACGGCGACTGTCTGACGATCACGGGCCGCACGCTCGCCGACGAGTTGAAGGACGTGCCGAGCGTGCCGCGCGCGGACCAGGACGTGATCTTCCCGATCGACCGCGCACTGTACCAGGAAGGCCATCTCGCGATCCTGAAGGGTAATCTCGCGCAGGACGGCGCGGTCGCGAAGATCACCGGCCTGAAGAACCCGGTGATCACGGGCCCGGCACGCGTGTTCGACGACGAGCAGAGCGCGATGGATGCGATCCTCGGCGACCGGATCCGCGCGGGCGACATCCTCGTGCTGCGCTACCTCGGCCCGCAGGGCGGCCCCGGCATGCCGGAAATGCTCGCACCGACGTCCGCGATCATCGGCAAGGGGCTCGGCGAATCGGTCGGTTTCATCACGGACGGCCGCTTCTCGGGCGGCACCTGGGGCATGGTGGTCGGCCACGTCGCGCCGGAGGCGTTCGTCGGCGGCACGATCGCGCTGGTGCAGGAAGGCGACTCGATCACGATCGACGCGCACCGGCTACTGCTGCAACTGAACGTCGACGACGCGGAACTCGCGCGCCGCCGCGCTGCGTGGCGACAGCCGGCGCCCCGCTATACGCGTGGCGTGCTCGCCAAATTCGCGGCGCTCGCCCGGCCGGCGAACCAGGGGGCGGTCACGGGTTGATGCAAAGGCGCCGGCGCATGCGACCCCGATAAAAGGGGCCCGCCCGGGGAACGCGCAAAACGTGCTTTCCCTTTGCTTCTATAATGCGCGGACCATGAAGCCGGCCGTCCCCGCCGGCGGAGAACCGCATGAAACAGACGATATTGCGCGTGCTGCTCGCCATGCTGCTGACCGGCAGCGCGGCGGCGGCGCGTGCCGACCAGGCCGACGGGCTCGCGCTGGCGCAGCGCAAGAACTGCATGGCCTGCCATGCGATCGACAAGCCGCTGATGGGTCCGTCGTTCCGCGACATCGCCGGCAAGTACGCGGCGCGCGGCGACGGCGTCGATTACCTGGCGCAATCGATCGTGAAAGGCAGCGTCGGCGTATGGGGCAGCGTGCCGATGCCCGCCAATACGCAATTGACGAGCACCGAGGCCCACACGCTCGCCCAGTGGGTGCTGTCGGTACGCTGAAAGCGAATACGCCGCTCGGCGTACCCACGTCGTACGCAGGGCGTCGCCGAGGAAGGCCAAGTACTGCCGACCTGCGCGTCGCCGGCGGCTTCGCAGGCGCCTACCAAACCTGCATTCTCTTTTTTTCGCCGTCGCGAGCGATTGCTCGTTCAGCCGGAATGACCGGCGCGACGACGGGCGATCTCTTCATCGACCGCTTCGCGCACCCAGTCCATCACCTCGGTTTCCAGCGCGAATGCGACTTCGCGCGTGACCTGGCCGACCAGCCAGGCCGAATGCTCGTGCAGCGCATCGCGACAACGCGCTTCGATGGCCTCGCGCCCCGCCCCGGTCAGATAGTTCGTCAGGCGATTGCGAAGCCGTTCGGCGACGTGCTGCCCATCTTCCGGCATCAGTGCGACTGCGGCCTGCGCATCGCGCTGCGGCGCCGCGCTCGGCAGGGCCACCTCCGGCATCGCCGGGTTGGGCGCCTGCGCGGCCGCGTTGCGCGCCATCGCCGCGAACGTGTGTTGCGGCAGGTCGTCATCGATCAGCGACGAGCGCAGCGGCGCCGTCATCGCCGCCGCATCCTCCGCGACCACGTGCTCGGCGGCGCCGGGCTCGGCCGGCGCATCGGTCTCGCCCACGGCGGCGGCCGTCGCCGCGTCGCCCGGCAGCTCGACCGCCGGCACATGCGGCGTCGGCACGGGTTCGACCACGACGAAATCGGGGTCGGCTTCGGTTTTATTCGATCCGGCCGGCGCAGCCACGCCTGCGGCGGCCGGCACGATCACGTCGGTGAGCACCGGAATCGCCGCGTCGTCGTGCGGGCGGGGCGCGGCGGACGCGGGCGAGCGCGCCGGCGCCGGCTTGCCCGGCACCAGCACGTCGGTCAGTGTCGGAATCGAGGATGAATCGGCTTCGGTCACGGGAACACTCCGTCGACGGTTGCGGCTAGCCGCCCTGCTTGTAGTTGTTCAGCGCATAGCCGCGGTCGCGGTAGAACCGGTAGCGGTCGCGGCCTGCGGCCAGCTCCTCCGGCGCGTTGCCGACCACTTCGAGCAGGCGCTCGAAGCGGGCGAACTGCGCGGGCACGGTCGCGCCGAGGTTCAGCAGCACGTGATGATGCGGCGCGCGGTCGAGATCGGCGGCCAGCACGATCGGCGTGCCGGCCGCGTGCTCGCTGTCGACACCGCAATGCGGGATGAAATCGAGCGGCGAGAACGTCCAGAGGCGCTCGTCGAGCGCACGCAGGCGCGCGGGCTCCGCGAGCACGACGACCGGCTGCCCGGCCTGATAGGCCTTGCGCAGCAGCCGGCACGCGTACGCGAGCGAATCGCCGACGTTCGAGTGGAAATCGATCCGCGTCATTGCCCGCGCACCCGCAGCGTCGTCGGCCCCGCCATCACTGGCCGGCGCGGTCGATCAGGAACTGCGCGAGCAACGGCACCGGACGGCCCGTCGCGCCCTTCGCCGCACCGCCCTTCCATGCGGTGCCCGCGATGTCGAGGTGAGCCCACGGATAGCTCTCGGTGAAGCGCGACAGGAAGCACGCGGCCGTCACGGCGCCGGCCGGACGCCCGCCGATGTTCGCGAGATCCGCGAAATTCGACTTCAGCTGTTCCTGGTACTCGTCATCGAGCGGCATGCGCCATGCCGGGTCGTTCGCCTCGCGCGACGCGTCGAGCAGCTCGCCCGCGAGCGCGTCGTTCGTCGAGAACAGCCCGCTGTTGTGGCCGCCCAGCGCGATCACGCACGCGCCCGTCAACGTCGCGACGTCGATCACCGCGGCCGGCTTGAAGCGCTCGGCATACGTGAGCGCGTCGCACAGGATCAGGCGGCCTTCGGCGTCGGTGTTCAGCACCTCGATCGTCAGCCCCTTCATGCTGGTGACGATGTCGCCCGGCTTCGTCGCGTTGCCGCCCGGCATGTTCTCGCAGGTCGGCACGATCGCGACGACGTTGATCTTCAGGCCCATCTCGGCGACCGCGCGGATCGTGCCGAGCACCGAGCCCGCGCCGCACATGTCGTACTTCATCTCGTCCATGCCTTCGCCCGGCTTCAGCGAGATGCCGCCCGTATCGAACGTGATGCCCTTGCCGACCAGCACGACCGGCGCGGCCTTCGCGGCGGCGCCCTGATAGTGCAGCACGATGAACTGCGGCGGCTCGACCGACGCGCGCGCGACCGACAGGAACGACCCCATCTTCAGCGCCTGGATCTGCTTGAGCCCGAGGACCTCGGCCTTCAGGCCCCAATCCTTCGCGATCTTCTTCGCGGTGTTGCCGAGATAGGTCGGCGTGCAGACGTTGCCCGGCAGGTTGCCGAGGTCGCGGGTCAGATCCATCCCGTTCGCGAGCGCGACGGCCTGCTTGACCGCGACCTTCGCGGCCTTTTCGTCCGCCGGATCGACGCTGAACACGACGCGCTTGAGCGTGTGCGACGCCGGTTCCGGCTTGCTCTTCATCTGCGTGAAGCGGTAGGTCTCGTTGCGCAGCGCGAGGATCGCGGCGCGCACGCCCCAGTCGGAGCTGCGCTCGTCGACCGGCAGTTGCGCGAGCGAGAACGTGACCTGGACGACCTTGGTCGCCAGCAGCGCGCGCCAGGCGGCGGTCACCGCGTCGTTATAGGCTTTCTGATTGAAAGCATCCTGCTTGCCGAGCCCGACGAGCAGCACGCGCGACGCGCCGATGCCCGACACTTCGTGCAGGAACAGCGTCTTGCCGCGCTTGCCGTCCATGTCGCCGGCCTTCACCACGCGCGAGATCAGCCCCTTGGTGGCCGTGTCGATGTCGAGCGCCGCGCCCGACAGGGTCTGCGCCTCGAAGATGCCGAGCACGATGCAGTCGGACTTCCCGGTCAGGAACCCCTTGGCCTCGCCTTTGCTCCAATCACAGCCTTTTATGCTAAAGTCCATCGCGCTTGTCCTCGGATAAAATCTGGGCTAAGGATGAAAGCCGCAATTATCCGCTATTTTTCCCGTGGCGGCGCGAGCGCTCCACCACGCGTGCGCAGCCTCCCGCCCTCTTCTCATCAAGAATGATCTTCGAACGCTCCCTCCAGCGCGAGCTTGCGTATACGGCTGGCGCCGTGTTCATGGTGCTGCTCACGATCATGCTCACGACGATGATGATTCGCATCGTCGGCTACGCCGCGTCCGGCGAAATCGATCCGCGGGACGTGCTCGTGCTGATCGGCCTGACCGTGATCGGCTACCTCGCCGTGATGCTCGTCGTCACACTGTTCGTGTCGATCCTGTTCGTGCTGACCCGGTGGTACCGGGACTCCGAAATGGTGGTGTGGCTCGCATCGGGCGTGAGCCTCACGCGCCTCATCAAGCCGATCGGCGTGTTCGCCACGCCGATCGTCCTGCTGATCGCCTTCTTCGCGTTCGTCGGCTGGCCGTGGTCGAACCAGCAGAGCAAGATGATCAAGGCGCGCTTCCAGCAGCGCGACGAAATCTCGCTGCTCGCGCCCGGCCAGTTCCGCGAATCGGCCGCGAACCATCGCGTGTTCTTCATCGAGAAGATGTCGCCCGACCAGAGCAAGGTCCAGAACGTATTCGTCACGTCGACGGAAAACGGCAAGCTCAACGTGGTCGTGTCGCAGACGGGCCACACGGAAACCTCGAAGGACGGCGATCGTTTCGTCGTCCTCGAAGACGGCCGCCGCTACGACGGCACGCCCGGCCAGCCGAACTTCAAGATCATGGAGTTCGAGCGCTACGGCGTGAAGATCACCAGCAAGCCGGTCGTCAACGTTCAGACCACCAACAGCACGCCCACGCCCGACCTGCTGCGCAACCCGACGCGCGACAATCTCGCGGAATTCGCGTGGCGCGCGGGGCTGCCGCTGATCGCGCTGAACCTGATGGTGCTCGGCATCCCGCTCGCGTACCAGAACCCGCGCCGCAGCCGCACGATCAACCTCGTGATGGCCGTGCTGATCTACCTCACGTATTCGAACCTGCTGAACGTCGTGCAGGCGCAGATCGAGCAGGGCAAGATGTCGTTCGGCGTCGGTCTCGTCGGGCTGCACGTGCTCGTCGCGGCGATCGTCGCGTTCATTTTCTGGTTGCGCGTGCGCAATCGTCCGTTGTTGTCACGCGCGCTGTTCGGCCGCTCGGGAGCATGATCGATGCGGCTCTATGAAAAATACTTCGCGCGGCAGATCTACATCACGTTCATCTTCATCCTGTTCGCGTTCTCCGGTCTGTTCTTCTTCTTCGACCTGATCAGCGAGCTGAACTCGGTCGGGCACGGCAATTACAAGTTCGGCTACGCGGTGCTGCGCGTCGCGCTGCAGACGCCGTCGCGCTTCTACGAGATCATCCCGGTCGCAGCGCTGATCAGCGCGATCTACGTATTCGCGCAGATGGCCGCGAACTCGGAATTCACGATCTTCCGCGTGTCGGGCCTCGCGACCAACCAGGCGCTGCGTTCGCTGCTGAAGATCGGCGTGCCGCTCGTGATCGTCACCTACCTGATCGGCGAATTCGTCGGCCCGTACGCCGACCAGTTGTCCGAACGCGTGCGGCTGCAGGCGCTCGGTGCATCGGTGTCGTCGAACTTCCAGTCGGGCGTGTGGGTGAAGGACACGCTCGCGGCCCGCGAGAACGGCGAGCAGGTCACGCGCTTCGTCAACGTCGGCAGCCTGTCGCCCGACTCGACGATCAGCAACGTGCGCATCTACGAGTTCGACTCGAAATTCCAGCTGCAAAACGTGCGGATCGCGCAAACCGGCCGCTACGAGCCGCCCGGCCACTGGCTGCTGAAGGGCGTCACCGAAACGGAGCTGACGCCGATCAAGCCGGTCAGCGGCCAGCCGGCCGATGCGCTGAACCCCGTGTACCGGTCGCAGCAGGTGTCGCTGCCCGAATACCGGCTGCGGTCCGACCTGACGCCGCAGATCCTGTCGGTGCTGCTCGTGTCGCCGGAGCGCATGTCGCTCATCAACCTGTTCCGCTACATCCAGCACTTGCGCGAGAACCAGCAGGACACGCAGCGCTACGACATCGCGCTGTGGCGCAAGCTGCTGTATCCGTTCGCGGTATTCGTGATGCTC
Organism: Burkholderia sp. MSMB1078WGS; assembly: GCF_001528895.1. NCBI lineage: Bacteria > Pseudomonadati > Pseudomonadota > Betaproteobacteria > Burkholderiales > Burkholderiaceae > Burkholderia > Burkholderia sp. MSMB1078WGS. The sequence goes on along the minus strand of NZ_LPDI01000100.1, from coordinate 139,045 downwards.
GTGCTGTCGCTGCCGTTCGCCTACCTGCACACGCGGGCGGGCGTGGTCGGCGTGAAGGTGTTCGGCGGCATCATGCTCGGCATGAGCTTCCAGCTGCTCAACACGCTGTTCTCGCACATCGGCACGCTGAACACGTGGCCCGCGCCGCTCACCGCCGCGACGCCGGGTCTCATCTATCTCGCGCTCGGCCTGTTCGCGCTCAAGTGGGTCGACCGGCACTGAGCGCCGCGTCGCGACGGAGGCTTCGACATGCATTCGCACGGTATCGTCCTGTTCGGCCACGGCGCCCGCGACCCGCGCTGGGCCGAGCCGTTCGAGCGGCTCGCCGCGCGGCTGCGCGGCGCCGGCTCCCCTGCCGCGCAGGTGTCGCTCGCGTTCCTCGAACTGATGACGCCGTCGCTCGCTGAGGCCGTGGCCGCGCAAGTCGCGGCCGGCTGCGCGCGCATCACCGTGGTGCCCGTGTTCTTCGGCCAGGGCGGCCATGTCCGCCGCGACCTGCCGCAGCTCGTCGACGCATGCCGCGCCGCGCATCCGGGCGTCGAGATCCGCTGCGCGACGGCCGTCGGCGAAGACGACGGCGTGCTCGACGCGGTCGCGCGCTATTGCGTCGACCAGTTCGGCGACGACGCGTAGGCCACGTCTTCGCCACGCCCAAAGAAAAAGCGCCGGCATCTGCCGGCGCTTTTTGCGTTTGGAATCGCGCGCGAGCCGAGCTCAGGCGGCATTGCGCACCGGGTCGCCCGCCTGCGCCTGCCGTGTGCGTTCGGCGAATGCATCGCCGATCATCAGCAGGCTCGGTTCCGCGGGATCGAGCCACGCCTGCGCATCGCCGGCCGCCATCCGGGCGAGCGTCAGCGTCAGCGTGCGTTCGCGCGCGGTGCTGCATGCCTCGACGATCGCCACCGGCGTCGCCGGCGCACGGCCGGCGTCGATCAATTCCTGCGCGATGCCGGGCGCGCTGTCGCGGCCCATGTAGTAGACGATCGAATCGGCGCGTGCGGCTTCGCGAATCTCGTCGCTGCCCGGTGCGCGGCTGTGCGTCGCGAACGCGACGCTGCGCGATACGCCGCGCAACGTGAGCGAACGCTTCAGCGTCGCCGCGCCGGCCAGCGCCGCGGTGATGCCCGGCACGACCTCGTAGTCGATGCCGGCCGCGTCGAGCGCGCGCATTTCCTCTTCGGCGCGACCGAACAGCATCGGATCGCCGCCCTTCAACCGCACGACGCACGCATGCTCGCGCGCGGCGTCGACGATCTGCTTGTTGATGAAATGCTGCGCGGTCGAGCGCTGCCCGCAGCGCTTGCCGACCGCGATCTTCCGCGCGTTCGGCGCATAGTCGAGCATCGCGGGCTCGACGAGCGCGTCGTGCAGCACGACGTCGGCCTGCTCGAGCAGCCGCATGCCGCGCACCGTGATGAGGTCCGCGGCGCCCGGCCCTGCTCCGATCAGATATACCTTGCCCATGTTTGTCGCTTCGCTAGGGTCCTGCCGCGGCGGCCGGTTCGCCGCCGCGCAGATTGACGATTACGCCGAGAACGCGCGGATCATCCCTGCGGCGACCGTGTGGTGCGTCGCCTCGTCGATCAGCACGAACGCGCCCGTACCGGGGTGCGCATCGTACGTGTCGCACACGATCGGCTTTTGCAGCGTCAGCGCCACGCGGCCGATGTCGTTCATCTTCAGGTCCTGGCGATCGGTCGCGTGCGACAGCGTATGCACGTCGAGCACCTGCTTGACGCCGCCGATCTTCGCGAACACCGTGCTGGTGGTCTGCTTCAGCAGGTACTTGCGCTGCGGCGACAGCGGCGTCTCGTCGAACCAGCACAGGTCCGCCTCGAGCTTCTTCGCCGGCTCGACCGGCTCGGCGGCCGTGACGAACATGTCGCCGCGCGACACGTCGACATCCTCTTCGAGACGGATCGTCACCGTCTGGCCCGCGAACGCGTGCGCGACCGATGCGGTGCCGCCCGGCACCGGCGCGACGATCTCGGCGACCGTCGCGGTGCGGTTCGACGGCAGCACGACGATCGCGTCGCCGACCTTCACTTCGCCCGACTCGATCCGGCCCATGTAGCCGCGGAAATCGTCGGCCGAGCTGCCGTCCTGGCGCGCGACCCACTGCACCGGGAAGCGCAGCGCGTCGTGCGCCTGCGTCTCGACCGGCAGCGACTCGAGCACGTCGAGCAGCGGCTCGCCCGCGTACCACGGCATGCGCTCGCTCGCGCCGACGATGTTGTCGCCCTTCAGCGCCGACACCGGCACGAAGCGCACGTCGGTCAGGCCGAGCTGCTTCGCGAGCGCGACGTACGCGTCGCGGATCTCGTTGAAGCGCGCCTCGCTGTAGTCGACGAGGTCCATCTTGTTGATCGCGACGATCACGTGCTGCAGCCCGAGCAGCTTGACGATCGCGCTGTGGCGCTTGGTCTGCGGCAGGAGTTGCACGACGCCGTTCTCGACCGTGATGCGCGTCGCGTCGATCAGGATGATCGACGCGTGCGCGGTCGACGCGCCCGTCACCATGTTGCGCGTGTACTGCTCGTGGCCCGGCGTGTCGGCGATGATGAACTTGCGCTTCGCGGTCGCGAAATAGCGGTACGCGACGTCGATCGTGATGCCCTGCTCGCGCTCGGCCTCCAGCCCGTCCGTCAGCAGCGCGAGATCGAGCTCGTCGCCGACCGTGCGCTTGTTCTTCGCGCGCGACAGCGCGGACAGCTGGTCGGACAGCACGGCCTTGCTGTCGTACAGCAGGCGGCCGATCAGCGTGCTCTTGCCGTCGTCGACGCTGCCCGCGGTGATGAAGCGCAACACGCCGAGGTCTTCGGTGTTCTCGATGATGCTCATGATGTGAATGTCCTCGTGTGCTTCAGAAATAACCTTGCTTCTTGCGCTGTTCCATCGCGGCTTCGGACGCCTGGTCGTCCATCCGGGTCGCACCGCGCTCGGTGATCTCGGTCACCGCCGTCTCGGCGATGATCTTCTCGACGTCGTCCGCGTCGCTTTCGACCGGGCACGTGCAGCTGATGTCGCCGACCGTGCGGAAGCGCACCTGCGCCAGCTCGCTCGTCTCGCCGTCACGCATCGGCGTGAGCGGCGTGACCGGCACGAGCAGCCCGTTGCGGCGCACGATCTCGCGCTGATGCGCGTAGTAGATCGACGGCAGTTCGAGGTTCTCGCGCGCGATGTACTGCCACACGTCGAGCTCGGTCCAGTTCGAGATCGGGAACACGCGCAGATGCTCGCCCTTGTGCAGGCGGGCGTTGTACACGCTCCACAGTTCCGGGCGCTGCGCCTTCGGGTCCCACTGGCCGAATTCGTCGCGGAACGAGAAGATGCGCTCCTTCGCACGCGCCTTCTCTTCGTCGCGGCGCGCGCCGCCGATCAGCGCCGTATAGCCGTGCTGTTCGATCGTCTCGAGCAGCGTGACGGCCTGCGCGGCGTTACGCGAATCGGTTTCGCGGCGCAGTACGACCGTGCCGCGCTTGATCGAGTCCTCGACGTGGCCGACCACCAGCTCGGCGCCGAGCTCCTGCGCACGGCGGTCGCGGAAGTCGATCACTTCCTCGTAGTTGTGGCCCGTGTCGATATGCACGAGCGGGAACGGCAGCGTCGTCTTGCGGTTCGCGCCGAGGCCGAACGCCTTCAGCGCCAGATGCAGCACGACGACCGAATCCTTGCCGCCCGAGAACAACAGCGCCGGCTTGCTGCATTCGGCGACGAGTTCGCGCAGGATGTGGATCGACTCGGCTTCGAGCCAGTCGAGATGGCCCATGCGGCTGTCGGCGCCGGTGGGCGGGGCAAAGGCGGATTGCTCGAGCGTCGTGCTCATGATTTCAGTCCTTCTCTTCCGGGTTCGTGCCGCCCGCTGTCGCAGGCGGCGCAATATTCAGTGTCTTGTCGGCTTTCAGTGCGCGGCGCCGGCATCGGCATCGGCATTCGCGGGAATCGGCGTGATCGTGGTGATGTGCAGCCCGCATTCCTTCGTGTCGCGCGACTCCCACCACCAGCGGCCCGCGCGGCTGTCCTCGCCGGGACGGATCGCGCGCGTGCACGGCTCGCAGCCGATGCTCGGATAGCCGCGCGCATGCAGCGGGTTGACCGGCACGTCGAACGCGTTAAGGTACGCCCACACGTCGGCTTCCGTCCAGTCGGCGAGCGGGTTGTACTTCGCGATCCCGCGCGCTTCGTCCCGTTCTTCCTCGTGCAGCTCCGCGCGCGTGACCGACTGCTCGCGGCGCTGGCCCGTGACCCACGCGCCGACGTCGGCCAGCGCGCGGTTCAGCGGCTCGACCTTGCGGATATGGCAGCACGACTTGCGCAGCTCGACGCTCTCGTAGAACGCGTTCAGGCCATGCTCGGCGACGTACTGGTCCACCGCGTCCTGCTGCGGGTGGAACTGCTCGATCTCGTAGCCGTAGCGCTCGCGCACGCGGTCGATCATGCCGAGCGTTTCGGCGTGCAGGCGGCCCGTGTTCAGCGAGAAGATGCCGATCGGCACGCCCTTCGACAGGATCGCGTGCGTGAGCAGCATGTCTTCCGCGGCGAGGCTGCTCGCGAATTTCACCTTGTCGTGACGGGCGCCGATCCGCGCGAGCAGCGCGTCGAGGCGCTCGACCTTCGCGGCGAGTTCCGGCGTCAGTTCGGTGGCGGTCGCGGTGCTCATGCGCTCACCTTGGTGTCGGCCGCAGCCTCGCGGCGGCGGAACAGCGGCGCCGGCTCGTCGAATGCGCCCTGGTAACGCTGCGTGAATTCCGTGAACGCATTCAGCGCGTCGTGGATGTCCTTGTCGGCGCGCACCGCGAACGCGTCGAAGCCGCAACGCGACATGTACAGCAGTTGGTCGCGCAGCACGTCGCCGATCGCGCGCAGCTCGCCCGTCCAGCCATGACGTTCGCGCAGCAGGCGCGCGATGCTGTAGCCGCGGCCGTCCGCGAAGCGCGGGAAATCGATGGCGACCAGCGAGATCGCGCCGAAGTCGGCCACGAGATCGGCCGGTTCGCTGTCCGGCGCGAGCCACACACCGAGTTCGTCCTTCGTCTTCGCGGCGACGAGCGCCGCACGCTCGGCCTGCCACAACGCGAACGGCACCAGCACCTTGCCGGCCGGCAACGCGTCGACCGCGGGCAGCGCGCCGTCTTCCGCCGCGCGCACGACCTGCCATGCGTCGTCGATCACTGCGCGGTTCTTGATAATCGAAGCCATCTGCAAATTCCTTCTACCCGGTTGGTTACGCGTTCACTGCCTGGCGCGCCGCATACACGCGCTCCTTGAACGGCGCGATGCCGATGCGGTCGTACGTGTCGATGAAGCGCTCGCCGTCGATGCGCGCTTCGACGAACGTGTCGATCAGCTTCGCGATCACGTCCGGCACTTCTTGCGCGGAGAACGACGGCCCGATCACGCGGCCGAGGCGCGCGCCGTTGCGGCCCGTGCCCTGCTCGCCGCCGAGCGACACCTGGTACCACTCGGCGCCATCCTTGTCGACGCCGAGGATGCCGATGTTGCCGACGTGGTGATGGCCGCACGAGTTCATGCAACCGGAAATGTTCAGCGACAGATCGCCGAGGTCGTACACGTAATCCAGATCGTCGAAACGCTGCTGGATCGCGAGTGCGATCGGGATCGACTTCGCGTTCGCGAGCGAGCAGAAGTCGCCGCCCGGGCACGCGATGATGTCGGTCAGCAGGCCGATGTTCGGCGTCGCGAAACCGGCCGCCTTCGCCTTTTCCCACAACGCGAACAGGTCGCGCTTCTTCACGTTCGCCAGAATCAGGTTCTGCTCGTGCGACACGCGCAGTTCGCCGAGCGAGTATGCGTCGGCCCAGTCGGCGACCAGATCCATCTGCGCGTCGGTGGCGTCGCCCGGGGCCACGCGGTGATCCTTCAGCGACAGCGTGACGGCCGCATAGCCCGGCACCTTGTGCGGTGCGACGTTACGCTCGACCCAGCGCGCGAATGCCTTGTTCTCGAGCAGGTGCTGTTCGAACGATGCGTCGGTGTCGGCGAGCTTCTCGTAGACCGGCGGCTGGAAGTACTGCGACACGCGGTCGATTTCGGCCTGCGTGAGCGTCGACGGGCCGTCCTTCAGGTGCTGCCATTCTTCCTCGACCTGCTGCGCGAACTTCGCCGGCGACAGCGCCTTCACGAGGATCTTGATCCGCGCCTTGTACAGGTTGTCGCGGCGGCCGTAGCGGTTGTACACGCGCAGCACGGCCTCGCAGTACGTGAGCAGATGCTGCCACGGCAGGTCTTCCTTGATCACCGCGCCGACGATCGGCGTACGGCCGAGGCCGCCGCCCGCGAGGATGCTCGCGACCACCTCGCCCTGCGCGTTCTTCTTCAGGTACACGCCGAGGTCGTGGATCTGCACGGCCGCGCGGTCGTGCTTCGAGCCCGACACCGCGATCTTGAACTTGCGCGGCAGCCACGCGAATTCCGGGTGAAACGTCGACCACTGGCGCAGGATCTCGGCCCACGGGCGCGGATCGATCTCTTCGTCCTGCGCGACGCCGGCGAACTGGTCGGCCGTGATGTTGCGGATGCAGTTGCCCGACGTCTGGATGCCATGCATCTGCACCGACGCGAGCTTCGCGAGGATCTCGGGCGTCTCTTCCAGTTCGATCCAGTTGAACTGGATGTTCGAGCGCGTCGAGAAGTGGCCGTAGCCGCGGTCGTGCTCGCGGGCGATGCGGGCCAGCATCCGGAGCTGGTCGCTGCGCAGGTTGCCGTACGGAATCGCGATGCGGTGCATGTACGCGTGGCGCTGCATGTACAGGCCGTTCTGCAGACGCAGCGGACGGAATTCGTCTTCGCTCAACTCGCCCGACAGCCGGCGGCGCACCTGGTCGCGATACTGCGCGACTCGCTCGTCGACGATCGTCTGGTCGTATTGGTCGTACTGATACATTCGGGGACCCCAGGGTTTTCGTGTTGACCGCGCGACGTCCTAGCCACGTCGCGCCCGAATCTCCGTTCCGTCGTCACCGCCGCCATCCGCTGCCGGCTGGATTGCTAATGACGAAAACAGATATCCATATTTGAAAAACTCGGGTGAATCGTAATAAACTCGCCTTATATTTCAAACGACTAAAAAATTCTGTTGATATGCGGAAGGGTTATAAATGAACCTGCACCAATTTCGCTTCGTGCGCGAGGCCGTCCGGCAGAATTTCAACCTCACCGAGGCCGCCAAGGCGCTCTACACGTCGCAACCGGGAGTATCGAAGGCAATCATCGAGCTCGAGGACGAGCTGGGTGTCGAGATCTTCACGCGGCATGGCAAACGCGTGCGCTCGCTCACCGAGCCGGGCCGGATCATCCTCGCATCGGTCGAGCGGATTCTTCAGGAAGTTGAAAGCTTAAAGAGGGTCGGGAAAGATTATGCGGCGCAGGATCAGGGCAACCTGACCATCGCGGCCACCCACACGCAGGCCCGCTACTCGCTGCCGGCCGCGATCGCCGAGTTCAAGAAGCGCTTCCCGAAGGTCCACCTGTCGATCCTGCAGGGTAGCCCGACGCAGGTGGCCGAGATGGTGATCCACGATCAGGCCGATCTCGCGATCGCGACCGAGGCGATCTCCGACTACAAGGAGCTCGTGTCGCTGCCCTGCTTCCAGTGGCATCACGCGGCCGTCGTGCCGGCCGACCATCCGCTGCTCGAACGCAAGCCGGTCACGCTGGACGATCTCGCGCAATATCCGCTGATTACGTACGACGACGCGTTCGCGGGCCGCAAGAAGATCAATCATGCGTTCGCGCTGCGCGGGCTGTCGCCGGACATCGTGCTCGAGGCGATCGACGCCGACGTGATCAAGACCTATGTCGAACTCGGCCTCGGCGTCGGCATCATGGCCGACATCGCGTTCAATCCCGAGCGCGATCGCGGCCTGCGGCTGATCCCGGTCGGCCATCTGTTCGGCAGCAACGTGACGCGCGTCGCGCTCAAGCAGGGCGCCTACCTGCGCAGCTATGTGTATACGCTGGTCGAACTGCTGTCGCCGACACTGAACCGCAAGCTGATCGAGCAGGCGCTCAAAGGCGAATCCGAATCGTACGAGCTTTGACGGACAGGTATGAACACAGGGGCGCGCATTGCGCCCCTTTTCGTTGCCCGACGGAAATGGAGATTCCCGCATGACGCTTCCCGCCCTGTTGCGCCGCGCCGCCGGCGCCGCCCTCCTGCTCGCCTGCGCGGTCGCGCATGCCGACCTGAAGGTCGGCGTCGACCTGTCGTCGACCGGCCCGGCCGCCGCGATCGGCATCACGAGCAAGAACGCGATCCTGATGTGGCCGAAGACGATCGCCGGGCAACCCGTGCAGGTCACGGTGCTCGACGACGCCTCCGACCCGGGCACCGCGGTGCGCAACATCCGCAAGCTGGTGGACGAGGATCACGTCGACGTCGTGGTCGGGCCGAACATCACGCCGGCCGCGCTCGCGGCGCTCGACGCGGTGGCGGCCGCACAGACGCCGATGATCACGCTGGTCGGCTCGGGTGCGATCGTCGAGCCGCAGGAAGGCGCGCGGACCTGGGCGTTCAAGATGGCGCAGAGCGACCGCGCGATGGCCGACGTAATGACGCGCTACATGGCCAACCACGGCGTGAAGACGGTCGGCTTCATCGGCTTCGCGGACAGCTACGGCGACAGCTGGCTCAACGAATTCACGCGCTTCGCGGACCTGCGCAAGATCCGCGTGGTCGCGACCGAGCGCTTCAATCGCACCGACGCGAGCGTCACGGGCCAGGCGCTGAAGCTGATCGCGGCGAAACCCGATGCGATCCTGATCGCGGGCTCCGGCACGCCGGCCGTGCTGCCGCAGCGCACGCTGATCGAGCGCGGCTACAAGGGTGCGGTCTACCAGACCCACGGGATCGCGACGCCGGAATTCATCAAGCTCGGCGGCAAGGACGTCGACGGCACGCTGTTCCCGACCCAGCCGGTGGTCGTCGCGCGCACGCTGCCGGCCGACCACCCGGCCCGCCGGGCCGCGCTCGCGTTCGTCGATGCGTACGACGCGAAATACGGCGCCGGCACCGTCACGCAGTTCGCGGGCGATGCGGCGGGCGTCTATCCGCGCCTCGCCGACGCGGTCGGCCGCGCGCTGAAGGCCGCGCAGCCCGGCACGCCCGCGTTCCGCGCGGCGCTGCGGCGCGAACTCGAACGCGCGCACGAGCTCGTCGTGCCGAACGGCGTCGTCAATACGAGCGACAAGGATCACGTGGGGCTCGACCAGCGCGCGAGCGTGATGGGGATCGTGAAACAGGGCCGCTTCGTCTATCTGAGCCAGTGACTTGTACGCCGGATGCCGGGTAGCTTGCCCGGCGCCCGGATTTCCGCCATAATCCGCGTTTCGCCGCGCACCACCGCATGCGCGGCCACGATCAAGCCCAGGTGGTGAAATTGGTAGACGCAGGGGACTCAAAATCCCCCGCCGCAAGGCGTGCCGGTTCGATTCCGGCCCTGGGCACCAGTATTTCGCAGCGTCCGCGCTGCAACCGTCGAAACCCGCGCAAGCTCGCCGCTTCGCGGGTTTTTTTGTTTTTGGCCGCATCGCCGCGACAGGCGTCCCGCCCGGCAGTCCAAGCATCAGGAAGATGCCGATCACGGAGGCCGCGTCCACGCGCAAGATTTCACGCCGAATCTGCCGCACCGTGCTCGCCACCGGGCTGGCGCTCATGCTCGGCGGTTTGCGACATACCGAGCGCGCCGCCCGTACCCGACTGGCCCGGGCCGCATGCGCCCTATCCGTTCCCGGACAACCTTCCCCATCGCACCGAATGACCTGACGGCAGCCCTTCGTCGTGCAGCCACCTCACTCAGGCCATCAGCTCGCGGACGAAGTCGAGAAACACCCTCACCTTCGCCGAAACGAGATTCGACGCGTGGTGATACGCGTAAAGCGGGAAAGTCTCGTCCGCCCACTCGGGCAACAACTGCACCAACCGCCCGTCGGCCAGGACGTCCCGCGCATAGAGTTCCAGCAGTTGCGCGATGCCGACGCCGCCCAGGCACGCGCCGAGCAGCCCGCCCGTATCGTTGACCGTCAGCCTGCCGGCGGCGTCGACCGGCACGACTTCCTTGCCGCGATGAAATTCCCATTCGTACGGCCGCCCCGTCACCGGATTGCGGATCAGCACGCACTGGTGACCGTCCGCGAGATCCCGCGGGTGCCGCGGTTCGCCATGACGCGCGACATAGGCCGCCGACGCGCAGGTCAGCACGCGCGTCTCGACCAGCAGGCGCGCCCGATATGACGACGGCTCCGGGATGCCGAAGCGCACGGCCACGTCGAAGCCGTCGGCGACGAGGTCGCCCATCCGGTCGCGCACGCTGATCTCGACCGACAGGTCCGGAAAGCGGTCGAGAAATTCCGTCATCCGCGGCGCCAGCACGTAGTGACCGAACGTGCCGTCCACGTTGACCCGCAATCGGCCCCTCACGCGTGCCTTCGACCGGCCGGCGTCGAGCGCCGCCTCCTCGATGCCGGCCAGCAGCGGCGCGACCGCCTCGTAAAAGCGTCGTCCTTCGTCGGTCAACGTGATCGCGCGCGCCGTCCGATTGAAGATCCGGATGCCGACGCGCTGTTCCAGCCGGGCGACGGCGCGGCTCACCGCCGGTTGAGTCAGTCCCATCGCCTCGCCCGCGCGCGCGAAGGTGCCGGCCTCGATCACCGCGGAGAGCACCCCGATACCGCTGAGCAGCCTGCTGTCGAATCCCATGAGACGTACTTTAAGTCATTCATCGACTGATCATTATTCATTATTTTTATTTGTCGAGGAAGCCTACAGTTGTCCTGTCGCCGGATCGAACGGCATTCATCCATTCACCAGGAGCAGGACATGAGCACATCGGAACAGGTAGCCCTCGTCACGGGTTCGTCGCGCGGCATCGGCGCGGAAATCGCGCGCCAGCTCGCCCGGGACGGTTTCAGGGTCGTCGTCAACTATGCCGGCAGCGCCGGCCCGGCCCGCGACGTGGTCGATGCGATCGTCGCCGACGGCGGCCGTGCCGTCGCGGTGCAGGCGAACGTCGCCGACCCGGCGGCCGTGGCTGCGCTGTTCGACGCCGCCCGCGATGCATTCGGCGGCATCGACGTGGTGGTCAATTCAGCGGGCGTGATGAAGCTGACGGCGATCGCCGACTGCGACGACGCGCTGTTCGACGAAACGATCGCCATCAACGTGAAAGGCACGTTCAACGTATGCCGCGAAGCGGCAAACCGGGTGCGCGACGGGGGACGCATCATCAACCTGTCGACCAGCGTGATCGGCATGCGCATGCCGACTTACGGCGTGTACGTCGCGAGCAAGGCGGCGGTCGAAAGCCTCACGCAGGTGCTCGCGCAGGAAATGCGCGGGCGCGGCGTCCGCGTGAACGCCGTCGCGCCGGGGCCGGTCGCGACCGAGTTGTTCCTGCAGGGCAAGAGCGCCGAACTCGTCGAGCGGCTCGCGAAGCTGAACCCGCTCGAGCGGCTCGGCCAGCCCGACGACATCGCGCGCGTCGTCGCGTTCCTCGCCGGCCCGGACGGCGCGTGGATCAACGGCCAGATCCTGCGCGCCAACGGCGGCATGTGCTGACGGACCGCCCGCCGCCCCCTCGTCTTTCCGCCAGGAGATCGCTCATGAAGGAAGTCATCCTCGTCACCGGCGCGTCCAGCGGCTTCGGCCTGCTGACGGCCCAGGCGCTCGCCCGCGCCGGTCACACGGTCTACGCATCGATGCGCGAGAGCGCCGGGCGCAACGCGTCGCGCGTCGCCGCCGTCGCCGCCTATGCGCAAGAACACGGCGTCGACCTGCGCAGCCTCGAGCTCGACGTCGGCGACGATGCCTCGGTCGACGCCGCAATCGATCGCGTGATCGCCGACCACGGCCGTCTGGACGTCGTCGTCCACAACGCCGGCCACATGGTGTTCGGGCCAGCCGAAGCGTTCACGCCCGAACAGCTCGCGCAGCTCTACGACGTCAACGTCGTGTCGACCCAGCGCGTGAACCGCGCGGCGCTGCCGCACCTGCGCCGCCAGGGCCGCGGCCTGCTTGTCTGGGTGTCGTCCTCGTCGGCGCGCGGCGGTACTCCGCCGTTCCTCGCGCCCTACTTCGCCGCGAAAGCCGCGATGGACTCGCTCGCGGTGTCCTACGCAGCCGAACTCGCGCGCTGGGGCATCGAAACGTCGATCGTCGTGCCGGGCGCGTTCACCCGGGGTACGAATCACTTCCTCCACGCGGGCAAGCCGGCCGATACCGTCGTGCAGGCCGCCTACGACGGCGGGCCGTACGCGGGCGTCGCCGATCAGGCATTGAAGGGCCTCGCCGCACTCGAGCCGGCGGACGCCGATGCGGGCGCCGTCGCCACGGCGATTGCCACGCTCGTCGCGGCGCCGGCCGGCAAGCGCCCCTACCGCGTGTTCGTCGACCCGTCGCAGGACGGCGCGGAGGAAGTGTTCCGCGTCGGCGATCGCATCCGCCGCGAGATGTTCAGAAACATCGGCCTCGCCGACCTGCTCGCGCCGCGCGTGCACGACTGATCCTTCCCGCGCCAGGTCGGGCCGGCCGGCGCGCGTCACCCCCGCTCGCAGAACCCGAGAATCGCGTCCGCGACCGCCGCCGCGGATTCGCGCTGCGGGAAGTGCCCGACGCCGTCGAGCACCTGCCGCTCGTACCGTCCGGCGAAGAACCGCTCGCGCCCGGCCGAGCTGTCCGGATGATTGCAGGCGTCCGCGCCGCCGTGCAGCACGAGCGTCGGCACCGCCAGCACGGGCGCCGGGTTCAGCCGCGCGTCGTCGTCCGCATAGGCTGGCGTGCCCGGCGCGAAGCCCCAGCGCTGCCTGTACGAATGCAGCACGACGTCGATCCAGTCGGGTCCGTCGAACGCAGCGGCCGCCGCGTCGAAATCGCCGTCGCGATACCAGCCCGGCGGCGACCACGTATCCCACATCAGGCGCGCGAACGCACGGCGGTCGTCGCGCAGCGCCTGCTCGCCGCGCGGCGTCGCCATGAACCAGTGATACCAGTAGTTGCGCGCCTGCTGCAGCGACAGCGGCTGAGCGGGATCGTTGGTGCCGTACCCGACCGACAGCATCACGAGATGCGATGCGGCCCCTCCGCGCAGCCCGCAGGCGTTCGCGGCTGCTCGGGCGCCCCAGTCGTGCCCGACCAGCACGGGCTGCTCGATACCGAGCGCGTCGACGAATTCGAGCAGGTCGCGCCCGAGCGCCGCGAGCTGGCCGCTGCGCGGCACGGACGCGTCGCGAAAGCGCGTGGGCGCAAAACCGCGCAATGCGGGCGCGAGCACGCGGTAGCCGCGCGGGACGAGTGCCGCCGCCACCGCCTCCCAGCCGACCGGACTGTCCGGCCAGCCGTGCAGCAGCACGGCGACGCGTTCGCCGCGCGGGTTCCATTCGAGATAGGCAATGTCGAGCGACGCGGTCGTCGCATGCGCATAGGTCGTCATCGGGTCCTCCATCAGGTCAAGGTCGGCATGAACGTACGATGGTAGGCCGGCTTTTCATCACGATTCGCGGAGTATCATGATTTACTCTTCAAATATTGCGTTGAATCGATCCATGGAACCGCCGACCGACCCCGCATCGACCGCGCTCGACATCGCGCTGCTGCGCACCTTTCTCGAAGTGGTCGACAGCCGCGGATTCGCCCCGGCCGCCGAGCGCCTCGCGCTGACGCCGTCCGCCGTCAGCGGCCACATCAAGCGGCTGGAACAGGCGGCCGGCACCGTGCTGCTCGCGCGCACGACACGCCGTATCGCGCTGACGCCAGCCGGGGACACGCTGTATGCGTACGCGCGCAACATCGTCGACATGGAGCGCGAAGTGCGCGCGCGGCTGCGCGGCGCGCCGGCGCACGGGCCGCTGCGGGTCGGCGCGTCGGAGGATTTCGCGGGCACGTGGCTGCCGCAGGTGCTGCGCACGTTCCGCGACAGCCATCCGCGCACCTCGATCGAACTGAAGGTCGGCATCACCGCGTCGCTGTTGCAACAGCAATCGCTGGGCCGGCTCGACGTCGTGTTCGGCAAGCAGTGCCGACAGGTCGACACGCCCGGCGAACTGCTGTGGGAGGAGCCGCTCGTGTGGGCATTCGCGGCCGATACGGCGCTCGACGCCGAAGAAGGCGTGCCGCTCGCGCTGTTTCCGGAGCCGTGCGTGTATCGGCAAGCCGCGGTTTCCGCGCTCGCCGCGGCGCTGCGGCCGTTTCGCGTGCTGTTCGAAAGCGGGAGCATGGCCGGCTGCATGTCGGCCGCGCTCGCCGGTTTCGCGGTCACGGCGCTCGCGCGCAGCCAGTTGCGCGACGGCCTGCGCGAATGCGGGCCGCACGACGGCCTGCCGGCGCTGCCGGCCGCACGCTTTTACGCATTCGCGTCGAAACCCGCGGGCGTCGGCGCCGCACTGGTCGACGCGGTACGGGCCACCGGGCGCACCCGACAGTTCGCCGCTTGAGCATGCGCGGCGCAGTCGCCGCACGGCCGCAGCGCGCCGGTGCCGATCGGCCGCATCCCGAGCCGGCGAACGGCGGGACGGCCCGCGGATACCGGCACGATGCCGCCTTCAGTCGCCGCTGCCGCTCGCGCCTGCGTCGTTCAACGCATCGGCCATCAACTCGCCGAACCACTCGATGAACGCGTTGAGCCGCCTCGAGCGATGCCGGCGGTGCGGATACACGGCCGCCACGTCCATCGGCTCGGCGCGGTGGCCGGGCATCACGTCGACGAGTGCGCCGCTTGCCAGCAGATGCTCGACGTCGAAGCGCGGAATCTGGATCAGCCCCATTCCCGCGATGCAGCTGGCGATATAGGTTTCGGCGTTGTTGACGATCACGCGGCTCGGCAGCGTCAGCTCGTGCCGCTGTCCGTCCGCGCAGTATTCCCAGCCGAGCTCGCGCCCCGTCGTCGGCGACGCATAGCCGATCGCCCAGTGCCCGTGCGCGAGCGCATCCGGATGCTCGGGCACGCCGCATTCGCGCAGGTAGTCGGGGCTCGCGCAGTTGATCAGCGCGAACTGCCCGAGCGGGCGCACGACGAGGCTGCTGTCCGCGAGCCGCCCGACGCGGATCGCGCAATCGACACCCTCCTGCACGAGGTCGATCGTGCGATCCGTCGAACCGAGCGACAGTTGCAGCTTCGGGTGGCGGCGAAACAGCGACGGCAGCGCGGGCGCCACGACGCGGCGCGCGATCCGGCTCGGCACGTCGACGTTCAGCCGCCCGACCACGTCGCGGTCGCGACGCCGAAACAGGCGGTCGAGTTCGTCGGCTTCCGCGAGCAGGCGCCGGCCGCGTTCGAGCAGCAGCGCGCCGTCGGCGGTCAGCTGCACCTGGCGCGTCGTGCGGTGCAACAGGCGCGTGCCGAGCGCCGTCTCGAGCTGCTGGACGGCCGCCGACACGGTCGCGCGCGGAACGTCGAGCGCATGCGCGGCCTTGATGAAGCTGCCCATCTCGGCAACCTGCAGGAAGATCCTGACCTGATCCAGCTTGTCCATCGGCGGGAAACCCGGGTTCGAACGGTCGCCGCCGGCGGCTGCCGCGCATCGCGGCCGGCTTCGGCGACACAGGGAAAAACGGGCGCGCGGCCTCGTGCCGCGCGCCCGTCCATTGTCCATGCAAACGCGCCATTGCGGGGCGCCGGTGCCGCTACGGCCGCCGGCACGGCCCGTGAGCGGCCCCGGTTACTTGGTCGTATAGCCGCCGTTGATCAGGATCGTCTGGCCCGTGATCCACCAGCCATCGGTCACGAGATGGCGGATGAACGGCACGACGTCCTCGATGTCGGTCAGCCCCGTCTTGCTGAACGGCGACAGCGCGGCGGCCGTCTTGTGGTACGCGACCGCATCGGCGCCTTCGGCCGGATAGAAGAACGGCGTGTCCATCGGGCCCGGCCCGACGGCCGTCACCGAGATGCCGCGCGCGCCGTATTCCTTCGACGCCGCGCGCGTGAAGTGCTCGACCGGCGCCTTCGACCCTTCGTACGCCGCGTAGAACGGCGTGAACGCGCCGAGCAGCGACGTCACGAGCGTGACGAGCTTGCCGTGATCCTCGAGGTGCCGCCCGGCTTCCTTGATGAAGAAGAACGCCGACTTGCTGTTGACCGCGAACATCTCGTCGTACTCGGCCTCGCTGATCTCGGTGAACGGCTTCTTCAACACCTTGCCGACCGTGTTGATCGCGATGTCGATCTTGCCGAAGCGCTGCTTTGCGTCGTCGAACAGCTTCTCGACCGCGGCAGCCGTCGTCAGGTCCGCCTGGAACGTCGCGGCTTGCGCGCCGGCCGCGCGCACCGCGGCGGCCGTCTCCTCGGCCTGCGCCTGCGATGCCGCGCTGTTGTAGTGAATCGCCACCGCCTTCGCGCCGTGGCCTGCCAGATCCCGGGCGATCAGGCCGCCGAGATTCTTTGCGCCGCCTGCGATCAGGACGACCTTGTCTGCGAGCGTATGAGTTGCCACGGTTGACTCCTTTTTTCGTTGGACGAAGCTAGGAGTGTAGGCATGCACGAGCCGCCGGTCAGCCGGCCGCGGCTGGATGGATTATCCAGAAATACTATCCAATCGAAGCCATGCAAGGTGGCCGGCCGCACCGACGGCGGCACCGGATTCTGCGATCGACTGCGCGGCCGCCGGCCGGCTCAGCGCGCGTGCAGCGCTGCGTCGATCTTGCCGAGCAGCCACTGCATGCCGGCCAGATGCTGCTGATCGTGGCTGCACAGGTAATGGACAAGCCCGCGCACGGTCAGCGCACCGTAGCCCTCGAACTCGCCGGTACGCTCGAACTGTTCGGGCGTGAGGCGCGACAGCAGTTCCAGCGTCTCGCGCCGCGCGTCGCGAATCGCCGCGAGCACGTCGGACGCATACGCGTCGTCGTAGCGCCGCTCGATCGCGAGCGCGTCGCCGTCGATCGAGACGAGCCGCGGCCGGTCTTCGTCGAGCATGCGGCGCAGCCGCACGTGATAGCCGTCGATCTCGATGTCGCGCACATGGCAGAGCTGCCCGAGCGGCGAGAAATGCTCGCTCGGCATGCCGGCCCAGTCGTCCGGGGTCCAGCGCGCATAGCCGTCGGGGACGGCCGCGAAATGCGCTTCGAGCTGGCGGGGGAAATCGGCGAGTGCGTCGAGCGTCGTCGGATTCATGCCGGAGACTCCTGTCGGATAAAGGCGGCGGCAATCCTGGCACGGGCTTGCCGCCGCCGTTGCGTCACTTCACGCCGAAGCCGTACGCGCCCTGCGTGCGATGCCCGTCGGTCGCGACGGCCGCCCACTTCACCGTATACGCGCCCGGGCCGAGCGCCGCGAGCGGCACCGTCATCCGCTTGCGGTTCGACGCGTCGATGCGCGCGCGGCCGCTCGACACCGTCTTGCCGTCGCCGTCGACGACGACGATCGAGCTGAATGCCGGCTCCAGCGGCTCGGTGAAGTCGATCGTGACGGCCGCCGGTGCGGCTGCCAGCGCGGCGCCCGCCGGCGGGTCGCTTTTCGCGAGATGCGCGTGCGCGAACGCGGTCGACGAAACGGTCGCGGCGACGATGACGGCGGCAGCACGGCGGCCGAACGGGAATGAATCGAAAGGCATGAGCGTTCCGTGAAGAATGAACGGGCGCCGCGCGCCGCGCAGCGTTCCGGCAGCTTACCAGCATGCGCGTCCATGCCGGCCCTGCGCCGGTGCTTGATAGAATGCGCGCGCTATGGATCTCGAAAGCATTCTCTACACCCAGGGCTTCGGCTCGCGCCGCCAGTGCCGCGGCCTGATCGAAGCAGGCCGCGTCGCCGTCGCGGGCGCGACCTCGACCGACCCGGACGCCATCTTCGATACCGACGGCCTCGTGTTCTCGGTCGACGATACGGCATGGCCGTTCCATGCGCGCGCATATCTCGCGCTCAACAAGCCGGCCGGCTACGAGTGTTCGCGCGATCCGCAGCACCATGCGAGCGTGTTCAGCCTGTTGCCCGCGCCGCTCGTCGCACGCGGCGTGCAGTGCGTCGGCCGGCTCGACCAGGACACGACCGGCCTGCTGCTGCTGTCCGACGACGGCCAGTTCGTGCACGCGTACACGTCGCCGAAGCGCAAGGTGCCGAAGACTTACGTCGCGACCGTACGCCACCCGCTCGACGACACGCAACTGCAGGCGCTGCGCACCGGCGTGCAATTGCATGGCGAGCCGAAGCCGATCGTGGCCGTCGCCGCCGCCGCCCGCGACACGCACGCGCTCGCGCTGACCGTGCTCGAAGGCAAGTACCACCAGGTCAAGCGGATGGTCGCGGCGGCGAGCAACCGCGTCGAGTCGCTGCATCGCGAAAGCATCGGCGGCTTCGCGCTGCCGGGCGACCTCGCACCCGGCGCATGGCGGTGGCTCGACGAAGCCGACCTTGCCGCGCTGCGCAATCCCGTCCAAACCCTGTAAGGGAAAATCCGCACGACCGTTCGGCATCCGGCCGCCCCTGCGCCGCAGGTTCCCCCGCTATACTGAAATCACAAGCTGCAAGAGCAGCGATGCAGGGGGGACGTCATGAACATCAACCATTCTTTCGAACTGTCGTCGGTGATGATCGCGTTCGCGGTCATCGGCGTCATCGCGATCGGCGGCCTGCTGGTCACGATGCATCTGAAGCACAAATATCATCCGAACCTGATCGGCGCGCTGATCGGTGCGCTGCTGTGCTTCCTGTTGATCGAGGCGTTACCGGCGCTCACCTGACGCGCTGCCCGGCGCGAGCGTTTGAAGGAAATCGTCTACGGTCGGATAGCGCAACGTCACGCACAATTCGGCTTTGAGCCGTGCGTTGGACAGGCGCCGCGACTCGCGCATGAACGACAGCAGCGTCGGCTCGAGCAGGCGCTCCGCGTCCGCGCGGCTGACGCGCGGCGGCCTCGGCAGGCCGAGCGCCTGCGCGACCCGGTCGAAATACTCCCCCATCCGCAGTTCGGTGTCGTCCGACGCGTGCACGACGCGCGCCGGCTTGCCGCGCTCGGCCGCGCGGCGCAGGATCGCCGCGAGATCGTCCGCGTGGATGTGGTTCGTGTACACGTCGTCGGCCGGCTCGAGCGCCGGCGTGCCGCGCTCGAGCCGCGCGAGCGGCAAGCGGTTCGCCGCATAGATGCCGGGAATGCGCACGATGCGCGCGGACAACGCGCCGCGCACCGTCGCCGCGCGCAGTTGCCGCTCGGCCGACACGCGCCGGAACGCACGCGGGTTCGCAGGGCGTAGCGGGTGCGTTTCGTCGATACGCGCGCCGCCGCAATCGCCGTAGACGCCCGTCGTACTGGCGTAGACGAGCCTCGGCGCGCGAAGACCGTCGGGTACAATACGCGCTGCCCGAACGGGCGCGCCGGCCTGTCGCGCCGCGCTGCGCAGCGTTCGGAGCCGGCCGGCCGCCGGTGCCGGCGGCGCCGCCGGCCGACGCGCGGGCATGGACGTTGCGGCGATCAGCGCACGCGTGCGCCGGTCGTCGCGGCCGTCGGATTGCGGCGGCGCGAGATGCAGGATCGTGCGGGCGAGGCCCGCGAGGCGGCCGAGCGTCGCCGGGCGATCGAGATCGCCGACGATCGGCGTCGCGCCCACGGCGCGCAGTTCGTCGCGGCGGGCCGGGTGGCTCGTCAGCGCGAAGATGCGCAGATTGCGGCGCGCGTCACGCCATTGCGCGACGCAGCGCATGCCGACGTCGCCGCAGCCGACGATCAGTACGCGCGGCCGGCGCAGGATTCGTGTCGCGATCATGTTGGTTGCGAAATCAGTAGCCGCCGTTGCGCGACGCGCAACGGTTTTGCATTGTAGCTGCCGTGCGCGACACGCACGGTCCTCCCATTTTGTTCTAGTTTGGTTCTATGGCATTCAACGTCACTCTCAAGCAAAGCGGCCGGCAATTCCAGGTCGAGTCGGACGAAACCGTGCTGGCGGCCGCGCTGCGCCAGAACGTCCATCTGCCGTACGGCTGCAAGAACGGCGCGTGCGGCTCCTGCAAGGGCCAGATCGTGTCGGGCCAGATCGAACAAGGCCCGCACGCCGCGTCGGCGCTGTCCAACGACGAACGCACGCGCGGCCTCGCGCTGCTGTGCTGCTCGAAGGCGCAATGCGATCTCGAGATCGACGTGCGCGAGATCGCCGGCGTCGACGGCGTGCAGGTCAAGAAGCTGCCGTGCCGGATCGCCGCGCTCGAACGCAAGGCGGACGACGTGATGGTCGTGAAGCTGCAGTTGCCGGCCAACGAACGCCTGCAGTACCTCGCGGGCCAGTACGTCGAATTCATCCTGAAGGACGGCTCGCGCCGCAGCTACTCGATGGCGAACGCGCCGCACGAGGAAGGCCCGATCGAGCTGCACATCCGCCACATGCCGGGCGGCAAGTTCACCGACCACGTGTTCGGCGCGATGAAGGAGCGCGACATCCTGCGCTTCGAAGGCCCGCTCGGCACGTTCTTCCTGCGCGAGGACTCCGACAAGCCGATCGTGCTGCTCGCGTCGGGCACCGGCTTCGCGCCGATCAAGGCGATCATCGAGCACGTGAAGCACTCGGGCATCACGCGCCCGATGACGCTCTACTGGGGCGCGCGCCGCAAGAAGGACATCTACCTCGCCGAACTCGCCGAGCAGTGGGCGCGCGACATCCCGAACTTCAAGTACGTGCCGGTGCTCTCCGAGCCGGACGACGCCGACCAGTGGACGGGCCGCACGGGCTTCGTCCATCGCGCGGTGATCGAGGACCTGCCCGATCTGTCGGGCCATCAGGTGTACGCGTGCGGCGCGCCGGTGATGGTCGAATCCGCGCAGCGCGACTTCACGCAGCACCACGCGCTGCCGGCCGACGAGTTCTACGCGGACTCGTTTACGAGCGCCGCCGATCTCGCGCATCCGGTCTGAGCGCCGGGCGCGCCCGCGCCCTGCTGCGCGCCGCCCGTGTCACATTCGTGGCATCGCGGCGGTTTACAGTGGGGCGCGGGATGCCTTATGCTTGCGCACATGAACCGCTTCCTGTCCGCTCTCCGACGTCGCCGCTCGCCGCTCCGCCCGGATGCCGCCGGCTCGTCACGGACTCGCGCGTAACCCTCCTCCGCTTCACCGGTTACGCACAAGCTGTTCGACCCACCAGCCACGGCCTTCCGTGGCTTTTTTATTGCCCGTTTCCTTTCAACGCCCGCTGGAGTCTGCCGCCATGCCCCTGAACGATTATCCGATCGACTCGCTGATGTACATCACGAACCGCCCCGACATCGTGTTTACGCACGGCAAGGGTTCGTGGCTCTACGATCACACGGGCAAGCGCTATCTGGACTTCATCCAGGGCTGGGCCGTCAACAGCCTCGGTCACTGCAACGACGGTGTCGTCGAAGCACTGAAAACGCAGGCCGACAAGCTGCTGAACCCGTCGCCGGCGTTCTACAACGAGCCGATGGCGAAGCTCGCGGCGCTGCTCACGCAGCACAGCGTGTTCGACAAGGTGTTCTTCACGAACAGCGGCGCCGAGGCGAACGAAGGCGCGATCAAGCTCGCGCGCAAGTGGGGCCGCAAGTTCAGGAACGGCGCGTACGAGATCATCACGTTCGATCACAGCTTCCACGGCCGCACGCTCGCGACGATGTCGGCCAGCGGCAAGCCGGGCTGGGACACGATCTACGCGCCGCAGGTGCCGGGCTTCCCGAAGGCCGAACTGAACAACATCAACTCGGTCGAGAAGCTGATCACCGACAAGACCGTCGCGGTGATGCTCGAACCGATCCAGGGCGAAGGCGGCGTGATTCCGGCCACGCGCGAATTCATGCGCGAGTTGCGCGCACTGACGAAACAGCACAACCTGCTGCTGATCGTCGACGAAGTACAGAGCGGCTGCGGTCGCGCGGGCACGCTGTTCGCGTACGAACTCGCCGATATCGAGCCGGACGTCATGACGCTCGGCAAGGGCATCGGCAGCGGCGTGCCGCTCGCGGCGCTGCTGTCGAAGGCCGATGTCGCGGTGTTCGAGGCCGGCGACCAGGGCGGCACGTACAACGGCAACCCGCTGATGACGGCGGTCGGTTATTCGGTCATCTCGCAGCTCGTCGCGCCCGGCTTCCTCGAAGGCGTGCGCGAGCGCGGCGAATACCTGAAGCGCAAGCTGCTCGAGCTTGCGGAGGAGCGCGGCTTCGAGGGCGAACGCGGCGAAGGCCTGCTGCGCGCGCTGCTGCTCGGCAAGGACATCGGCCCGCAGATCGTCGAGAAGGCGCGCGACATGCAGCCCGACGGCCTGCTGCTGAATGCCGCGCGGCCGAACCTGCTGCGCTTCATGCCCGCGCTGAACGTGACGACCGAAGAAATCGACCGGATGATGGCGATGCTGCGGTCGATCCTCGACACGCTGTAAGGGAGCCGCCGCGATGGATGCCGCCGCCGATGCTGTCGTGATCCGCCCGTTCGAACGCGCCGACACCGATGCCGTCCTCGCGGTATGGCGCGACGCGTTCCCGCAGTACGACGAAGCCGGTGCGCCGCCGCACCGCGATCCGCTACGATCGATCGAGCTGAAGCTCGCGACGCAGCCGGAGCTGTTCTTCGTCGCGACCAGCGGGGCGCGCGTCGTCGGCACGCTGATGGCCGGTTTCGACGGACATCGCGGCTGGCTCTATTCGTTCGGCGTCGCGAACGACGTACGCCGGCTCGGCGTCGGCCGCGCGCTGATCGCACATGCGGAGCGCGCGCTCGCCGCGCGCGGCTGCCTGAAGATCAACCTGCAGGTGCTGCCCGGCAACGACGACGCATGCCGCTTCTATGCGGCGCTCGGCTATCGCGTCGAGGAACGCATCTCGTTCGGCAAGACGCTGCCCGCCGCGTAACACGGCCGCCGGCAGCGGCACGGCTCAGCGCGTGATCGGCCCCGCGCCCGGCAGCGGATTGCCGAGCGCGTCGGTCGGCACGGCCTGCTGCTCGAACGCCGCGAAATACGCGGCCCACTGCGTGTCGCTCACGCGCACGATCAGCGCGCCGTCCTGCCACACGTCGTTGTGGTCGTTGCGGTCGTTGCCCGCGCGGTGCAGGTAGTTCGAGCCTGTCGAGCCCTGGTTCATGTGCGTGTCGTGGATGCCGTTGCCTTGCGCATACGTGCGGCCGAAAACGACCACATCGAGCCCTTGCGACTGGGCGGCATTGACGAGCCGCAGCAGCGACGGAATCGGCTCCGCGTGCTCGGTGCCGTCCATCACGGCGCTCGCGCGCCACGCCCCCGTCTCGTTCAGGATATCGCTGCGCAAATAGTCGAGCGCAGGTAGCGCGGCGTGCCCGGTGAGGTCCGTATAGCCTTCGGCTGCGGCCGCCAGCGTCGCCGTGATCGGATGATGGAAATCGTAGACGAGCTTGTAGTTCAGCAGGTCATCCGCATCGTTGGTGCCAACATTGACCGCGACATCCCAGTCGCCGCTCGGCAACGCGAGTGTCAGATGGATGTGATACTGGATCTCGCTGCCGTGCGGTGAGCCCTTCAGCTGCGCCACCGACGTCACCTTCGCCTTCACGAAACCGTAGTCCAGACTCATGCGTGCTCTCCGTATCGCGATGGATCGGCCATGCTACGCCTCCCGCGTGTCGGTTTGCGGAGGGCCGGTGGCAAAGGGCCAGTGGCGGACGGCCGGTGGCGGAGGGCCGGTGGCGGCCGGCTGCCGGCAAACCGACACGCCGCCGTGTCCCGCACCGCGTGGCCGGCCTCGCTACCCGATGAATGGCGTCGCATCCGCGAGCACAGTTCGCCGCCGGACACGCCGGACGAAAAAAAAGCTGTCACGGCATCCCGCGACAGCTTTTCGAAAGCCCTTGCGCGACGCGCCGGCAACCGCCGCCGCGCCGGGCCCGCTCATTCATTCACCGAGATACGCAGCCCGCACCTTCGGATCGTCGAGCATCTGCTTCGCATCGCCTTCCATCGTGACCGTGCCCGAATCCATCACGTAGCCGCGGTCGGCCGCCTGCAGCGCGAGGCGTGCGTTCTGCTCGACCAGCAGCACCGTGATGCCTTCCTTCGAAATCTCGCGCACCACTTCGAAGATCTTCTCGACCATGATCGGCGACAGACCCATCGATGGCTCGTCGAGCAGCAGCAACTTCGGCTTGCTCAGAATCGCGCGCGACATCGCCAGCATCTGCTGCTCGCCGCCCGACAGCGTGCCCGCGAGCTGCGTCGCCCGTTCCTTCAGGCGCGGGAAAAAGCCGAACATCCGGTCGACGTCCTTCTTGATCTGCTCGTTGTCGTTGCGCAGGTACGCGCCCATCTGCATGTTCTCGATGATCGACATCCGCGCGAAGATCCCGCGGCCTTCCGGCACCATCGCGAGCCCGCGCTTGAGCAGTTCGTGCGACGGCACGCCCTTGATCGACTTGCCGTCGTACTCGATGTCGCCTGCCGAGTACGGCTTCAGGCCGGTGATCGCCTTCATCGTCGTGGTCTTGCCGGCGCCGTTCGCGCCGATCAGCGTCACGAGCTCGCCCTGACGGACTTCCATGTCAACGCCCTTGACGGCCTGGATGCCGCCGTAGTTGACCTGCAAGCCCTTGATTTTCAACATTGCCGCTGCCATCAGTGCACCCCTGCGCCGAGATATGCCTCAATCACCTTCGGATTCTTCTGCACGTCCTGCGGCAGACCCTCGGCGATCACCTTGCCGTAATCGAGCACCGTCATCCGGTTGCACAGCCCCATCACGAGCTTCACGTCGTGCTCGATCAGCAGGATCGTGCGGCCGTCCGAGCGGATCTTGTCGAGCAGGCGCGTGAGTTCGACCTTCTCGGTCGCGTTCATCCCGGCGGCCGGCTCGTCGAGCGCGAGCAGCTTCGGATCGGTCGCAAGGGCCCGTGCGATTTCCAGACGACGCTGGTGACCGTACGACAGGTTGCGCGACGTGTAGTCGGCGTACTGCAGCACGCCGACGTATTCGAGCAGCTCGATCGCGCGTTCCTTGATCTCGCGCTCTTCCTGGCGTTCGGCCGGCGTCTGGAACACCGCGCCGAGCAGCCCGTGCTTGGTGCGCACGTGGCGGCCCACCATCACGTTCTCGAGCGCCGTCATCCCCCCGAACAGGCGGATGTTCTGGAACGTGCGCGCGATGCCGGCCTTGGCCACCTGGTGCACGGCCGTCGGCGTGTAGTTCTGGCCGTCCAGCTTGAAGTCGCCGGAGTCCGGCGTGTAGAGGCCCGTGATCACGTTGAAGAACGTCGTCTTGCCGGCGCCGTTCGGGCCGATCAGGCCGTAGATCTCGCCTTCCTTGATCTGGAGGCCGACGTCGGACAGCGCCTGCAGGCCGCCGAAACGCTTGTTCACGCCCTGCACGGACAGTCGGATTTGCTTGTCGCTCATGTGTGTATCCCCTTGTCCGTTGGTTAAGCGCGCACCGGCTTCTTGCTGTTGCGCTTCGCCAGTTTCGCGATCTTGTCCTCATGCTTCGGCGCGGGCCACAGGCCTTCCGAGCGGTACAGCATGATGATCACCATCGCGAGGCCGTACAGCGCCTGACGGATCACTTCGGTATCGACGACGTCATGACCGAACAGCGCATGCTGCAGCGGGCTCATCGTCGAGCGCAGGAATTCCGGGAAGATCGCGAGCAGCACCGCGCCCAGGATCACGCCCGGGATATGGCCCATGCCGCCGAGCACCACGCAGGCGAGCACGACGATCGATTCCCAGAACGTGAACGACTCGGGCGACACGAAGCCCTGGAACGCGCCGAACATCGAGCCCGACAGGCCGCCGAACGATGCGCCCATCGCGAACGCCAGCAGCTTCACGTTACGGGTGTTGATGCCCATCGCCTTCGCCGCGATCTCGTCTTCGCGGATCGCTGCCCATGCACGGCCGATACGCGAGTGCTGCAGACGCGTACACACCCAGATCACCAGCAGCGAGCAGAGCACGAACAGGTAGTAGTACATGTAGACCGACGGCAGCTGGAAGCCGAACAGCGTATGCGTCTGCGACAGGTTGAAGCCGCCGACGTGCACCGGATCGATGCCCGTGATCCCCTTCGGGCCGTTGGTGATGTTCACCGGACGGTCGAGGTTGTTCATGAAGATCCGGACGATTTCACCGAAGCCGAGCGTCACGATCGCCAGATAGTCGCCGCGCAGGCGCAGCGTCGGTGCCCCGAGCAGGATCCCGAAGGTCGCCGCCAGCGCCATCGCGATCGGCACGATGATCAGGAACGGCACGTGCAGGCCGTTCGGCGCGAGCGCCGCGATCCACTCGAATTGCGAGGTCAGGTGCGGCGAGCTCAGCAGTGCCGCCGTGTACGCGCCCACCGCGTAGAACGCGATGTAGCCGAGGTCGAGCAGGCCGGCGAAGCCGACCACCACGTTCAGGCCCAGCGCGAGCATCACGTACAGCATCGCGAAGTCGAGCACGCGCACCCAGTAGTTGCCGCCGGCCGAGCCGATCACGATCGGCGCGGCGATCACGAGGACCGCGGTGAGGAGGCCGATGACGACGGTCTTGGCGGTGTTGCGCTCTTCGACGAGCGACGTCGACGATTCGATCGGTTGAATGGATGTCATGTTGTTTGCTCCCCTTCCGTTACGCGCGATCCGCGACCCGTTCGCCCAGCAGGCCCGACGGACGGAACACCAGCACGACGATCAGCACGATGAAGGCGAACACGTCCTGGTAGTTGCTGCCGAATACGCCGCCCGTGAGGTTGCCGATGTAGCCGGCCCCGAGCTGCTCGATCAGGCCGAGCAGCACGCCGCCGACCATCGCGCCGCCGAGGTTGCCGATCCCGCCGAGCACCGCCGCGGTGAACGCCTTCATGCCGGGGATGAAGCCCATGTAGAAGTGCACGTTGCCGTATTCGGACGCGATCATCACGCCGGCCAGCGCGGCGAGCGCGGAGCCGATCATGAAGGTTGCCGAGATCACGAAGTTCGGGTTCACGCCCATCAGGCTCGCGGTGTTCGGGCTTTCGGCGATCGCGCGCATCGCGCGGCCGAGCTTGGTCTTGTGCACGAGCAGCAGCAGGCCGCCCATCACGATGAACGCGACCGCGATGATCACGATTTCAGTGACCGAGATCACGGCGCCGGGCGTCGTGTCGGTCGCCTTGATCACGTTGATCGGGTCGGTCGGCAGCAATTGCGGGAACGGCAGCGGGTTGCGCGACCAGATGATCATCGCGGCCGTCTGCAGCAGGATCGACACGCCGATCGCGGTGATCAGCGGCGCGAGGCGCGGCGCGCGGCGCAGCGGACGGTACGCGACGCGCTCGATCGTGAAGCCGACGAACGCACAGACGACCGCGGCGATGCCCAGGCCGATCGTCAGCGTCGCGACGTTGCCGAGTCCGGGAAAGTGGTTCTGCAGCACGGTGATGGCCGACAGTGCGACCATCGCGCCGATCATCAGCACGTCGCCGTGCGCGAAGTTGATGATGCCGAGAATGCCGTACACCATCGTGTATCCCAACGCGATGATGGCGTACACACTGCCGAGCACCAGCCCGTTGAGAACCTGCTGGACGAAAATATCCATTTAAAGCTCCTTGGCCCATGCTGCCGGAGGACGTTGCGCCCCGCCGGTAAGCGAGGAATCGCGCCTTCTCGGCGACACTGCGGGTACTAGTTCGATACCGGTAAGGGTGGATCGTCCCGGCGCGCGCCGCCCGGCCTGTACGGCCGGGCCTGCCGCCGGAGCGGATACGAAAACGGCACCGCACTGTTTCGGTGCCGTCGTGAGTCCCGTCGCTAAATCGTCACGACATCGAGGACGGTGTTCGTGGCCTCCTTGAAGTCGTGGGGCAGCATGCCGAGACGGCCGTCGTCCGGTTGCCCGGCATCCGTGCCTTGGCCCGTCCGGTGCCACGCAAACATCGCGCCCGGACGGAGCGGATTCCGCGCCGCGTCGCCCGGCAAGGCGTTGCGGCAATCGCGCCCGACTTCCGTCAGGACTGCATCGGAATCCATCGTACGAACCAGGCTGCGCGCCCCGACACGGGCGGTCGCGGCGGCATGCCGTTTCGTCGAATCGAATCGAAGGGGGGACAGTGGCCTCGGCACGCTGCGGGCAACGCCGCGATCGTCCGGCATCCGTCGACCGGCCGCTTGCCGCGACGCAGCCTGCATGCCCGCTGCCGGCCCGCTCGTCGGGCCAAGCGCGTTGATTTCCTCGATCGTCAAACGTGCCCCGTATTCCTTGTCCCTGCCCAGTTGCGCGAGACGGCGCGCCGATGGCGCCGCACGTCCGCTTCCGGCGACGCGCCCGCCGCTGGCCGATGGCGCCGCGAACCCCGCAGCTTCCCTGCCCGCCCCGTCGTCGCTCTTTTTGCTGCAGCCGGCAAGGATTGCAACCGGTGCGGCGACGGACACGGCGTAAGCCAACTTCACATGCATTGAATGGTCTCCCGCGCCTTGCCAAAACCCGATTTCAAAGCCATTCCGGCTTGAAAACGGGCGCATTGTAACTCCATTTACAGGACGCCAATATTCCTGATTCGATGGGGTTTTCCTGCATTGCAACCAATTTTGAGACACGATTGAGCGCGCCGGGAGCAACCGGGTTGCACCACGATTGGGAATCATGGTTGCGATCGCAATTTCGACACACAAAAAAAGCGCGCCGGGAGGCGCGCTTCGGTATTCCGCGGGTGCGATGCGGCAATCAAGTGGCGGGCGGCAGGTTCAACCCGCGCGGCAGCGGAAACGACACGTTTTCCTCGATGCCGTCGAGTGCGCGGACGTTGCGCACGCCGAGTTCGCGCAGCCGTGCGATCACGGCCTGGGCGAGCACCTCGGGCGCCGACGCGCCGGCCGTCACGCCGATGCGGCGCTTGCCGGCGACCCATGCCGGATCGATCTGGTCGGGCGCGTCAACCATGTACGCGGCCACGCCGCGCTTTTCCGCCACTTCGCGCAGCCGGCTCGAATTCGAACTGTTCGGGCTCCCGACCACGATCACGACATCGCATTGCGGTGCCATGAACTTCACCGCGTCCTGGCGGTTCTGCGTCGCATAGCAGATGTCCTGCTTCTTCGGTTCGCGGATCTTCGGATACTTCGCCTTCAGCGCGCCGATGATTTCGGCCGCGTCGTCGACGGACAGCGTCGTCTGCGTGACGAGCGCGATGCGCTCGGGATCGGCGAGCTCGAGCTTCTGCACGTCCTCGACGCTTTCGACGAGGTGCATGCCGCGCTCGACCTGGCCCATCGTGCCTTCGACTTCGGGATGGCCCTTGTGCCCGATCATGACGATGTCGACGCCGTCCTGGCGCATCTTCGCGACCTCGACGTGCACCTTCGTGACGAGCGGGCAGGTTGCGTCGTAAATGCGCAGCCCGCGTACGTCGGCCTCGTCGCGCACGGCTTTCGACACGCCGTGCGCACTGAAGATCACGGTATTGCCGGCCGGCACTTCCTCGAGCTCTTCGACGAAGATCGCGCCCTTCTTCTTCAGATCCTCGACCACGTACTTGTTGTGGACGATTTCGTGACGAACGTAGATCGGCGCACCGTGCATCGCGATGGCGCGCTCGACGATCTCGATCGCGCGGTCGACGCCCGCACAGAAGCCGCGCGGCTGGGCCAGCAGGATTTCGGCGTCGGCGGCGACGGTCTGCCCGGACAGCATATCGGTGGTACTCATGATTACAGGATTCCGATGATTTTCACTTCGAACGTGAGCGCCTGGCCCGCGAGCGGATGATTGAAGTCGAACAGTGCCGAGGTCTCGCCGACTTCCTTCAGCACCCCCGCGTAGCGCCCGCCATCCGGTGCATTGAACTCGATGAGTTCGCCCGGCGTGAAATCGTCGCCGACCATTCCGTTCTCGCGCAGCGTCGACAGCGTCACGCGCTGGAGCATGTCGGGATTGCGGGGGCCGAACCCCTGATCGGGGGCTAGCTGAAAAGTCGAGTGGTCGCCGACCCTGAGCCCGAGCAGAATCTGTTCCAGCGATGGCGCCAGTTGCCCCGCGCCCAGCAACAGCGTGGCCGGCTTGTCCGAGAAGGTGTTGACGATGTCGGCGCCGTCGGCCAGTGCCAGCCGGTAATGCAACGTGACGTGGGAACCGGGCTTCACTTCGGATAGATCGATGAGGCTCATGAATTACTCGTTCAGTCGGCGCCCGATACGGCCGAATGGCCCGGCGCAAAGCCAATATTGTAAGTCACCTGAGCGTGCAAGGCGGAAAGTGCGACGACGTTGCGCACGCCGCCTGCCGCCAATGGAGTTCCGATCATGCCGTCACCCCGCCCCATCCTGCCGTCGGCCGAATGCCGCGACACCGCCGACACGCCGGCCGATCCGCCCGGCCGCGTCATCCCGATCAACCGGCGCAGGCGCCGCACGGGCGACTGGCGGCCCGAGCGGCCGCGCGAACGGCTGGTGGAACGCGGGCCGGCCGCGCTGACCGACGACGAGCTGATCGCGCTGCTGCTCGGCACCGGCAAGCCCGGGCACGACGTATTCGTCACCGCCCGCGGACTGGTCGAGCAGTTCGGCACGTTGCACGGGCTGCTCGAAGCGACCACCGACGATTTCGAGGCGCATCCCGGCATCGGCCCCGCGCGCTCCGCGCGCCTCGTCGCGGTCACCGAGATCGCGCGGCGCATGCTGGTGGAGAAAGCGGAAGAACGGATGCAGATCGACTCGCCCGGTGCCGTCGAGGATTGTTTGCGACTGAAGATCGGCACGCGCCAGTACGAAGTGTTCATCGCGGTCTACCTGGACGCGCGCAACTGCCTGATCGACATGGAGGAAATCGCGCGCGGCTCGCTTACGCGCATGGCCGTCTATCCGCGCGAGATCGTGCGCCGCGCGATGAAACACAACGCCGCGGCGCTGATCGTCGCGCACAACCATCCGTCGGGCACGGTGCAGCCGAGCGCGGAAGACCGCCGCCTGACCCGCGTGCTGAAAGACGCGCTCGAGCTCGTCGACGTGCGGCTGCTCGATCACATCGTCGTCGGCGTCAGCGATACTTTTTCGTTCGCGCGGGCCGGTTGGCTGTAGACTGTGGCGCGGCGGCCCATCCCAAGGCGCCGCAACGGCGAAGCGAAATTAGGTTTGATTTTTCTGAACTTTTTCTGCTAGAATCGCCGTCTGTCTTTTTTCCAACCAGTTCTAGCCATCGAAGGGCCTTGTCTGTAAGGGCTACGGCGTTCTGAGTGCAGCCATGGATCACGTGGCGGTGCGATGGAACCTTCACCGGCGATCGAACCCCGAATTTAGCGTATTAGGAGTGCTCTCATGGCACGCGTATGCCAAGTAACTGGGAAAGCGCCGATGAGCGGCAACAACGTTTCCCACGCCAACAACAAGACGAAGCGTCGCTTCCTGCCGAACCTGCAAAACCGCCGGTTCTGGGTAGAGAGCGAAAACCGCTGGGTGCGCCTGCGCGTCTCGAACGCCGGCCTGCGCCTGATCGACAAGAACGGCATCGATTCCGTGCTCGCTGACCTGCGCGCACGCGGCGAAGCCTAAGCCCAAGGAGCACAATCATGGCAAAAGGCGCCCGCGACAAGATCAAGCTCGAGTCGACCGCTGGTACGGGTCACTTCTACACGACCACGAAGAACAAGCGCAACATGCCGGAAAAGATGGCGATCAAGAAGTTCGATCCCGTCGTCCGCAAGCATGTGGAATACAAAGAAACCAAGATCAAGTAATCTCCGGTTTCTGCCAGCCTGACGGCGACCGAAAAGCCCCGCATCTGCGGGGCTTTTTGTTTTGGCGCGCGCGCTCGCGCCCGACGCGGTATGCTCTCCCCTTTCCGCGGCGACGGCCGACGGAACGCAAGATCAAAAAGCGTAACGATGGAGATGCAGCATGAAATTCGACGTGGCGATCGTCGGCAGCGGCCTGGCAGGGCTGTCGGTCGCACTCAACCTGGCCAGCACGCGACGTGTCGCGTTGATCGCGAAACGTTCGATGATGGAGGGGGCGAGCGATAACGCGCAGGGCGGCATCGCGGCGGTCCTCGACTCGGCGGACAGCATCGAGAACCACGTCGACGACACGCTGGTCGCCGGTGGCGGCTTGTGCGACGAAGGCGCGACGCGCTACATCGTCGAGCACGGCCGCGAAGCGATCGAATGGCTGATCTCGCAAGGCGTGCCGTTCACGAAGGACGACGCGGCCGAACTCGGCTTTCACCTGACGCGCGAAGGTGGCCACAGTCACCGCCGGATCATCCATGCGGCCGATGCGACCGGCCATGCGGTGCTGGCGACGCTGTCGGCGCGCGCGCGCCAGCATCCGAACATCACGTTCTTCGAAAACCACCATGCGATCGACCTGATCACGTCGGACCGGCTCGGCCTGCCCGGCCGCCGCTGTCACGGCCTGTATGCGCTCGACGTCGACAACGACCGGACGATCACGATCGAGGCACCGCATACGGTGCTCGCCACCGGCGGCGCCGGCAAGGTCTATCTGTATACGACGAATCCCGACACCGCGACCGGCGACGGCATCGCGATGGCGTGGCGTGCCGGCTGTCGCGTGTCGAACATGGAATTCATCCAGTTCCACCCGACCTGCCTGTTTCATCCGTACGCGAAGTCGTTCCTGATTTCGGAAGCCGTGCGCGGCGAAGGCGGCCTCCTGAAGCTGCCCGACGGCACGCGCTTCATGCCCGCGCACGATCCGCGCGCCGAACTCGCGCCGCGCGACATCGTCGCACGCGCGATCGACTTCGAGATCAAGAAGCGCGGGATCGACTGCGTGTATCTCGACATCAGCCACCAGCCGGAAGCGTTCCTGCGCGAACATTTTCCGACGATCCATGCGCGCTGCCTCGAATTCGGCATCGACATCGCGAAACAGCCGATCCCCGTCGTGCCGGCCGCGCACTATACGTGCGGCGGCGTCGTCACCGATCTCGCCGGCCGCACCGATCTCGCCGGCCTGTATGCGGTCGGCGAAACGTCGTACACGGGGTTGCACGGCGCGAACCGGCTCGCGAGCAACTCGCTGCTCGAATGCCTCGTGATCGGCCGCGCGGCGGCCGGGGCGATCGAGGCGGCCGGCTTCGACGCCGACGCGCCCGCCGCGCTGCCCGCCTGGGACGAAAGCCGCGTGTCGGATGCGGACGAGGAAGTCGTCGTTGCACACAACTGGGACGAACTGCGCCGCCTGATGTGGAACTACGTCGGCATCGTGCGCACCGACAAGCGCCTCGAGCGCGCGAAGCACCGGCTGTCGCTGCTGCGCGACGAGATCCACGAGTACTACGCGAATTTCCGCGTGACGCGCGATCTGCTCGAACTGCGCAACCTCGTCGACGTGGCGACGCTGATCGTGAAGAGCGCGCACTCGCGCCGCGAAAGCCGCGGGCTGCACTACAGCCGCGACTGGCCGCATACGCTGCCGAAGGCATTGCCGAGCGTGCTCACGCCGCGCGTACGCCGCTGAGCGGCGCGCCGCCCTTCCCCGTCGCGTCCGCAGCAGAAGAAAAAAGCCGTTGGCGTTTGCGCGCCAACGGCTTTTGTCTGATCGAACGACGTTCGATCAGTCGACAATCCGCATCGAATAGTCCGTCGCCCGCACGTCCTTCGTCAGCGCACCGATCGAGATGCGATCGACGCCCGTCTCCGCGAACGTGCGCACCGTATCGAAATTGACGCCGCCCGATACTTCGAGCACGGCCTTGCCATTCGCCACACGCACCGCTTCGCGCATCATGTCGAGCGTGAAGTTGTCGAGCAGCACCGACTGCGCGCCATGCGCGAGCGCCGTGTCGAGCTGCGCGAGCGTCTCGACTTCGACCTGCACGGGCACGCCCGACTCCAGCGCGAACGCCGCATCGAGCGCCTCGCCGACACCGCCAGCCGCCGCGATGTGGTTCTCCTTGATCAGGATGCCGTCGTCCAGCGCGAGACGCTGGTTCTCGCCGCCGCCCACGCGCACGGCGTACTTCTGCGCGAGCCGTAGCCCCGGCAGCGTCTTGCGCGTATCGAGGATCTTCGCGCGCGTGCCTTCGACGCGATCGACGTAACGTCGCGTCGCGGTCGCGACGCCCGACAGCAGTTGCAGGAAGTTCAGCCCGTTGCGCTCGGCGGTCAGCAGCGCGCGCGCCGGCCCTTCGAGTTCGCACACGGTCGAATCTGCCGTCATCCGGTCGCCTTCGCGATAGCGCCATTGCACGACGATCGACGGATCGATCCGGGCGATCACGGCGTCGAACCACGGTACGCCGCACAGCACGGCTTCCTCGCGCACGATGATCCGCGCACGGCGGCGCTCGCCGGCCGGCACGAGCCGCCCGGTCTGGTCGCCGGTGCCGACATCTTCGGCGATCGCATCGGCCACGTTGCGCGCGATCGCTGCGTCGAATGCCGCGCCGTATTGCGCGCGGACGGCTTCGAACAGCGGGGAGACTGCAGTCGCGGCGCCTTCCGCCGGGCCGCCCCCAGGGAAGGCGGCCGCCCCCTCGGGGGGGGCCGAACGAATGTGAGCGTGGGGGCCGTTCATTACGCCGCCCCCACGTTCGCAAACAGTTGCTGGTCGCGCTGCAAGTCGCCGCTCGCCTGCACGCGCTTCTTGTGCGCGGCCGCGAATTCGAGCATCCGGTCGATCGGCAAACGCGCGCGCTCCCCGATCGCGGGATCGACGAAAATCTCGTTGTGGCCGCGTTCGAGCACGTCGGCCAGGTTCGCGAGGCCGTTCATCGCCATCCACGGACAGTGCGCGCAGCTCTTGCAGGTCGCGCTGTTGCCGGCCGTCGGCGCCGCGATGAAGGTCTTGCCGGGCGCCGCAAGCTGCATCTTGTGCAGGATGCCGAGA
The DNA here is from genome assembly GCF_001528895.1 of Burkholderia sp. MSMB1078WGS. Lineage (NCBI taxonomy): Bacteria > Pseudomonadati > Pseudomonadota > Betaproteobacteria > Burkholderiales > Burkholderiaceae > Burkholderia > Burkholderia sp. MSMB1078WGS. The sequence continues at coordinate 104,338 of NZ_LPDI01000100.1, read as the reverse complement.
TCGGTGGCGACGATGAAGCGCTTCGCGTCGAACTTGACGGCCGCGTCGATCAGTTGCGTGGTCGAACCGACGACATCGGCCTGCGCCACGACGTTTTCCGGCGACTCGGGATGGACGAGCACCTTCGCGTCCGGATATTCGGCGCGCAGCAGATCGAGCTCGATGCCCTTGAACTCGTCGTGGACAAGGCACGAGCCCTGCCACAGCAGCATGTCCGCGCCGGTCTTCTTCTGGATATAGCTGCCCAGATGGCGGTCGGGCGCCCAGATGATCTTTTCGCCGCGCGCGTGCAGGTCGGCCACGATCTCGAGACCGATCGACGACGTGACCATCCAGTCCGCGCGCGCCTTCACGGCCGCACTGGTGTTCGCGTAGACGACGACGGTACGGTCCGGATGCGCATCGCAGAAGGCCGAGAATTCGTCGACCGGGCAGCCGAGGTCGAGCGAACAGGTCGCGTCGAGATCGGGCATCAGGATCCGTTTGTTCGGGCTCAGGATCTTCGCGGTTTCGCCCATGAAGCGCACGCCGGCGACGACCAGCGTCTGCGCGTCGTGATCGCGGCCGAAGCGAGCCATTTCGAGCGAATCGGCCACGCAGCCGCCGGTTTCGTCGGCCAGTTCCTGCAGTTCGGCATCCACGTAGTAGTGGGCGACCAGCACGGCCTTTTCACGGGCGAGCAACGCCTTGATGCGCGCCTTCAGCGCAACGCGCTCCTCGGCGGACGGCGCCTCGGGCACCTTGGCCCACGCCTGTCCCACGCCGCATACGGTCCCTGCGGCGACGGGCCGGTCGTACTCGACGGGTTTGATCGTCGATTGCATCTCCATATCTCCTGTCGATCAGAGTTAGCGCTTCAGCGCTTACTCTAATCCCATGCTTCGCGGTCGATCAGCGTTAGCGCTTCAGCACTTACTCCGATCCCATGCTTCGCGGTCGATCAGCGTGGGCGCTTCGGCGCCCTGCCCCGATCCCATCCCTTGCACTCGCCCGGGGCGCCCACTCGCCATCTCCCCAAGCCTCATACCCATTCAGGCGCTGCCGATCCGTCAAAAACCGGTGGCCCAAATGAAAAAACCCCGCCAACGCGGGGTTTGTGACGTCCTGAGATTCTAATCGATTTCGAATCAGGCGTAGCGACGCAGGCGCATCGCGAATTCCTGCAGCGCCTTGATGCCGCTTTGTTCTGCACGATGGCACCAATCCTGCAATTGCGCGAGAAGTTGTTCGCGCGACGCGGTCGAACGATCCCAGATCGCGGCGAGATCCTGGCGCAGCTGGAAGTACGTATGCAGCTTCTGGCTGTTCGCGAAGATTTCCGGCAGCAGCTTTTTCTGCGGCTCGTCGAGGCCGTCGGCATCCTTGTGGAACCACTTGCGCGCGCTGCGCATCAACTGATACTTCTCGCTCGAACCGAGCTCCTTCAGGTGCGCGAGCTCCTGGCGGTACGCACGCTTCACGGCCTTGCCGTAGCGCGCCATCACTTCGTAGCGGTTCGACAGCACGGCCTGCAGCGTTTCCTGGTCGAGCACCGTCTTCGGCTTGTTCAGGCGCGGCGTGGGCGCAACCTTCTTGACCTTGGCGAGACCGAATGCCGACATGATCCGGATGTACATCCAGCCGATGTCGAACTCGTACCACTTGTTCGACAGCTTCGCCGACGTCGCGAACGTGTGGTGGTTGTTGTGCAGTTCTTCGCCGCCGATCACGATGCCCCACGGGAACAGGTTCGTGCTCGCGTCGGCCGAGTTGAAGTTGCGATAGCCCCAGAAGTGACCGAAGCCGTTGACGACGCCCGCCGCCCAGAACGGGATCCACACCATCTGCACGGCCCACACGGTCAGGCCGAGCACGCCGAACAGCGCGACGTCGATCACCATCATCATGCTGATGCCGAGGATCGGGTACTTCGAGTAGAGATTGCGCTCGAGCCAGTCGTTCGGCGTGCCGTGGCTGAACTTGCGCATCGTCTCCTCGTTCTTCGCTTCCGCGCGGTACAGCTCGGCGCCCTCGAGGAACACCTTCCAGATGCCGCGCGTCTGCGGGCTGTGCGGATCTTCCTCGGTTTCGCACTTCGCGTGGTGCTTGCGATGAATCGCGGCCCACTGGCCGGTCAGCATCCCGGTCGTCATCCACAGCCAGAAACGGAAGAAATGGCTCGCGATCGGATGCAGCTCCAGCGCGCGGTGCGCCTGGCAGCGGTGCAGGTAGACCGTTACGCCGATGATCGTGACGTGCGTGACGGCGAGCGCGAACAGCGCGACCTGCCACCACGAAAAATGCAGAAGCCCGTGGGAAAGAAAATCGAGCAGGGAATTCAACAAGGCAGTTACCTGTGATGAGAGCGACGCCGGCTCACGCCAGCGTCAGAAAAATGAAAGCATACCGCGTGTAGACCAGAATTTTACTTCAACCGTTCCAAGTCTTTGTAAAAAATGAATATTTTCTTGCCTTGACGCAATCCGCGCGGTCCACGGGCGGACTGGAAAAGGTCTACGATCCGGTTTCGACCGCGGAATCGGTACGATCGACCGCACCCGCCCGCTACGCCGCCGGTGTGCGCGCGTCCAGCGCACCATTGGCAGCCGCCGGATCGCCCCCGGCCGCCATGCCCGGCGCGGGAAAGCCGTCCGGCAGCCCGACCACGCGCACTTCGCGCTGCGGAAACGGAATCGAAATCCCGTGCTCGCTGAACAGCCGCCAGATGTTGCGGTTCACGCTCGAGCGCACGCCCGACGTGCCTTTCGCCGCATCCTCGATCCAGAAGCCGAGCTCCAGGTCGATCCCGTCCGCGCCGAAACTCACGAGATACGGAGTCGGCGCCGGCTCGGCCAGCACGCGCGGCACGTCCTTCGCGGCGTCGGCGAGCAACGTGAGCGCCCGCTCGACGTCGCTCGTGTACGCGACCTGCACCGCGACTTTCGCGTAGCCGCGCGTCAGGTACGACGACTGGTTCTGCACGACGTCGGTGATCAGCTTCTCGTTCGGGATCAGCGTCTCGTTGCCGTCGAGGCCGCGCACGACCGTGTAGCGCGTGCGGATCTGCGTGACGACGCCCTGCAGCCCGCCGACGCTGATCGCATCGCCGAGCCGCAGCGAGCGGTCGAGCAGGATGATGAAGCCCGACACGTAGTTGCTCGCGATCTTCTGCAACCCGAAACCGAGGCCGACGCCCACCGCGCCGCCGAACACGCCGAGCACCGTCACGTCGATGCCGACGAGCGACAGCCCGATCAGGATCGCCGCGAACACGAGCAGCGCGCGGCCGACCCGCGACAGCACGACCTTCAGGTTCGCGTCGAGCGTGCTCGCGCGCGACAGGCGATCCTCGAGCACCGAGCCGAGCCACATCGCGACCATCAGCGTCACGCAGACCCACAGCGCGCCGGAAATCACCGACAGCAGCGTGAGGTGCGCAGTCGCGACCCGGAACTGCACGCTGTCGAGCCAGCCGAGCACGTCGTGCTGGATGCCGAGCACGGTCATCACCATCGCGGCCCACACGACGGTCGACACGATCTTCTCGACGATCGACAGCCATGCGTGCGTGTGGCCGTCGCGCGCGAACACGCGTCGCGCGAAGAAGAACAGCACGTAGATCAGCCCGATGCCGAACAGCGGCACGAGCGCGAGCGACAGCAGCGACGTCGACATGAACGGGTCGAACGCGAGCTGCGCGCCGCCGACGAACACGCTGCCGAACAGCGGAAACAGCGCCCGCTTCAGGCTTTGCGCGCCCGCGCCCGGTGCGCGTCCAGCGGCCCGACGCCGAGCGTCGATCCGGCCGTGCACGAAGCGCGCGGTTACCCACGCGAAACACAGCGCCCCGACGAGGATCGCCGCCTGCCAGATCATCACCGGCTGGTGGAAATCGCGAATCACCGACGCCAGCCGGTGCGACAGCAGGCGACTCTGCAGATTCTCCATCGTCCGTCCGGGCGTCGTTACTGCGCGGCGCGGCGTTCGAGCACCGCGGCGAAGAAGCCGTCAGTCGCGTGACGATGCGGCCACAGCGACAGGTAATCGCCCGTCTCGAGCGCGATGCGCTGGTCGGCCAGCACCTGCTGCGCCGGCACCAGCACGAAGTCGGGATGATCGGCCAGGAACTGTTCGACGATGCGCTCGTTCTCGGCGTCGAGCACGCTGCAGGTCGCGTAGACGAGCCGGCCGCCCTTCTTCACGAGCCGCGCGGCGCTCGCGAGGATCGACGCCTGTTTGGGCGTCAGCTCGTCGATCGCGGTGCGCGTCTGGCGCCACTTCAGGTCCGGATTGCGGCGCAACGTGCCGAGGCCGCTGCACGGCGCGTCGACCAGCACGCGGTCGATCTTGCCCGCGAGCCGCTTGATCTTCGCGTCGTGCTCGCTGTCGATCAGCACCGGGTTCACGTTCGACAGCCCGCTGCGCGCGAGGCGCGGCTTCAGCTTCGCGAGGCGCTTTTCCGAGATGTCGAACGCATACAGGCGCCCGGTCGAGCGCATCATCGCGCCGAGCGCAAGCGTCTTGCCGCCCGCGCCCGCGCAGAAATCGACGACCATCTCGCCGCGCCGCGGCGCGACCAGCGAGCACAGCAGCTGGCTGCCTTCGTCCTGCACCTCGATCGCCCCTTCCTCGAACAGCTTCAGGCGCGTCAGCGCCGGCTTGCCGACCACGCGCACCCCGAACGGCGCGAACGGCGTCGCGCCCGCGTCGATGCCGCTCACGCGCAGCGCTTCGATCACCTGGTCGCGGCTCGCCTTCTGCGCGTTGGCACGCAGGTCGAGCGGCGCCGGGTAGTTCAGCGCGGCGGCGAGTTGCGCGAGCTCGTCGGCGTCGAAACGGGCCGACAGCGCCTGGTGAATCCAGTCGGGCAGATTCGTGCGAATGCGCACGGGCAGGCTCGCCGGATCGATCTTCGACACGTGCTCGAGCCATGCGGACTCGGTGTCGGACAGGAACGGCTTCAGCGCATTGCGACCGACCGTCTGCATCAGGCCGAGCAGCGTGAGGCGTCGCGCGGGCGTGCCCGTGCCGCTCTCGGCCAGATGCGAAAACTCCATCTTCCGGCGCAGCACCGCGAACACGGCCTCGGCGATCACACCGCGCTCGGCATGCCCGAGCTTCGGGTGCGCACGGAAGAACCGGCTCGTCGTCGCGTCGGCGGGGCCGGCGAACTTCAGCACCTCGGCCAGCAAAGTCTCGGTCTGGCCGATCAGGAATCCGTGCAGCTTCATACGCCCTCACTCGTTTCGGTATGCGGTTCATCCGCGAAAATCCAGCGCGCCTCGTCGGGCGCCACCACTGCACGGCCGTTCTCGAGGCGCAACCGGCCGTCGACGAACCAGCGCACCGCGCGCGGATACAGCACGTGCTCGACCGCCAGCACGCGCCGCGCGAGTGCCGCTGCGTCGTCGCCGGCGCGCACGGGCACCGCGCCCTGCGCGACGATCGCGCCGCTGTCGAGCTCGGGAATGACGAAATGCACGCTCGCGCCATGCAGAGCGACGCCGGCATCCAGCGCCTGCTGGTGCGTGTGGATGCCCTTGAAGCTCGGCAGCAGTGACGGATGGATATTCAGCAGCCGGCCCTCGTAACGTCTGACGAAAGCGGGCGTGAGGATGCGCATGAAGCCGGCGAGGACGACGAGATCGGGCGAGAAACGATCGATCTCCGCGGCGAGCGCCGCGTCGAAGCTGTCGCGGCCGTCGAACGACCGGTGGTCGACCACCGCCGTCGCCACCCCGTGCGACGCGGCAAAAGCCAGGCCGGCCGCGTCGGGCCGGTTGGCGATCACGGCGGCGACCTCGGCCGGCCAGCGTTCCTGCGCGCACGCGCGGACGATGGCCTCCATGTTGCTGCCGCGACCGGAAATCAGGATCACGAGTTTTTTCATCCGCGAATTTTACCATTCGCCCTCGCGTTTCCCGCCTTCTCGGCCGCCGGCCCGCCCGAACGTTTATAATCTTCTGCTTTGCGGCATCCCACCGCCCATTCCCCGACGCTGCATCCGCTATCGTGAAAGTCTTCCGCGGCCTGCCCAACGCCGAGAGCCGCGCCCCGTGCGCGCTGACGATCGGCAACTTCGACGGTGTCCATCGCGGCCACCAGGCCTTGCTCGCGCGCGTGCGCGCGGCAGCGGACGCGCGCGGCCTGCCCGTGTGCGTGATGACGTTCGAGCCGCACCCGCGCGAATTCTTCAACCCGGCCGGCGCGCCGCCGCGCATCGCGATGCTGCGCGACAAGCTCGAGGCGCTGCGCGACCACGGGGTCGACCGCGTCGTCGTCGAGCACTTCAATCACACCTTCGCGAGCCAGTCGCCGCAGGCGTTCGTCGAGCGCACACTGGTGAACGGGCTGCACACGCGCTGGATGATGGTCGGCGACGATTTCTGCTACGGCGCGAAACGCGCGGGCACCTTCGACACGCTGAAGGCAGCCGGCGAGCAGTACGGCTTCGAAGTCGAGCAGATGGGCACGGTCGCCGGCAGCGACGGCACGCGCATTTCCAGCTCCGGTGTGCGCGCGGCGCTCACCGCCGGCGATCTCGACGCGGCCGCGCAGGCGCTCGGCCACGGCTACTTGATCAGCGGCCACGTCGCGCACGGGCTGAAGCTCGGCCGCGATCTCGGCTTTCCGACGCTAAACCTGCCGATCGCGCACAAGCGGCCGGCGCTCAAGGGCATCTTCGTCGTGCAGGTGCACGGCCTCGGCCCCACCCCGCTGCCGGGCGTCGCGAGCCTCGGGCTGCGCCCGACGGTCGACGATTCCGGCCGCACGCTGCTCGAAGTCCATCTGCTCGACTGGCACGGCGACGCATACGGCAAACTGATCCGCGTCGAATTTCTGAAGAAGCTGCGCGACGAGGCGAAGTTCGACGATCTCGAGGCGCTGTCGCGGGCGATCGCGCTCGACGTCGCGAATGCGCGCGCGTACTTCGCCGAGCGCGACCGTGCGCCGGGCAGCCGCGCGACCGGCTTCGCGACGTCGGCCACCGACCGAATTAGCTGATCCGGCCGGCGGCGCACCGCGCCGCACCCTCGCGCCGCCGACGCGCGCGCATCCCCGATTCACGACGCACGAGCGTCCCCCGATTTAGATAGCGATCCCATCATGAGCAACAAGAAAGCCGATTCGAAACCGCAGGCCAAGTATCCGGTCAACCTGCTCGACACGCCGTTCCCGATGCGCGGCGACCTGCCCAAGCGCGAGCCGCAGTGGGTCAAGGAGTGGGAAGAGCGCGGTATCTACGACAAGATCCGCGCGGCCAGCAAGGGCCGGCCGAAGTTCATCCTGCACGACGGCCCGCCGTATGCGAACGGCGACATCCACCTCGGCCACGCGGTCAACAAGATCCTGAAGGACATCGTCGTCAAGTCGCGCAACATGGCCGGCTTCGACGCACCGTACGTGCCGGGCTGGGATTGCCACGGGATGCCGATCGAGATCCAGATCGAGAAGCAGTTCGGCAAGTCGCTGCCGGCGGCCGAAGTGATGAGCAAGGCGCGCGCGTACGCGACCGAGCAGATCGAGAAGCAGAAGGTCGGCTTCAAGCGCCTGGGCGTGCTCGGCGACTGGGCCAACCCGTACAAGACGATGAACTTCGTGAACGAGGCGGAAGAAATTCGCGCGCTCGGCAAGATCATCGAGAAGGGCTACGTGTACCGCGGGCTGAAGCCGGTCAACTGGTGCTTCGACTGCGGCTCGGCGCTCGCGGAAGCGGAAGTCGAGTACAAGGACCGCACCGATCCGACGATCGACGTGATGTTCCCGTTCGCGGAACCCGAAAAGACCGCGCAGGCGTTCGGCCTGGCGGCGCTGCCGCGCGCCGAGGGCGGCATCGTGATCTGGACGACCACGCCGTGGACGATTCCCGCCAACCAGGCGCTGAACCTCCATCCGGAAATCGTCTACGCGCTGGTCGACACCGAGCGCGGGCTGCTGATCATCGCGGAAGAGCGCGTCGAAGCCTGCATGACCGACTTCAAGCTGACCGGCCGCGTCGTCGCGACCGCGCCCGGCGTGAAGCTCGCGAACCTGCGCTTCCACCACCCGCTCGCGTCGGCCCACCCCGGCTACAAGCGCACCGCGCCCGTCTACCTCGGCGACTACGTGACGACCGACACCGGTACCGGCGTCGTGCACTCGTCGCCCGCGTACGGTATCGAGGACTTCATGTCGTGCAAAGCGCACGGAATGACCGATTCCGACTTCATCAACCCGGTGATGGGCGACGGCCGCTATATCGAATCGCTGCCGCTGTTCGGCGGCCTGTCGATCTGGGATGCGAACCCGAAGATCGTCGACGCGTTGAACGCGGCGGGCTCCCTGCTGCGCAGCGAGAAGTACACGCACAGCTACATGCACTGCTGGCGCCACAAGACGCCGATCATCTACCGCGCGACGTCGCAGTGGTTCGCCGGCATGGACGTGAAGCCGCACGACGGCGGCAAGACGCTGCGCGAAACCGCGCTCGAAGGCGTCGACGCGACCGCGTTCTACCCGTCCTGGGGCAAGCAGCGTCTGTTCAGCATGATCGCGAACCGTCCGGACTGGACGCTGTCGCGCCAGCGCCAGTGGGGCGTGCCGATGGCGTTCTTCGTGCACAAGGAAACCGGCGAGCTGCACCCGCGCACGCTCGAGCTGCTCGAGGAAGTCGCGAAGCGCGTCGAGCAATCGGGCATCGAGGCGTGGCAGTCGCTCGACCCGCGCGAGATGATCGGCGACGATGCGAACCTGTACGAAAAAAACCGCGACACGCTCGACGTGTGGTTCGACTCGGGCACGACGCACTGGCACGTGCTGCGCGGCTCGCACAAGGATCAGCTGCAGTTCCCGGCCGACCTGTACCTCGAAGGCTCGGACCAGCATCGCGGCTGGTTCCATTCGTCGCTGCTCACGGCATCGATGCTCGACGGCCGCGCGCCGTACAAGGGCCTGCTCACGCACGGCTTCACCGTCGACGGCGAAGGCCGCAAGATGAGCAAGTCGCTCGGCAACGGCATCGACCCGCACGAAGTCGCGAACCGCCTCGGCGCGGAAATCATCCGCCTGTGGATCGCGTCGACCGACTACTCGGGCGAGCTCGCGATTTCCGAGGAAATCCTGAAGCGCGTGACCGAAGGCTATCGCCGCATCCGCAACACGCTGCGCTTCCTGCTCGCGAACCTGTCGGATTTCGACTTCGCGCAGCACGCGGTGCCGGTCGACGAATGGCTCGAGATCGACCGCTATGCGGTCGCGTTCTCGCAGCAATTGCAGACGGAACTGCTCGGCCACTACGAGAAGTACGAATTCCACCCGGTCGTCGCGAAGCTGCAGACGTACTGTTCGGAAGACCTCGGCGGCTTCTACCTCGACGTGCTGAAGGATCGCCTGTACACGAGCGCCGCCGATTCGCGCGCGCGCCGCTCCGCGCAGACCGCGCTGTACCACCTGACGCATGGCCTCTTGCGCGTGCTCGCGCCGTTCCTGTCGTTCACGGCCGAAGAAGCGTGGAAGGTATTCCAGCCTGCCAGCGACACGATCTTCACGGAAACCTACTATGCGTATCCGGAAGTCGCCGGCTCGGCCGCGCTGATCGAGAAGTGGGCGCTGCTGCGCGACGTGCGCGGCAACGTGACCAAGGCGCTCGAGGAAGCGCGCACCGCGAACCGCATCGGTTCGTCGCTGCAGGCCGAAGTGGCCGTGCACGCGAGCGGCGCGCGCTACGACGCGCTCACGAGCCTCGGCGACGACCTGAAGTTCGTGCTGATCACGTCGGCCGCGACGGTCGTCAAGGTCGACGACGAAGCGCAGGAAAGCGTCGACGTGGCCGCGTCGAAGTACCAGAAGTGCGAGCGCTGCTGGCACTACCGCGAAGACGTCGGCGCGCACGCCGAGCATCCGACGCTGTGCGGCCGCTGCTTCTCGAACCTGTTTGAAAACGGCGAAATCCGGAGCGCTGCTTAAACCATGGCGAAGACCCTGTCGAAACCGGCCAGCGGCGCGCTCGCGCCCTGGCTCGGTATTTCGCTGATCGTGATCCTGTTCGATCAACTGTCGAAGATCGCGATCCTGAAAACGTTCGCGTACGGCGCGCAGCATGCGCTGACGTCGTTCTTCAACCTCGTGCTGGTATATAACCGCGGCGCCGCGTTCGGCTTCCTGTCGACCGCGAGCGGCTGGCAGCGCTGGGCGTTCACCGCACTCGGCGTCGGTGCGACGCTCGTGATCTGCTTCCTGCTGCGCCGTCACGGCCAGCAGCGGCTGTTCAGCCTGTCGCTCGCGCTGATCCTCGGCGGCGCGCTCGGCAATGTGATCGACCGGCTCGTCTACGGCCACGTGATCGACTTCCTCGATTTCCACCTCGGCGCGTGGCACTTCCCGGCGTTCAACCTCGCCGATTCCGCGATCACGGTCGGTGCGGTGCTGCTGATCTACGACGAGCTACGGCGCGTGCGCGGCTCGCGCTGAGCGCGCATACTCCGTGTCGACGGCCGGCTTCGCGCCGGCCGTTCCGTTTGACCCCAGGAGGCCTGAGTTGGCACACGCAGAACTCGCAGGAAAACACCTCGTTCTCGGCCTGACGGGCGGCATCGCCTGCTACAAGATCGCCGAGCTCACGCGCCTGCTCGTGAAGGCCGGCGCGACCGTGCAGGTCGCGATGACCGACGCGGCCACCCAGTTCATCACGCCCGTCACGATGCAGGCGCTGTCGGGCCGGCCCGTCTATACGAGCCAGTGGGATGCGCGCATCGACAACAACATGGCGCATATCGACCTGTCGCGCGAAGCCGACGCGATCGTGATCGCGCCCGCGTCGACGGATTTCCTCGCCAAGCTCGCGCATGGGTTCGCCGACGATCTGCTGTCGACGCTGTGTATCGCGCGCGACTGTCCGCTGCTCGTCGTCCCCGCGATGAACCGCCAGATGTGGCAGAACCCGGCCACGCAACGCAATGCCGCGCAACTGCGCGCCGACGGCGTGTCGGTGCTCGGCCCGGATTCGGGCGCGCAGGCGTGCGGCGAAGTCGGCGACGGCCGCATGCTCGAACCCGAGGCGATCTATGAAGCGATCGTCGCGCACTTCGCGCCGAAGGTGCTCGCGCACCGTCGCGTGCTGATCACGGCCGGGCCGACGTTCGAACCGCTCGACCCCGTGCGCGGCCTGACGAACCGCTCCAGCGGCAAGATGGGGTTCGCGCTCGCCCGGGCCGCGCAGCAGGCCGGCGCCGACGTGCATCTCGTCGCCGGGCCGGTCGCGCTCGACACGCCGTGGGGCGTCTACCGTCAGGACGTGCAGACCGCGCAGCAGATGTACGACGCGGTGATGCATGCGGTCGCCGACGCAGACATCTTCATCGCGGTGGCCGCGGTCGCCGACTGGCGCGTCGATCAGCCGGCCGAGCACAAGATGAAGAAGACGGCCGACCGCAAGATGCCGGCGCTCGCGTTCGTCGAGAACCCCGACATCCTCGCGTCGGTCGCGGCGCTGCCCGATGCGCCGTTCTGCGTCGGTTTCGCGGCCGAAAGCGGCGACCTCGACGTGCACGGCGACGAGAAGCGCAAGCGCAAGAACGTGCCGCTGCTCGTCGGCAACCTCGGCCCGCTGACGTTCGGCCGCGACGACAACGAAGTCGTGCTGTTCGAGGCCGCCGGCCTCACGCGCCTGCCGCGCGCGCCCAAGGACGAACTCGCGCATGCGCTCGTCGCGGAAATCGCGAAGCGCCTGCCCGACAACCGCCTGATCTGATCCCCGCGAGGCGGCCCTTGCCGCCGCGCCCTTCCCGACCGATTCGACGACCGCATGAAACTCGACCTGAAGATTCTCGACGCGCGCATGCGCGACTACCTGCCCGCCTACGCGACCACCGGCAGCGCCGGCCTCGACCTGCGCGCCTGCCTCGACGCACCGGTCACGCTGCAGCCGGGCGAAACCACGCTCGTGCCGACCGGCCTCGCGATCCACCTCGCCGATCCCGGCTATGCGGCGCTGATCCTGCCGCGCTCGGGCCTTGGCCACAAGCACGGAATCGTGCTCGGCAACCTCGTCGGCCTGATCGATTCCGACTACCAGGGCCAGTTGATGGTCTCGACGTGGAACCGCGGCCAGACCGAGTTCGTGCTGAACCCGTTCGAACGGCTCGCGCAACTCGTGATCGTGCCGGTCGTGCAGGCGCAGTTCAACATCGTCGACGAATTCCCCGCGAGCGATCGCGGCGCCGGCGGCTTCGGCAGCACCGGTCGCCACTGAGCCACGCAGCACGAAAAGATGGGGCCTCGCGGCCCCTTTTCCTTTTCATGCGCCGTCACTTGCCGGTCAGTTGCGCGCTTCGCGCGAGCGCCGGCTCACGCCGCCGCGCCTGCGCGATGCTGGCATAGACGACCATCGCGACCAGCACGCCGAGCAGCACAACGGAACCTTGGTAAGTGTGAAGAATGGCATCGGCCGCCGCGGCGGCGCGGTCAACGCGCGTGTTGGTGCCGGTAATGCAGTGCGTAGGCGAGCGTCAGCAGCACGACGAATACGACGCCGACCGCCATCGTCATCCGGAATTCGCGCGTGAAAGCGGTCGTCAGCAGGATCGCGGCCACGAGCCCGGCGCCGAGCAGGCTGCCGAACGGGTGCCCCCACATCCGGAACGCGAGCGCGGGGCCGCGATACCGCGAACGGAACCGCAGATGCGTCACGAAGATCATCAGCCATGTGAACAGCGCGCCGAACATCGCGATCGCCATCATCACCGTGAACGCGGTGTCGGGCGCGAGCGCGACCAGCACGGCCGCCACCGCGACGCCGCTCGTCGAGATCCACAGCGCCGCGCGCGGCACGCCGTTCGCGCCGAGCCGGCCGAACACCGCGGGCGCGAGGCGCGCGCGCGACAGGCTGAACATCATCCGCGTCGTCACGTAGAGCTGGCTGTTCATCGCCGACAGCGCCGCGATCAACAGCACGAAGTTGATCACGCCCGCCGCGTACGGCACGCGCGTCGCGGCCATCACCTTCACGAACGGGCTTTCGTCGGTGCCGGCCTGCGTCCACGGCACGATCGCGAGCATCAGCGCGAGTGTCAGCAGGTAGAACAGCACGAGCCGGAACACGGTCGAGCGGAATGCGCGCGTGACCGCGTGCTGCGGATCGCGCGCCTCGCCGGCCGCGATCGCGACGGCTTCGATGCTCATGTAGCTGAAGATCGCGACGATCACTGCGACCCACGTCCCCCACGGCCCCTTCGGCATGAAGCCGCCGTGCGCGGTGTAGTTCGCGAAACCGATGCCCGCTGCGGCCGGCGCCGACCAGACGAGATAGCCGCCGAGCACGATGAACACGACGATCGCCGCGATCTTCAACAGCGAAAACGCGTATTCGACCGTCCCGTACAACGTCACGCTCGCGAGGTTCACCGCGATCAGCAGCGCGGAGAAGCCGATCACCCAATACCAGCCGGGCACGGCCGGGAACCAGTACTTCATGAACACGGCGATCGCGCTGATCTCGGTGCCGATCGCGAACACGACCGCGAACCAGTACGCATAACGCACGAGAAAACCCGCGAGCGGGCCGACGTAATGCTCGGCGTACGCGCCGAACGAGCCGGCCGTCGGATGCGCGACGGTCATTTCCGCGAGCGCGCCCATCAGCAGCAGCGCGATCAGCGCGCCGATCGCATAGGAAACCAGCACGCTCGGGCCGGCGAGCCCGATCGCGAACCCGCTGCCGAGGAACAGCCCCGTGCCGATCGCGCCGCCGATCGCGATCATCGCCATCTGCCCCGACGTCAGCGCATGGCGCAACCCTTGTTCGCGCGCGACGATATCGTCGAACGACCGTTGTTGTTGTGTCACTGCGTTACCACTCCCCTGCACCACCATCGCGCCGCCGGCGCCGGATAAAACGAAACGGCGCGGAGAACTTCCCGCGCCGTTCGCATGAACAACGAATTATCGCTTACTCGACTTCGACCGTCTCTTCGTTCGGCTTGTGCGGCGGATTCGCCAGCTTGTCGAACGACAACTGCACCTTGTCGGCCTCGTCGACGTCGACCGTCACGTGGCCGCCGTTCAGCAGCTTGCCGAACAGCAGTTCGTCGGCCAGCGCGCGCCGGATCGTGTCCTGGATGAGCCGCTGCATCGGCCGCGCGCCCATCAGCGGGTCGAAACCGTGCTTCGCGAGATGCTTGCGCAACGCGTCGGTGAAGAGCGCGTCGACCTTCTTCTCGTGCAGCTGCTCCTCGAGCTGGATCAGGAACTTGTCGACCACGCGCATGATGATTTCCTCATCGAGCGAACGGAAGCTGATGATCGCATCGAGGCGGTTGCGGAACTCCGGCGTGAACAGCCGCTTGATGTCGGTCATCTCGTCGCCGGTTTCGCGGCGCGTCGTGAAGCCGATCGTCGCCTTCTGCATCGATTCGGCGCCCGCGTTCGTCGTCATGATGATGATGACGTTACGGAAATCCGCCTTGCGGCCGTTGTTGTCCGTCAGCGTGCCGTGGTCCATCACCTGCAGCAGCACGTTGAAGATGTCCGGATGCGCCTTCTCGATTTCGTCGAGCAGCAGCACGCAATGCGGCTTCTTCGTGACTGCTTCGGTCAAGAGGCCGCCCTGGTCGAACCCGACATAGCCCGGCGGCGCGCCGATCAGACGGCTGACCGCATGACGCTCCATGTATTCCGACATGTCGAAGCGGATCAGCTCGATGCCGAGCGTGAACGCGAGCTGACGCGCCACTTCGGTCTTGCCGACGCCCGTCGGGCCGGAGAACAGGAACGCGCCGATCGGCTTGTCCATCTTGCCGAGGCCCGCGCGCGCCATCTTGATCGAGGCCGCAAGCGCGTCGATCGCCGGATCCTGGCCGAACACGACGCTCTTCAGGTCGCGATCGAGCGTCTGCAGCTTGCTGCGGTCGTCCTGCGACACGCTTTGCGCCGGCACGCGCGCGATCTTCGAGATGATTTCCTCGATCTCGCTCTTGCCGATCGTCTTCTTCTGCTTCGACTTCGGCAGGATGCGCTGTGCGGCGCCCGCTTCGTCGATCACGTCGATCGCCTTGTCCGGCAGGTGACGGTCGGTGATGAAGCGCGCCGACAGTTCGGCCGCGGCCGACAGCGCGCCCGACGAATACTTGACGCCGTGGTGCTCCTCGAAGCGCGACTTCAGCCCGCGCAGGATCGCGACCGTCTGCTCGACGCTCGGCTCCGTCACGTCGACCTTCTGGAAGCGCCGCGACAGCGCCGCGTCCTTCTCGAAGATGCCGCGATATTCGGTGAACGTGGTCGCGCCGATGCACTTGAGCGTGCCCGACGACAGCGCGGGCTTCAGCAGGTTCGATGCGTCGAGCGTGCCGCCCGATGCAGCGCCCGCGCCGATCAGCGTGTGGATTTCGTCGATGAACAGGATCGCGTGCGGACGCTCCTTCAGTTCCTTGAGCACCGTCTTCAGACGCTGCTCGAAGTCGCCGCGATACTTGGTGCCCGCGAGCAGCGCGCCCATGTCGAGCGAGTACACCTGCGCGTTCGCGAGGATGTCCGGCACTTCGCCGCGCGTGATCCGGTACGCGAGGCCTTCCGCGATCGCGGTCTTGCCGACGCCGGCTTCGCCGACGAGCAGCGGGTTGTTCTTGCGGCGGCGGCACAGCACCTGCACGACGCGCTCGACCTCGGGCTCGCGGCCGATCAGCGGATCGATGCGGCCGTCCTTCGCCATCTGGTTCAGGTTCTGCGTGAACTGCGCGAGCGGCGTTTCCTTCTGCGCGTTCGCGTCTTCGCTTTCCGCGTTCGCGTCGGACGACTTCGCGGCTTCGCCGCTGTTCGTCTTCGCGATGCCGTGCGAAATGAAGTTCACCACGTCGAGGCGCGTGACGCCCTGCTGCTGCAGGTAGTACACGGCGTGCGAATCCTTCTCGCCGAAGATCGCGACCAGCACGTTCGCGCCGGTCACTTCCTTCTTGCCGTTCGACGTCGACTGGACGTGCATGATCGCGCGCTGGATCACGCGCTGGAAACCGAGCGTCGGCTGGGTATCGACATCGTCGGTGCCCGGGACGGTAGGTGTGTTGTCGTGGATGAAATTGCGCAGGTTCTGACGCAGGTCCTCGATGTTTGCCGCGCACGCGCGCAACACCTCGGCCGCCGTCGGATTATCCAGCAGGGCCAGCAGCAGATGCTCGACCGTAATGAACTCATGGCGCGCCTGGCGTGCTTCCATGAACGCCATGTGCAGGCTGACTTCCAATTCCTGGGCAATCATGCTTCCTCCATCACGCACTGCAGCGGATGCCCTGCCTGCCGCGCATGGGTAACGACTTGCTCAACCTTGGTCGACGCGATGTCCCGCGTATAGACCCCACAAACCCCTCGCCCTTCGCGATGGACCTTCAGCATGATCTGCGTGGCCGTCTCGCGATCCTTCTTGAAATACTCCTGGACCACCATCACGACGAACTCCATCGGCGTGAAGTCGTCGTTCAGCAGCACCACCTTGTACATCGAAGGCGGCTTGAGCTTCTGCTGCTTGCGTTCCAGGACGGTACTGTCCTGCTTGTCCGGGATAATCGCCATACACCCATTCTAAACAACTCGGACAGGCCCGCAATCCTGCCATTACCCGACCGACCGGCCGGCGCCCTCCCCGGTATCCCGGAACACGCGATCGCCCTCGCGCCATACGAAAGCCGGCTGCGGTGCCGGCTTTCACGCGTGGCGCGGAACACGAACCGTCAGGGGGAATCGCACCGGAACGTCGTGTCCGCATCCAGTATCCCACAAGCCGGGACGACTCGAACGCGTGTCACTCGAGCCTGGTATATGAGCCGATTATGCGGCTTTTCAAGCCCTCGCGCTTGGCCGCATGCTGCAAAGCAAAGCCGGAAAAACCCTGAAAATGGGTTCTTTACAACGACCCTCTAAACGTCGAAAAATTCCACTTGACACTCCAATAAAGAGCGCCAACAATCAAGCTGGCACTTTTTTCAATTCGCCGATTGGCGAAACGAAAGAGGCCGAGGTGAGCTTGTGAGGGGGGAACGGCTGTATTTTCAGTCGTTTAGCTTTTCGAGCGTGCTCGTGGTAAGTAGCAGCGACTGTGTGACAGGGGAAGTAGGAAAATGGCAACTGGTATCGTTAAGTGGTTCAACGACGCGAAGGGCTTCGGCTTCATCACTCCCGACGAGGGCGGTGAGGATCTGTTTGCGCACTTCTCGGCTATCAGCATGAATGGTTTCAAGACGCTGAAGGAAGGCCAGAAGGTGAGCTTTGACGTCGTTCAAGGGCCGAAGGGCAAGCAAGCGTCGAACATCCAGGCCGCATAAAGGCATCGGATATCGGACGAAGAAACCCGGCGCACAGCGCCGGGTTTCTTTTTTGAGGCCGGCCAATCGATAATCGATTGGCCGGCCTTTTCGTTCAATCCCGATAATTGAACGCACATTGTCTCGTCACGCATGCGGATCGCGTATCGAATCCGCACGTGGAACACATTCGCGGTTTCGTTACACGACCTTCAGCGTACCCATCATGCCGAGATCCTCGTGTTCGAGAATGTGGCAGTGAAACATGCGCTCTCCGGGCATGTCTTGCGTGACGAGAATCGACACGGTTTCACCGCTGCGCACGTTCACGGTATCGCGCCACGCGCGGAACGGTTCGCTCGTGCGCGAACCGGCCGACGCCCGCTCGATGACCTGGAACTGCGTGCCGTGCAGATGGAACGGGTGATCCATGTCCGTCGTATTGCGGATCTCCCAGCGCTCGACGTCGCCGCGACGACTCGTCAGCGTCGCGCGGTGCGGCGCGTAGGTGTCGCCGTTGATCGTGAAGCGCATGCCGGCCGGGCGGCCGTGCGTCGCGCCGTTCATCATCGCGTCCATGTCCATTTCTTCGCCGAACGCGACCGTCTTGTGCGCCACCGGTTCGCCCAGCGGCCGCACCGCGCGCAGCGTGGCAGGCAGCGCACGGGCCTCGGCGGGCGCAAACGCGACATCGGCCAACGCCAGCGCCGGATCGGGCGGCAGACTGCCGTGGCCGTCGTCGTGCGACATCGCCATCTTGCGGCGGTCGTACTCGGCCGCCTGCAGCACCGCGCGCGACGCGCGCTCGCCGGCGCGCACCAACAGCTCCGCGCGCTCGCCCGGCGCAATCAACAGCGACGTCGCGCGCCGCGGCGCGTCGAACAACCCGCCATCGGTGCCCACGTGCTCGAACGCGCGGCCGTCGTCGAATGCGATACGCAAGTAGCGGGCGCTGCACGCGTTCCAGACACGCCAGCGTTCGTCGCCCGCGACGTCGATGCGCGGCCGACGCGCGCCGTTGACCAGCACGAACTGGCCTTCACGGCCGTTCATCCAGTCCATCATGTCGTTCGGCGCAATCGTGCCGTCGCGTGCAAGCTTCAGGTCCGACACGAACAGGTGGCGCTCGGGCCAGCCGGCAAGCGGATCGTCGGCGGCGCGCACGACGAACGGGCCGGCCAGCCCGCGGAACACCTGCTCGGCGGTCATCATGTGCGGATGCGGGTGGTACCAGTAGGTGCCGGCGCTGCCCTTCGGCAGCGTGAAGCGATACACGCGCGACGCGCCGGGCGCGACGGGATCGGACGGGTTGCCGTCCTGGTCGGGCGGCACGGGCAGGCCGTGCCAATGGATCGTCGACGGCTGCGGCAGCTTGTTTACGAACCGGATCTCGACCGTATCGCCCTCCCGCACGTCGATCAGCGGGCCGACGACGGGGCCTTGCGTGCCCGCGCCGAACTGCCAGAAGGTGGTCGGCCGCGCACCGTGCAGCATCGAACGCGCGACGGGCTGCGCCACCAGCGTGGCGCGGAACGTGCCGGGCTCGCGACTTTCGTTGGCCAGCGTGCGCAACGTCGCCAGCGGCGCGCCGGCCGGCAGCGCGTCGGAGGCCGCCAGCGCGACCCGCGCGGGCTTACCGTGCTGCGCGTGCGCTGACGTCCCTGACATACCCGGCATGCCCGGCATGTCGGTCATCGAATCCATGCCGGCCATGCCCGCGTGACCGGCATGCTGCGCCCACGCAGTGCGTGCGCATAGCGACGCGGCCGCGACGCCAACGGCGTGCGACAGGAAGGTTCTCCGTCTCATCAATCGATCCTCGTTATTCATGCGGCGCCGCGCGGCAGCCGCGGCGGTCGCGTCATCATAACCGCAGGCCTTCATCGAAAAACGCCGTCGCCGGGCGGGCGGCGATACGCCGCAGCAGAGCGTCGCGACCGGGCCGGACACAAGCGCCACGCTTGGCATCGCCGAGCGGCGCTTCGGCAACCATCGCTGCCCTCTCCCCGTGCCTTGCACCCGCCGTGCAAACGAGCTTCGCGCGTTCCGCCTCGACCTCGCGCTTGCTCCCGCTGCATCGACGATCCGCAAACCGGCCAATTTTTCACGATGCGGAACAAGTCACTGCGTTATAAAAATTCGTGGTGCAGGGCACAAATTTCCCGTTTCGCGATGCCGAAAAACGTTCCGCAATACAAAACAACAGAAATAATTATTTGTTTTTAAAATAGAAAATTTGTTTGGAGAAGCCGTTCTACCTACACCATCCGAGCAGGTCCCGGACGTAGACTTTGTTCCATGCACTGACGCTTCGCCACGACGTTCGTTCGATACGAAACGCGGCGCAAGCAGCCAGTCGGGCCACAGCCGGCCGAGCCGGCAGGCGGCACACCAGAATCGCTCGTGATCAGAAAGGGAGAACGGAAATGAAGGGATTTCGCTTTGGTTCAGCGCTCGGGTCGTTCTACATCCTGCCGGCAAACGGCGGCTGGGAAGCGACGTTCGGCAACGCCCTGCTCGGCGCATTCTCGTGCCCGGAAGCGGCGGCCGACCACATCTCCCGCGGCGACTGCGCGCAACCGTCCGAACTGGACACGGCCACGCTCGAAGTGCCGGACGAAATCGCGGAATGGGAAATCGTTCACGTCTGAATGGCAAGCCTGCAACGACAAACGCCCCGGGCGACCGGGGCGTTTTTCTTGAGTGCCGGGCGGCGAACGGTTCAACCCGCCGCGCCCGCACATGCATCGGCTCGCGCGATTGCGCGGCCGGCGTCAGGCAACCGCGTCGACGATGCCGTTCAGCGTCGCGCTCGGGCGCATGGCCTGGCTCGTCAGCTCGACGTTCGGACGGTAGTAGCCGCCGATCGCCTGCGGCTTGCCTTGCGCGGCCGCCAGCTCTTCCAGGATGCGCGCTTCGCTGTCGGACAGCGCCTTCGCCACGCCTTCGAACTGCGCCTTCAGCGCGGCGTCGTCGGTCTGCTCGGCCAGCGCCTGCGCCCAGTACAGGCACAGGTAGAAATGGCTGCCGCGGTTGTCGAGGCCGCCGACCTTGCGCGCCGGCGACTTGTTCTCGTCGAGGAACTTGCCGGTCGCCTGGTCGAGCGTCTTCGCGAGGACGAGCGCCTTCGGGTTCCGGTAAGCGTTGCCGAGATGTTCGAGCGACGCGGCCAGCGCGAGGAATTCGCCGAGCGAATCCCAGCGCAGGAAGCCTTCCTCGACGAACTGCTGCACGTGCTTCGGTGCGGAGCCGCCCGCCCCCGTTTCGAACATTCCGCCGCCGGCCATCAGCGGCACGATCGACAGCATCTTCGCGCTGGTGCCGAGTTCCATGATCGGGAACAGGTCGGTCAGGTAGTCGCGCAGCACGTTGCCGGTGACCGAAATCGTGTCCTTGCCCGCGCGAATGCGCTCGAGCGAGAAACGCGTCGCTTCGACCGGCGTCATGATGCGGATGTCGAGGCCGTTCGTGTCGTGATCCTTCAGGTAGCGTTCGACCTTCGCGATGATCTGCGCATCGTGCGCGCGCGCCGGATCGAGCCAGAACACGGCCGGCGCGCCGGTCGCGCGGGCGCGGTTGACGGCCAGCTTGACCCAGTCCTGCACCGGCGCGTCCTTCGTCTGGCACATGCGCCAGATGTCGCCCGACTCGACTGCGTGCTCGAGCAGCACGTTGCCGGCTTCGTCGATGACGCGCACGACGCCGTCCGCCGGGATCTGGAACGTCTTGTCGTGCGAACCGTATTCTTCGGCCGCCTGCGCCATCAGGCCGACGTTCGGCACGCTGCCCATCGTGACCGGATCGAACGCGCCGTGCTGCTTGCAGTCCTCGATCACGGCCTGGTAGACGCCCGCGTAGCAGCGGTCCGGAATCACGGCCTTCGCGTCGTACAGTTGACCGTCCGGGCCCCACATGCCGCCCGAATCGCGGATCATCGCCGGCATCGATGCGTCGACGATCACGTCGCTCGGCACGTGCAGGTTCGTGATGCCCTTGTCCGAGTTGACCATCGCGAGACGCGGGCGCACCGCGTATTCGGCCTTGACGTCGGCCTCGATCGCTTCGCGCGTGTCGGCCGGCAGATCCTTCAGGCGCGCGTACAGATCGCCGATCCCGTTGTTCGGGTTGAAACCGACCTTCGCCAGCACGTCCGCGTGCTTCGCGAGCGCGTCGCGGTAGAACACCGACACGAAGTGACCGAACAGGATCGGGTCCGAGACCTTCATCATGGTCGCCTTCAGGTGCACCGAGAACAGCACGTCCTGCGCCTTCGCGTCGGCGATCTGCGCTTCGATGAAGCTGCGCAGCGCCTTGCGGCTCATCACCGAAGCGTCGATCACTTCACCGGCCTTCACGGCCGTCTTTTCCTTCAGCACCTTCTTCACGCCGTCGGCCGTCGTGAGTTCGATCTTCACGCTGCCGGCATCGGCGATCAGCGCCGACTTCTCGCTGCCGTAGAAGTCGCCTTCGGTCATGTGCGCGACGTGGGCCTTCGACGTCGGCTTCCACGCGCCCATCTTGTGCGGATGCTTGCGTGCGTAGTTCTTGACCGACAGCGGCGCGCGGCGGTCGGAGTTGCCTTCGCGCAGCACCGGGTTCACCGCACTGCCCTTGATCTTGTCGTAGCGCGTCTTGACGGCCTTCTCTTCGTCCGTCGACGGATCTTCCGGATAGGCCGGCAGCGCGTAGCCCTGCGCCTGCAGTTCGGCGATCGCGGCCTTCAGTTGCGGCACCGATGCGCTGATGTTCGGCAGCTTGATGATGTTCGCTTCCGGCTTCAGCGTGAGCTGGCCCAGCTCGGCCAGATCGTCGGAACCCTTCTGCTCCGACGGCAGGACGTCTGCGAATGCCGCGATGATGCGGCCGGCGAGCGAGATGTCGCGCGTTTCGACGGCGACGCCGGACGAACGCGTGAAGGCCTTGACGATCGGCAGCAGCGAATAGGTCGCGAGCGCCGGCGCTTCGTCGGTGAGGGTGTAGATGATCTTGGGCGAAGTGGACATGGTGGTCAAAGCATTGCTACGTGATGATGGGACTGAGGAGCGCCGGCGGTAACCGGCGGGGAGCGACCGGGTCGATCGCGAAAGGGGCGCGCCGGTTCAGCCGGGCGGTGGTGTTGCGAGGGCCGTCATGGTCTACCTTGCAGGGCTTGCGGGCCGCATCGCGGCGCCGCGGCCCGCATGCCGGGCCGCCCTGCCAACAAAACCTGCCATCCACGAAACGCTCCGGCGCCGGCAGTCAGCGCCGGGGCGGCCGGCAACCTGCCGGCCCACCCCGGAAGGGGTCTTACATGTTCTCGATCAGCACTTCGCCGAAACCGGAGCACGATACCTGCGTCGCACCTTCCATCAGGCGCGCGAAGTCGTACGTGACGCGCTTCTGCAGGATCGACTTCTCCATCGCGGCGATGATCGTATCGGCTGCTTCCGTCCAGCCGAGGTGACGCAGCATCATTTCCGCCGACAGGATCTCGGAACCCGGGTTCACGTAATCCTTGCCTGCGTACTTCGGCGCCGTGCCGTGCGTCGCCTCGAACATCGCGACCGAATCCGACAGGTTCGCGCCCGGCGCGATCCCGATGCCGCCGACCTGCGCGGCCAGCGCGTCGGAGATGTAGTCGCCGTTCAGGTTCAGCGTCGCGATCACGTCGTATTCGGCCGGGCGCAGCAGGATCTGCTGCAGGAACGCATCGGCGATCGAATCCTTGATCACGATCTCGTTGCCCGTCTTCGGGTTCTTCACGCGCATCCACGGGCCGCCGTCGATCAGCTCGCCGCCGAATTCCTTTTGCGCGAGCGCGTAGCCGGCATCACGGAACAGGCCTTCCGTGAACTTCATGATGTTGCCCTTGTGCACCAGCGTGACCGACTTGCGATCGTTGTCGATCGCGTACTGGATCGCCTTGCGCACGAGGCGCTCGGTGCCTTCGGTCGACACGGGCTTGACGCCGATCCCCGACGTTTCCGGGAAACGGATCTTCTTCACGCCCATCTCGTCCTGCAGGAACTTGATCACTTTCTTCGCCTGCTCGGAGCCCGCGGCCCATTCGATACCCGCGTAGATGTCTTCCGAGTTCTCGCGGAAGATCACCATGTCGATCTTCTGCGGCTCGCGCACCGGCGACGGCACGCCCTTGAAGTACTGGACCGGACGCAGGCACACGTACAGGTCGAGTTCCTGGCGCAGCGCGACGTTCAGCGAACGGATGCCGCCGCCGACCGGGGTCGTGAGCGGCCCCTTGATCGACACCACGTATTCCTTCAGCACCTGCAGCGTTTCGTCCGGCAGCCACACGTCCGGACCGTACACCTTGGTCGCCTTCTCGCCCGCGAAGATCTCCATCCAGTGGATCTTGCGCTTGCCCTTGTAGGCATGCGCGACCGCCGCGTCGACGACCTTGATCATGACCGGCGTGATATCGAAGCCCGTACCGTCGCCTTCGATATAGGGAATGATCGGCTGATCGGAAACGTTGAGCGAGAAGTCCTTGTTGACGGTGATCTTGTCACCGCCCTCCGGAACCTTGATGTGCTGATACGGCATGATCGACTCCAGTGACGTGGCTGAGCAGGTGATGCTGGTCGAAACTGCGCGCGCGGCGGGGGCGCGGCATGGCCACCCCGTGACGGCAACAGCGAGCCGCTATTCTAGCGCCCCAACCGGGCACTTCGGCGCGAACCGCGGCACTGCGCATCAAGACCTCACTTATGTCTTATATAAGACAGAGGACTTGCCGTTCCGTATTATGCATTAAGATTCCGCCATTTGCCATAGACCGCCCGCCCCGGCTTCCCGCGGGGCGCCGGGCGGCCCCCGCCATGAACCTGATCGCCCTCAACAAGCCGTTCGGCACGATTTGCCAGTTTTCCGCGCACGAGACGCGGCCGTCGCTCGGCGACTGGGTAAAAACGCCCGGCGTGTACGCGGCCGGCCGGCTCGACGCGGACAGCGAGGGGCTGCTGCTGCTCACCGACGACGGTGCGCTGCAGGCCCGCATCGCGGAGCCGCGCCACAAGCTGGTGAAACGCTACTGGGCGCAAGTCGACGGCGCGCCGGGGCCCGCCGACCTGAAGGCGCTCGCACGCGGCGTCGACCTCGGCGACTACGTGACGCGCCCGTGCCGCGCCGAATTCATCGAGCCGCCCGACACGCTGTGGCCGCGCAATCCGCCGATCCGCTACCGCGCCGCGATCCCGACCACCTGGATCGAGCTGGCGATCACCGAGGGCAAGAACCGGCAGGTGCGCCGGATGACGGCGGCCGTCGGCTTCCCGACGTTGCGCCTGGTGCGCGTCGGCATCGGCGCGCTCGATATATTCGCGCTCGGCATTGCGCCGGGCGAAACGATCGCCCTGCCGCCGCGCGCGCCGTGGGACGGTTTCGCGCCCGCCGGATGACGCATCCGGGATGCGCGAATTTTTTCGTCGTCTTTTTCGTCAACCGCCCGCGGAGATCGCGCGTTAAACCACGCAGATGCCAACCTTAGCTATCCGGCATTGGCAGCCGAACCCGTGTTTGCGTCACGAAAGCGACGTTTTATTCGAATACGATTCGGCGCCCGCAGCGCAAAGAGAAATTTCTCGAAGCGTCTGTCAACCGAAAGGTGGATGGCACCGTTAGACGACATGACTCCTATTGCCGGGTCATTTGGTTAATTAACTAAAGCTGAGGAACACAACATGAACAAACTGATCGCCGCTCTGGTCGCTGGCCTCTTCGCAACGGCTGCTTTCGCACAAGCTTCGGCTCCGGAAGCTGCTCCGGCAGCAGCAGAAGCTGCTTCGGCACCGGCTAAGCACGCTGCCAAGAAGCACCACGCTGCCAAGAAGCACCACAAGGCATCGAAGAAGGCTGCAGCAAGCGACGCAGCAGCACCGGCAGCTGCTTCGAACTAAGTAAGCAAGCTGTAATAACGCAGTCAAGAACACGCAGTTCTGCCGTTCTTACGGCGTTGAAAGGCAGATCACCGCAAGGCGATCTGCCTTTTTCTTTTTTGTGCCCGCCGGCGCGCATCGCGTACCATGCGGGTCTCGTTTTCCAGACAGGAGCCATGCTGTGCCATTCTCCCTGCGCCCGTCGCTCGGCCGCCTTGCGCGCGCCGCCGTGTTTCCCGCCGCCCTCGCCGTCCTCGCGCTCGGCATGCAGGCCGCCGGCGCGCAAGTGCCGCCTGGCGCCAAGCAGCCGAGCGAGTTCCCGCGCGTGAAGCTGCGCGCCGGCATGTATGTGATCGACGCGGCCGTCGCCGCCAACGACGCCGATCGCGAACAGGGGCTGATGTACCGTTCGCAGCTCGCGCCGAACGAAGGCATGCTGTTCGTCTTCAACGAGAACGCCGTGCACTGTTTCTGGATGAAGAACACGCTGATTCCGCTGTCGATCGCGTTCATCCGCGCGGACGGCACGATCACCGACATCGACGAGATGAAGGCCGAGACGACCGACAACCACTGTCCGCGCAACAACGGCGTCTATGCGCTCGAAATGAGCAAGGGCTGGTTTGCCGCGAAGGGCATCAAGCCCGGCATGAAGCTCGACGGCCTGCCGCGGGCCCAGTAACGGCAACGGCCCGCGCGGCGGCATCGCGCCGCGCACCGACCGCAAGCCGGCCGCCCGTGGCGCGCCGGTTTTTTTTCGCCCGCCGGCGGCGGTGCGCGCCTTGATTCCGCCTGCGCCGGCCGCATCTGCAAAAGCCACGCGCAAGCGCTATGCTTGAAGTCTCGCTTGTTCCAGCCCGGGCCGGCTCCAGCCGGCCCGCTTACGATCCGAACCACCAGGAGGTTCACGTGCCCCGCAAAACCCCCATCGAGCGCTATCGAAATATCGGGATCAGCGCTCACATCGATGCCGGCAAGACCACGACGACCGAGCGCATCCTGTTTTACACCGGCGTGAGCCACAAGATCGGTGAAGTGCACGACGGTGCGGCCACGATGGACTGGATGGAGCAGGAGCAGGAACGCGGCATCACGATCACGTCGGCGGCGACCACGGCCTTCTGGAAAGGCATGGCCGGCAACTATCCGGAACACCGGATCAACATCATCGACACGCCCGGGCACGTCGACTTCACGATCGAAGTCGAGCGTTCGATGCGCGTGCTCGACGGCGCGTGCATGGTCTACGACTCGGTCGGCGGCGTGCAGCCGCAATCGGAAACCGTGTGGCGCCAGGCGAACAAGTACAAGGTGCCGCGCATCGCGTTCGTCAACAAGATGGACCGGATCGGCGCCGACTTCTTCCGCGTGCAGAAGCAGATCGGCGACCGCCTGAAAGGCGTCGCCGTGCCGATCCAGATTCCGATCGGCGCCGAAGATCATTTCCAGGGCGTCGTCGATCTCGTGAAGATGAAGGCGATCGTGTGGGACGACGAAAGCCAGGGCGTGAAGTTCACGTACGAGGACATCCCCGCGAACCTGGTCGAGCTCGCGCACGAATGGCGCGAGAAGATGGTCGAGGCCGCGGCCGAAGCGAGCGAGGAACTGCTCGAGAAGTATCTGCACGACCATGAATCGCTGACCGAGGACGAGATCAAGGCCGCGCTGCGCCAGCGCACGATCGCCAACGAGATCGTGCCGATGCTGTGCGGCAGCGCGTTCAAGAACAAGGGCGTGCAGGCGATGCTCGACGCGGTGATCGATTACCTGCCGTCGCCGGTCGACGTGCCCGCGATCCTCGGCCACGATTTCGCCGATCCGGAAAAGCCGGCGGAACGCCACCCGAGCGACGACGAGCCGTTCTCGTCGCTCGCGTTCAAGATCATGACCGACCCGTTCGTCGGCCAGTTGATCTTCTTCCGCGTGTATTCGGGCGTCGTCGAGTCGGGCGACACGGTGCTCAACGCGACGAAGGACAAGAAGGAGCGGCTCGGGCGGATCCTGCAGATGCACGCGAACGAGCGCAAGGAAATCAAGGAAGTGCGCGCGGGCGACATCGCGGCGGCCGTCGGCCTGAAGGAAGCGACCACCGGCGACACGCTGTGCGATCCGGCCAAGCCGATCATCCTCGAGAAGATGGAATTCCCGGAGCCGGTGATCTCGCAGGCCGTCGAGCCGAAGACGAAGGCCGACCAGGAAAAGATGGGCCTCGCGCTGAACCGCCTCGCGCAGGAAGATCCGTCGTTCCGCGTGCAGACCGACGAAGAGTCCGGCCAGACGATCATTTCGGGGATGGGCGAGCTGCACCTCGAAATCCTGGTCGACCGGATGAAGCGCGAGTTCGGCGTCGAAGCGACGGTCGGCAAGCCGCAGGTCGCATATCGCGAGACGGTACGCACGACGGCCGCCGACGTCGAAGGGAAGTTCGTCAAGCAGTCGGGCGGTCGCGGCCAGTACGGCCATGCGGTGATCACGCTCGAGCCGAACCCGGGCAAGGGCTACGAGTTCCTCGACGAGATCAAGGGCGGCGTGATTCCGCGCGAGTACATCCCGGCGGTCGACAAGGGCATCCAGGACACGCTGAAGAGCGGCGTGCTCGCGGGCTACCCGGTCGTCGACGTGAAGGTGCACCTGACGTTCGGCTCGTACCACGACGTCGACTCGAACGAAAACGCGTTCCGGATGGCCGGCTCGATGGCGTTCAAGGAAGCGATGCGCAAGGCAAAGCCCGTGCTGCTCGAGCCGATGATGGCCGTCGAGGTCGAGACGCCCGAGGACTTCATGGGCAACGTGATGGGCGACCTGTCGAGCCGGCGCGGCATCGTGCAGGGGATGGAGGACATCGCGGGCGGCGGCGGCAAGCTGGTGCGCGCCGAGGTGCCGCTCGCGGAGATGTTCGGCTATTCGACGTCGCTGCGCTCGGCGACGCAGGGTCGTGCGACGTACACGATGGAGTTCAAGCATTACGCGGAAACGCCGGCGAACGTGTCGGAAGCCGTGATCAACGCGAAGACGAAGTAAGCGCCGCGCGCGCCCCGGCGCATGCACGCGAAGCCCGTCCGGTTCCGGACGGGCTTTTTTTCATCCGGCGCGGCGCATCGCGCTCGCGACTTGTTGATCGATACGCCGAGCTTTTTTTCGCGTGCCACAATGGATGGCGAATCGTCAGATGGAACCCGCCCGATGCCGCCCACCCCTGCCCTGCGCCGCCTGCTGGCCCTCTATGCCGGCCTGATCGCCGCGAACGTCGCCGTCTGGCTGTGGGCGCTCGCGGTGCTGCGCGACCATCCGCTGCTGCTCGGCACCGCGGCGATCGCGTACGGGCTCGGGCTGCGTCATGCGGTCGACGCGGATCACATCGCCGCGATCGACGTCGCGACGCGCAAGCTGATGCAGGACGGCCAGCGTCCGGTGAGCGTCGGCCTGTTCTTCTCGCTCGGCCATTCGACGATCGTGATCGCCGCGACGCTCGGCATCGCGCTCGCCGCGTTTGCGCTGCGCGACCGGTTCGATGCGTTCCGCGAGATCGGCGGCACGATCGGCACGGCGGTATCGGCCACGTTCCTGCTGGTGCTCGCATGCGTGAACCTGGCGATCCTGCGCGACGTGTGGCGACGCTATCGCGGCGCATCCGGGCACACGCACGACGGCGCGCATGATCATCGTCCCGCCGGACTCGTCTCACGGTTGCTGCGCCCGTTGTTCCGGTTCGTGTCGAAGAGCTGGCACATGTATCCGGTCGGCGTGCTGTTCGGGCTCGGTTTCGATACTGCAACCGAAATCGGCCTGCTCGCGATCGCCGCCGCGCAGGCCAGCCAGGGGCTGCCGGTCTATACGATCATGCTGTTCCCCGCGCTATTCACCGCCGGCATGACGCTGATCGACTCGACCGACAACGTCCTGATGATTCACGCATACGGCTGGGCAATGGACGATCCGCAGCGCAAGCTGCTCTACAACGCGAGCATCACGTTCGTGTCGGCGGCCGTCGCGCTGGCGATCGGCGGGATCGAGGCGGCCGGCCTGCTGGCCGACAAGCTGTCGCTGACGGGCCCCGTGCGCGACACGCTCGATGCGCTCGGCGAACGCTTCGGCTCGATCGGCTACGGCATCGTCGCGCTGTTCCTCGTCTGCTGGATCGCGTCGATCCTGTTCCACCGCTGGCAACGTGCGGCCGACGCGCCTGCGCGCTGAACGACGCGCCCGACGTTTCATTCCGGAAACAAAACGCCCCCCTGCGACGTTGCAGGCGTGGTCACGCGACGACGCCCGCCTTTCGCCACGGGCCCAAGCGGCCGATGGCACGAATCTCGCAGATAGGGATTCGCACGGCGGGCCCGCGTGCCGATTCGCATTCGCGGCTGGCGTCAAGCGCCGGCCCGACGGCCATCGGCCGACGATAGGACAACGAATCTTTTACGCCCCCCTGCACCACACGTAGATCGTCGCGCGGCAACGAGGCATCGCGCGCATGGGGAGGCCATGATGCATAAGACGAAACAACCGTTCCGCGCGGCGGGACGGCGCCCTCGTGCAACCTTGCTGGCCGCGGCCGCGTTTGCGTGCTGCTGCTCGTATGCCGTCGCACAGAACACCACGCCTGACACCACGCCCGACGCGAACGCCAGCGCGGACACCATCATGACGCTGGTCGAGAACGCATCGCCGTGCGCCGCCAATCCGGCCGCGTGCGCGGCGCACGTTTATGCCGGCCGGGGCGTCGGTAATGGCGGTGCCGGTGCGAGCGGCAGCGGCAGCGGCAATGGGAATGGAAACGGCAGTGGCACCGGTAGCGGCGGTGGCGGTGGCAACGGTAGCGGCGGAAATAACGGGAACGGGGCCGTCGGACCGGCCGGTGTCGGTGGAACGACAGGCGGAACTTCAGGCAGTACGAGCGGCACGGGCCGGGGAGGCAATGCGTCGGGTAACGGTGGTTCGGGTGGCGGCACTTCGGGTGGCGGCACCTCGGGTGGCGGTACTTCGGGTGGCGGCACCTCGGGCGGTGGTACCTCGGGCGGCGGTACTTCGGGTGGCGGTACTTCGGGTGGCGGTACTTCGGGTGGCGGTACTTCGGGTGGCGGTACTTCGGGTGGCGGTGGCCACGGTGGTGGTGGCGATGGTGACGGCGGCGGCCACGGTGGCGGCCACGGCAACGG
Source organism: Burkholderia sp. MSMB1078WGS (assembly GCF_001528895.1). Taxonomy (NCBI): domain Bacteria; kingdom Pseudomonadati; phylum Pseudomonadota; class Betaproteobacteria; order Burkholderiales; family Burkholderiaceae; genus Burkholderia; species Burkholderia sp. MSMB1078WGS. Next base: position 74,065 of record NZ_LPDI01000100.1, on the reverse strand, counting down.
CGGCGGCAATGGCAACGGCGGTGGTGGTCACGGCAATGGCGGCGGCAATGGTGACGGCGGTGGCGGCCATGGCAATGGCGGCGGCCATGGTGACGGTGGTGGCGGCCATGGCAATGGCGGCGGCAATGGTGACGGCGGTGGCGGCCATGGCAACGGCGGTGGTGGTCACGGCAACGGTGGCGGCCATGGTGACGGCGGTGGCGGTCACGGCAATGGCGGCGGCCATGGCAATGGCAATGGCGGTGGCAACGGTGGAGGCGGTCACGGCAATGGCGGCGGCAACGGCAATGGCAACGGCAGTGGCGGAGCCGGCAATGGCGGCGCTAACGGTGTCGGCAACGGCCGTGGTAATGGTGGCAATAGCGGCGGCGCGGGCAGCGGTGGCGGAAACGGTAACGGCGGTGGGGGCGCGGGTCACGGCGGCGGGAGCGGCGGCGCCAATGGCACCGGCGGCCACGGCAATGGCGGCGGCAACGGTAACGGCAATGGCAGTGGCGGCGCCGGCAACGGCGGGGCCAACGGCGTCGGCAACGGCCGTGGCGCCGGTAACGGCAACGGCGGCGGTCACGGCAACGGCGGATCGTCCGGCGGCAATCACTGACCCGACGAAGCGTTGCCCGGCCGAATACGGTCAGAGCATCTCGAGCGCGCGCTTGCTGCGCGGCGGACGGAAATACGCGTCAAGCTGCGCGCGCTCGTCATCGCTCAACACCAAGTCGAGCGCGGCGCGGTTGTCGCGCACGTGTTCGATCCGCGACGCCTTCGGAATCGCGAATACAGCCGGCTGCGCGAGCACCCATGCCAGTGCGACGCGCATCACCGACACGCCGCGCAGCCGCGCGATCTCGTCGAGCGGCGAGCGTTTGGGCAGCCGCCCGTGATCGACCGGGCTATACGCCATCGCCGGAATCCGATGGTCGGCCAGCCACGGCAGCAGGTCGAATTCCGGGCCGCGTCGCGCGATGTTGTAGAGAATCTGGTTGGTTGCGCACGCACCGCCGCCCGCCTCGCCGACGAGTTCGGCCATGTCGGCCGTATCGAAATTGCTCACGCCCCAGTGGCGGATCTTGCCCGCACGTTGCAACGCGTCGAAGCCCGCGACGGTTTCTTCGAGCGGCACCGAGCCGCGCCAGTGCAGCAGGTACAGGTCGAGGCGGTCGGTACGCAGGCGCTTGAGGCTCGCGTCGCACGCGGCGACGACACCGCGCCGGCTCGCATGGTGCGGATAGACCTTGCTGACGAGAAACACGTCGTCGCGCAGGCCCGCGAGCGCGTCGCCAACGAGCTCCTCGGTCGCGCCGTCGCCATACATCTCGGCCGTATCGACCAGCGTCATCCCGAGTTCGATGCCCTCGCGCAGCGCGGCGATCTCGTCCGCGCGCCGCGCCGGCCGCTCGCCCATTTCCCAGGTGCCCAGGCCCAGCTTCGGAATCGTCTCGCCGTTCGGCAAGGCGACCGTGGCGATCGTGTCTGTCATGCGTTCCTCGTTGCGGATTCGTGGCCGCACACCGCGGCCGAAGCATCGGATACGACGCATCAGTGTAGTCAATCGGTGCGCCCCCAGCCTATTACACGGCAAAAACCGGCTATAACGGCGCGGCATGATGACTTAGAATGGCCGCAACCTGATCGATACCCATTGTATGAAGGCACCCACGGACGACCGCTGGCAGGACCTGCGCCCCGACCCCGACAACGATACGCCGCTCTACCTGCAGCTCGCCCGCAAGCTCGGCGACGCGATCCACGACAACCGCTGGACGGCCGGCGAAGCGCTGCCCTCCGAGCGTGTGTTGTCCGAAGCGCTAGGCGTGTCGCGCATCACCGCGCGCAAGGCGATCGCGCTGCTCGTCGAGCAAGGCTTGATCCGCCGCACACAGGGCGCGGGCAACTTCATCCAGCCGCGCTACGAGGATCCGCTGTCGCGGCTGTCGAGCTTCAGCGAAATGCTCGAGCGCCGCGGCTTCAAGCCGAGTTCGCAGTGGCTCGCGCGCGAAATCCAGCCCGCGAACCGCGACGAAGTGATCCAGCTCGGACTGTCGCCGGCCGCATCGGTTACACGCCTGAAACGCCTGCGTCTCGCCGACGGCATCGTGATGGCCGTCGAGAACTCGACGTTCCCCGCCACGCTGATTCCCGACCCGCAGGCGATCGTCGGCTCGCTGTACAGCTATCTCGAAGCGCGCGGCACGCCGATCGTGCGCGCGCTGCAGCATTTCCGCGCGGTCAACGCGACCGACGAGATCGCCGAGCAGATGGGCATCGCCCCGCACGACGCCCTCCTGCTGATCACGCGGATCGGCTATACGTCCGACCAGCGCGCGATCGAACTGACCGATACCTACTGCCGCAACGACTACTACGATTTCGTCGTCGAACTGCGCAAGTAACGCGAGCGCGCGTCGCCGCCGGCCCTCACAGCCAGCGTGCGTCGTCGGTGCCGAGCGGCACGGGCGGACGCGCGAACGACGGCGGCGTCGCCGACAACCGCTCGGCCGGCCGCACGGTGTCGAGCACGCCGAACGGCGATGCGATGCGGTCGATCCGGTCCCGCACGTCGGCAAGCGCGAGATCGGGCGCGTGCAGCTCGTCCGGCACGACACCGAACGACTGCAGCCAGCGCCCCGTCTGCGCGAGCGACATCCGCACGTGCCAGCTTCCCCCTTCGCGCGCCCGCCGTGCGAGCGCGATCATCGCGCCGAACGCCGCCAGATACCCCGTTGCGTGATCGAGCGCCTGGCACGGCAGATGGCGCGGCCCGCTCGCCTGCACGGCCTGCTGCTCCTGCCAGGCGATTCCGCTCGCCGACTGCACGAGGCTGTCGAACCCGCGCCGCGCCGCCCACGGTCCTGCATGCCCGTACGCCGACACCGACACGTAGACGATGCCGGGTCGCCGCGCCGCCAGCGCCTGCGGCGCGAAGCCGCGCGCCGCGAGCGCGCCGGGCCGATACGACTGCAGAAACACGTCCGCATCGCGCGCCAGGGCGTGCAGCGTATCGACGCCTGCCGCGTCGCGCAGATCGACCCACGTCGAACGCTTGCCGCGCCCGTTGTCGATCACGAGCGGCGCAATGTTCGGCAGGTGCGGACCGTTGACGAGCAGCGTCTGCGCGCCGTGCGACGCCAGCGTGCGGCCCGCGACCGGCCCCGCGATGATGCGCGTGAGATCGAGCACGCGCACGCCCGCCAGCGGCTGGCCGGCCTCGCCGCGGCCGATCGGCTCGGCCGGTGCGTCGCCGATCCGTTCGATCTCGAACAGCGGCAGCGACGCGATCGCGCGCGCCTGCTCGTGAACCGCCCATTCGTCAGGGGTTCTGATCAATGCCGCGCACAGGCCGGCCTCGGCCAGCGCGGTGTCGAGTGCCGCGCCGTCCCACGTACGGATCGCCGCGGCCACGTCGGCGGGCTGCGAGCCGCAGCCGAGCACGTCGAGAATGCCGTGCAGGTGATGCGGGAAATTCGCGTGCAGTTGAATCCAGCGTCCGTCGCCCGTCTCGAAGAAGCCGGTCACCGGATGGCGCAACTCCGGCGGCGGCCCGTCGTCCACGCGCAGGTAGCGTTCGCTGCGGAACGCCACGAGCGCGTCGCGCACCGACACGTCGACCGTTTGCGCCACGCCCGTTCGCAGCCGATGGCATTCGGCCGCCGCGAGCCCGGCTGCGGCGATCGTCGCGGCGGCAAGCGTGCCGACATGAAACGTCGACGGCAGCGCCGGGTCCTGCCCGGTCACGGTCGTCCGGGCCAGCGCGTCGCGCGCGCCGTCTGCGAGTTGCCAAAGATGCGCCAATGCGAATTCGGGTGTCATGGTGAAGGAGACGCCGTTGGGGAGACGAAATCGAGTCTAGAATTCGCGACGGGCACGATCAATCTTGATTGCGCGAATCAATACATAACGAATAGTTGTAGCGAGCCCGCGCTTCATGCGCGGCAACAGGAGCAACCGGCATGACATCCGTCAGTGCACAGGAAGCCGCCGGCATGCTCGGCGTCAGCGTGAGCACCCTCTATGCATACGTGAGCCGCGGCCTGCTGCGCTCGCTGCCCGACGGCACGACCAAGCGCCGCCGCTACGACGCAAACGAGGTGCGCCTGCTCGCGCGCCGCCGCGCCGACGCGAAGCGCGCGGGCGGCGTCGCCGAACGTTCGCTCGACTGGGGCGTGCCGGTATTGGAATCGCGGATCACGCAGATCGCCGACGGCCGCCTGCGGTACCGCGGCGCCGATGCGATCGCGCTGGCCGACGCAGCGACGCTCGAAGAAACGGCCGCGCGGCTGTGGGACTGTCCGCCCGCGCGGCTGGCCGCCACGTCGCTCGCATCGACCGGTTTCGATGCGGCGCAGTGGGACGACTGGGCGCGTCGCTGGACGCATCTCGCACCGCTCGAACGGGCGCTGGTGCTGCTGCCGGCCGCGGCCGCATCGCTGCCGCGCCTGTGGGCGCAAGGGCGCAATGCGCAGCTCGATTCCGCAGCGCTGCTGCTGCGCGTCGCGACGGCGGCGCTCGTCGGCATCGCGCCGGGCGACGCACCCGTGCACCGCCAGCTCGCGGCCGCGTGGCGCGTGCGACGGCGCGACGAAGCCGACCTGCTGCGGCGTGCGCTCGTGCTGTGCGCCGATCACGAACTGAATCCGTCGACCTTCGCGGTGCGCTGCATCGCATCGACCGGCACCCATCTGTTCGGCGCGATCTCGGGCGGGCTCGCGGCGCTGTCGGGGCCGCGCCACGGCGGCGAGACGTTCCGCGCCGGCACGCTGCTCGACGAAGCCGCCCGCGCCGCCGATCTCGATCGCTACCTCGCGCTGCGGCTGGCGCACGACGAACGCGCGGACGGCGGGCGCACGGCCCTGTCCGGCTTCGCGCACCCGCTGTACCCCGACGGCGACCCGCGCGCGCGGGCGCTGCTCGATGCACTGCACGCTTCGACGCCCGAGCAGCCGGCGCCGCGCATGGCGCGCATGCTCGCTTCGCGCGTCGAAGCGGCGACGGGCCTGCGGCCGACGATCGATTTCGCGCTCGCGGTGCTGGAGCGCACGCTCGCGCTGCCCGACGGCGCGGCGTTCACGCTGTTCGCGGCCGGTCGCACGGCCGGCTGGATCGCGCATGCGCTCGAACAGTACGCGGACGGAAAGCTGATCCGGCCGCGGGCGCGCTACGTCGGCAGCGACGCGGCTGCGTGACGCCGGCCGCCGCGCCATGCGGCGAACGGGCGCCACCATGCAAACACGCCGCGCTCGGCCGGCACGGCGAGCGGGCCGAACGCGAACGTCGCGCCGCGCGGCCCGGCGCTGACCCACGCGCGCGTGCCGGGCAGCAAGGTCAGCGATGCGCCCGCGCCCAGCCAGTGATCGTCGGGCCGTCCCTCGACGGTCACCCACACGTCGCCTTCGGCCACCTCGAGCAGCGTGCGATCGACGATCCGCCACCGTCCGGCCGGCTCGTCGCCGTCCATCACGTAAAGTCGCAGTTCGCGCATGGCAGCCTCCTGGTCGCACGGGGTCGATGCCTCCAGTATTTCGGATAGCGGCGGCGCACGGACAGATACGGCCGCAGACACTTTCGGCTGAACTGTACTGGCCGCCCGACGGAGACAGGCATCCGGCGGCCGGGCCGGGCGGGCCACCCGACACAGCGCCCCGAACTGCACGGCGCGGCGGCTTTCCCTACAATGTCGGCTGTCCCGCGCCACCGTCCCCGCCGTCATGTTCCAACGCCCACCCGCCGCCGCTCCCGGCGAAAAGAACCTCACCGTAATGCTCTGGCTCGTTGCGACGGGCTTCTTCATGCAGACGCTCGACGCGACGATCGTCAACACGGCGCTGCCGTCGATGGCCGCGAGCCTCGGCGAATCGCCGCTGCGGATGCAATCGGTCGTGATCGCGTACTCGCTGACGATGGCGGTGATGATCCCCGTATCGGGCTGGCTTGCCGACACGTTCGGCACGCGGCGCGTGTTCTTCAGCGCGATCCTGGTGTTCTCGCTCGGCTCGCTGCTGTGCGCGAACGCCCATACGCTGACGCAGCTCGTCGCGTTCCGCGTCGTGCAGGGCGTCGGCGGCGCGATGCTGCTGCCGGTCGGGCGGCTCGCGGTGCTGCGCACGTTCCCGGCCGAGCGCTACCTGCCCGCGCTGTCGTTCGTCGCGATTCCGGGCCTGATCGGCCCGTTGATCGGGCCGACGCTCGGCGGCTGGCTCGTGAAGATCGCGTCGTGGCACTGGATCTTCCTGATCAACGTGCCGGTCGGCGTCGCGGGCTGCATCGCGACCTTCTATTCGATGCCCGATTCGCGCAACCCGGCCGCCGGCCGCTTCGACCTGAAGGGCTATCTGCTGCTGACGATCGGGATGGTCGCGATCTCGCTGTCGCTCGACGGGCTCGCCGATCTCGGCATGCAGCACGCGGCCGTGCTGGTGCTGCTGATCCTGAGCCTCGCGTGCTTCGTCGCGTACGGGCTGTACGCGGTGCGCGCGCCGCAGCCGATCTTCTCGCTGGAGTTGTTCAAGATCCACACGTTCAGCGTCGGGCTGCTCGGCAACCTGTTCGCGCGGATCGGCAGCGGCGCGATGCCGTACCTGATCCCGCTGCTGCTGCAGGTGAGCCTCGGCTACTCGGCGTTCGAGGCCGGGCTGATGATGCTGCCGGTCGCGGCGGCCGGCATGTTCTCGAAACGGATCATCACGCGCCTGATCACGCGGCACGGCTACCGCAAGGTGCTGCTCGCGAACACGATCATGGTCGGCGTGATGATGGCGAGCTTCGCGCTGATGCGCGACACGGTGCCGGTGTGGGTGAAGGTCGTGCATCTCGCGCTGTTCGGCGGCTTCAACTCGATGCAGTTCACCGCGATGAACACGCTGACGCTGAAGGATCTCGGCACCGGCGGCGCGAGCAGCGGCAACAGCCTGTTCTCGCTCGTGCAGATGCTGTCGATGAGCCTCGGCGTCACGGTCGCCGGCGCGCTGCTCGCGACGTTCACCGGCATGCTGCGCACCGTGACGCCGAGCAACACGCTGCCGGCGTTCCATGCAACGTTCATCTGCGTCGGGATCATCACGGCCGCGTCCGCGTGGATCTTCGCGCAGCTCGCGCCCGAAATCCGCAGCACCGCGCGCAAGACCGACCCGTCCGAGCGCGCGTGACGCGCGGTGCGCGCCGAATCGGGCTCGCGCGCACCATCGCGGTGCAACGCGGCCGGGCACGCGTGCGCGTACCGACCGCGAATGGCGGCCGCACGCGGCGCGCTGCCGTGCATGCTTCTTGCTCGCCTATTCTGTAGGTAAACTGGCAGTCTTCCTTCGGCCGACATCATGAGCATGATCGAAATCGATCCCCCCGGCTTTCAGCCGCCCCGCCCCGTCGCCGGCGACGACGGGAACCGGCGCACCGTGCTGTACGGCGGCTACACCGTGTTCAGCGTGTTCCAGCCCGTTTTCTCGGTGTCGCACCGGCGCGCGATCGGCTATCACGCGTCGCTGCGCGCGCACGACGAGGAAAGCCGCCAGGTGGCGTCGCACGAGGTATTCACGCAGGCGGCGCGGCGCGGCGACCTGCTGGAGCTCGGCCGGCTCGCCGAATCGTTGCATCTCGGTAACTTCCACGCGTTCGACAGCCACGACGAATGGCTCTTCCTGAGCCTGCATCCGGCCGCGCTGATGGACACCATCTACGGCGACGCGCTGCTCGCGAACCTGAAGGCGCTCGGGCTGCCGCCGCACCGTGTGGTGCTCGAGGTGCCCGAACAGGCCGGCGGCGAGACGCCGCGCTATGCGGCGATCATCGACGGGCTGCGCAAGGCCGGCTTCCTGATCGCACTCGTCGGCTTCGGCGCGAAGCATTCGAACATCGATCGCGTGTGGCATTTGCATCCGGACATCGTCACGCTCGACCGCGGCATCCTCGCGCAGGCGAGCGAGCACTCGCATCTCGAGCGCGTGCTGCCGGGGCTCGTGTCGCTGCTGCACGAATCCGGCCAGCTCGTGCTGATGGGCGGGCTCGCGACCGAACGCGACGCGCTGATCGCGCTCGAATGCGACGTCGATTTCGTGCAGGGCCAGTACTTCGCGGGGCCGAGCGTCGATCCCGTGCAGCCGCAGGCCGCCGCGGGCTGCATGGACACGCTGTCGGCCGCGCTGCGGCTGCGCGTCGCGCAGCGCGAGCGCACGCAGGCGGAACGGCTCGCACCGTACGTCGCCGCGCTCGAGGAAGCGAGCCGCAAGCTCGGCGCGGGCGAATCGCTCACCGACGCGGCCGCCGCCGTGCTCGGGCTGCCGGAGACCGCGCGCTGCTTCCTGCTCGACGCGTCGGGCCGCCAGATCGGCGACAACGTGCTCGCGCGCGGCAGCGTGTCGCAACGCGCGAAACGCTTCCGGCCGCTGCTGCATTCCGAAGGCGCGAGCTGGGAACGCCGCCCGTATTTCATCGACGCGATGCGCGCGCCGGGCGGCGTGCATCTGACGGCGCCGTACCTGTCGATCAACGAGGCGCACCTGTGCGTGACCGCATCGATCGCCGCACCGGCCGCGACGGGCATGCAGGTGCTCTGCGTCGACATCAACTGGGAAGCGGCACTCAGCCGCGAATGAGCCCGATGGCGCGCCGCGTTCACGCGTCGCCGCCCGCCTTGCGCACGATCAGCCGGTGCACGCGCTTGCCGGACGACGCGCTGACGACCTCGTGTTCGTCGATCACATGCACGCCGGCGCCCAGCGCCGCATGCATCCGCGCCGAGTCGAGCGGCGTATAGAGGCGGCCGCGCTCGTCGCGCAACACGCCGTTTCCGGCCACCCGCCAGCTCAGGTACAACGTGCCGCCCGGCATCAGCAGCTCGGCCAGCCGCGCGGCGGCCGCCGCTGCGCCCGCCTGTTCGAGATGCATGACGACCGTTTCGCACAGCACGTTGCGAAACGCGCCGGACGGTACGCCGGCCAGCGCCGGCAGCACGGCCAGCTCGAAAACCAGACCCGGATGGTGCCGTCGCGCCTCGTCGAGCAGCGCGGCGCTCGCATCGTAGCCGCGCACGTCGAAGCCGCGCGATGCGAGCCAGGCCGTGTCGCGCCCCGCGCCGCAGCCGACGTCGGCGGTCAGCCCCGGCGAGAAATGCTGTTCGAGCAGCGCGTACATGTCGTCGGGCGCGGCCTGATCGAGCCAGTCCTGCGCGTATTGCGCGGCATGGGCCTCGTAGGCATCGAGAGTCGGGCGATCCACCATGGCGATTGCTCCGCAAAGGCGTCGTATGACGCACTCCGCATCTTAGCCGTTACGCACGGCCCGCGCCGACGGCGGATGGTGCGACGCCGGCCTACGCGGCCCGTACATGGCCCACGCGCGGCGCCTGCGCGGACAGGTCGGCCCACAGCGCATCGCCGCGCCACGCCGGGCGCGCCGCCGCGCGTTCCGCGTCGTGGACGAGCGCGCCGAGTCGCGCATTGACCGGCGCCGGCGCACCGAAGCGCCCGGCCAGCCGCACGATTTCACCATTGATCCAGTCGACTTCGGTCGCGCGGCCCGCCGCGAGGCGGCCGCCGAGATAGCAGCCGACCGCGCCTGCGCCGAACACGCAGACCGGCCCGGCCGGCCTGTCAGACATGCGAATGCGCGCCGCCGTGCACCGGGCCCGCGCGCCGCTCGACTTCGCGGCGCACGTCGCCGCGCAGCCCCGCGAAGAACGCGACCTCGGCGACGACGAACAGCGGCCCGACGATCAGGCCGACCAGATCGTCGACGAACGCGGGTTTGCGGCCTTCGAACCAATGCCCGACGAACTGCACGATCCAGCCGACCACGAACGCGCCGACGCCGATCGCGAGCCATTGCGCGGTCGGCAGCAGCGCCAGCGCTTGCGCGGCCCACAGGCCGAGCGCGAGCAGCACGGTCATCACGATCCCGAACCGCAGGTCCAGACGCAGGTAGAACGCCGCGGACACGACGGCGAGCAGCAGCGCCGGCGACAACGCAATGCCGGCCAGCGCGCCGATCGCCGGCCGCGACAGCAGCACCTCGACCGCGAACACGATCATCGGGATGCCGACCAGATGCGTCGCGATGTTGCGCGCGTCGCGATGGTAGGCCGCATACTGGGAAAGATGGTCTTCGAGGGTTTTCATGGCGTCTCCTGATCGGCTATCGAGCGCTATGATGCGCGTCACGCCCGAGAACCTCTGTCAGCTACCCGACATCGCGTGCCCATGCCTTCCTCGCTCGCCCCGTACCTGCCGCAGATCGAAGCGAACCCGTGGTTCGCCGCGCTGCCCCCCGCGCTGCGCGCCGAACTGATCGCCCGCGCGACGCTGCGCCGTCTGCCGTCCGGCCACGCGCTGTTCCGGCGCGGCGACCCGCCGTGCGGGCTGTACGCGGTGCTGGCCGGTTCACTCACGATAGGTGCGGTCGATCCGCAGGGCAAGGAAACGCTGCTGACGGTGGCCGAGCCGATCACGTGGTTCGGCGAGATCGCGTTGTTCGACGGCCAGCCGCGCACGCACGACGCCATCGCGCTCGACGACGCGCTGCTGCTGCACGTGCCGCAGGCCGCGCTGCTCGCGATCCTCGATACGACGCCGCAGTACTGGCGGCAGTTCGCGCTGCTGATGGCGCAAAAGCTGCGCCTGAGCTTCCTGACCGTCGAGTCGATGAGCGTGATGCCGGCCGCGCAACGGCTCGCCGCGCGACTGCTGATGATCGCCGAAGGCTACGGCGGCATCAGCGCCGGGCGCACGCACGTCCGGCTGTCGCAGGAAACGCTCGCGTCGATGCTGTCGCTGACGCGGCAGACCACCAACCAGTTGCTGAAGGCGCTGCAGGCCGACGGCGTCGTGCGGCTGCACGTCGGCGAGATCGAGCTCGTGGACATCGACGCGTTGCGCCGCGCGAGCGGGCTCGGCGACGGCACGTACTGAACGCCGCACGACGGCCTCGATCAGCCTCCATCGGCCTCGATGCGCTGCCCGCGGCCGCCGAGTTGCGCTATCGTGGCGGCTCGTTCCGTCCGCCGCCCGCACCGCCTTGAACACGTCGACCCTCCCCGCCCCCGCCCGCCATCCGTGGCCCGTATTCGTCGCGTTCCTGCGGCTCGGCCTCACGTCGTTCGGCGGGCCGGTCGCGCATCTCGGCTACTTTCGCGCGGAATTCGTCACGCGGCGCGGCTGGCTCACTGAGCGCACTTATGCGGATCTCGTCGGGCTGTGCCAGTTCCTGCCGGGTCCGGCGAGCAGCCAGGTCGGGATGGCGATCGGTCTCGCGCGTGCCGGCTATGCCGGCATGTTCGCCGCGTGGCTCGGTTTCACGCTGCCGTCGGCGCTGCTGATGATGCTGTTCGCGCTCGGCGTTCACGCGTCGGGCGCGCCGATCGAAGCCGGTGCGCTGCACGGGCTGCGCATCGTGTCGGTCGCGGTGATCGTGCAAGCGGTGTGGGGCATGGCGCGTACGCTGTGCCCGGACGCGCGACGCGTCACGCTGATGGCCGCGGCCGCGTGCGTCGCGCTGCTCGCGCCGGCCGCCTGGACGCAGATCGCGGTGATCGTCGTGGCGGGAGCGGCCGGGCTCGTGCTGCTGCCGCAACCGGCGCGCGACGCGCATGAACCGTTGCCGCTGCACGTGTCGCCGCGGGCAGGCGTGCTGTGGCTCGCCGTGTTCGCGACGCTGCTCGTCGCACTGCCGTTCGCGGCCCGCGCGCTGCGCTCCGACACGCTCGCCGTCGTCGACGCGTTCTTCCGCACGGGTGCGCTCGTGTTCGGCGGCGGCCATGTGGTGCTGCCGCTGCTGCAGGCGGCGGTGGTCGCGCCCGGGTGGGTCGGCGATTCGGCGTTTCTCGCCGGGTATGGGGTCGCGCAGGCCGTGCCGGGGCCGTTGTTCACGTTCTCGGCATTCCTCGGTGCGTCGCTGCGCGATGCGCCGAACGGCTGGCTCGGCGGCACGATCGCACTCGTGTCGATCTTCGCGCCGTCGTTCCTGCTCATCGCCGGCACCGCGCCGTTCTGGGAGCGCCTGCGCCGCAGCGCGCGGATGCAGGCCGCGCTCGCCGGCGTGAACGCGGCCGTCGTCGGGCTGCTGCTCGCCGCACTCTATCGCCCGGTCTGGACCGACACGATCGTCGCGCCGCGCGATCTGGCCGCCGCGCTGGTCGCCTTCGTCGCGCTGGTGTTCTGGCGCGTGCCGCCGTGGGCCGTCGTGATCGCGAGCGCGGCGTTCGGCTGGCTGCTCGGCATGGCCGGCTGATCCGGCCCACGCGCCGCGTTCGGGGCGGGACAAAAAACAAAAAGCCCTCGAAACGAGGGCTTTTTTCGATGCCGCGCGCCGCGGCGGCGCGCAGGCGCCGGACTTACGCGAAGTTCTTCGCTGCGAAGTCCCAGTTCACGATGTTCCAGAACGCTTCGACGAACTTCGGACGTGCGTTGCGGTAGTCGATGTAGTACGCGTGTTCCCACACGTCGATCGTCAGCAGCGCCTTGTCGGCGGTCGTCAGCGGCGTGGCTGCGTTGCTCGTCGACACGATGTCGAGCGAACCGTCGGCCTTCTTCACGAGCCATGCCCAGCCCGAACCGAACGTGCCGACTGCGGCCTTCGTGAACGCTTCCTTGAATGCGTCGTACGAACCCCACTTCGCGTTGATCGCATCGCCCAGCGCGCCCGTCGGTGCGCCGCCGCCGTTCGGCGACAGGCTGTTCCAGAAGAACGTGTGGTTCCAGATTTGCGCGGCGTTGTTGAAGATGCCGCCCGACGACTTCTTCACGATCTCTTCCAGCGGCAGGTTTTCGAATTCCGTGCCGGGGATCAGATTGTTCAGGTTCGTCACATAAGCCTGATGATGCTTGCCGTAGTGGTACTCGATCGTCTCTTTCGAGATGGTCGGCGCGAGTGCGTCTTCAGCGTACGGGAGCGGCGGGAGCGTATGAGCCATGGCGATTCCTTCGTTGAGTATGTAGGGAGGCTTGTGTTGAATGCTGCCGAGCGTCCGATTGTAGGCGAGGACGAATATCCCCGCAAACTCGCGGGCCATTTATCCGCGGTATGCGGAAAAGCGATGCTGGCGCAACGCCCGGCAGGGCGAACCCGACGATGCGCAGTATTCGTGCCCGGCCGCGCGGCACGCGTTGCGGCGTGCCTCGCGTTTTGCTCGCACCGCTTACGTCAGATCGTATCGGTCAGCCGTGGCTGCACGTCGGCGAGCGACACGTCGGCCGAGCCTTCGGCGAGATGCACGGTCAGCCGCCGCTGCGGCTTCAGCGCATTCGGCGCGCGCACCGCGCGGCCCGTCTGCGCATCGATCAGCGCCGCATAGCCGCGCTCGAGCGTGCGCTGCGGGCTCAGCACCTCGAGCCGCGCCGCACAGGCTGACACACGCGCCGTGTCGCGTTCATGACGACGCTGCAACGCGCTCGCGAGCCGTTGCGACAGCCCCGCGAGCGCGTGGCGCGCCTGTGACGGATCGGGCCGCGCGCGCTGCCAGCGCAGCTGCGCGAGCGCGAAACGCGCACGTGCATCGCGCACCGGCCGCGCCGCGGCCGATGCCAGCCGCACCGCGAGCTGCTCGACGTGCGTGCGCTGCCGCTGCAGCCGCTCGGCCGGGCTCACGAGCCGGCGGGCGAGCCAGTCGAGCTGCTGCGCACGCTGCTCGAGCCGGCGCGCCATGCCGCGCGCAAGCGCACGCCGGCGGTCGTCGACCTCGCGCAGCAGCAGCGCGCGCTGCGGGCTCGCGAGTTCGGCCGCGCCGGTCGGCGTCGGCGCGCGCAGGTCGGCCGCGAAGTCCGCGATCGTGAAGTCGGTTTCGTGCCCGACGCCGCTCACCACCGGCAACTCGCTCGCCGCGATCGCGCGCGCCAGCGCTTCGTCGTTGAACGACCACAAATCCTCGATCGAGCCGCCGCCGCGACAGACCAGCAGCACGTCGACCTCGCGCCGCGCATTCGCGGTCGCGACGGCCGCGACGAGCTTTTCGGCGGAACCGGCGCCCTGCACGGGGGCCGGATAGACGATCACCGGAATGTGCGGCGCGCGCCGCGCGAGCGTGGTCAGCACGTCGCGCAGCGCGGCGGCCTGCAGCGACGTGACGATGCCGATCGCGCGCGGGTGCGCCGGCAACGGCCGCTTGCGCTCGGGCGCGAACAGGCCCTCGCCTTCGAGCTGCGCCTTCAGCCGCAGGAACGCCTCGTACAGACGCCCCTGCCCGGTGCGCCGCACCGCTTCGACATTGAGCTGCACTTCGCCGCGCGGCTCGTACATCGTGACGACCGCGCGCACCTCGATGCGGTCGCCTTCGCGCGGCGTGAATTCCGCGTATTGCGCACGGCCGCGGAACATCACGCAGCGCATCTGCGCCTGCTGGTCCTTGATCGAGAAATACCAGTGGCCGCTCGCGGCGCGCGTGAAATTCGACACTTCGCCGGAAATCCACAGCAGCGGAAACGAACGCTCGAGCATCGTCGAAATCGCACGATTGAGCGCCGAAACAGGAATCACTTCGTCGCCGCCGCGCGTGGCGCCGGGTGCGGAAAAAGGAGAATCGGAAAGCATGGGCGGTCGGATGAATGCTGGCGGCGTCACGATAGTCCGACATGCACGCGACGTCCAGCGCCGCCGCATTCGCCGCCGCGCACGGAAAAGGTGTCCACACTCTGGCATTCGTCCGCGTAAAACGCTCGGAAACCGCTAAAAAATCCAGACAATTCTTCGTAACGCGTTGATTTTTATAATTTTTTAAAGCTTTCAGAATGATTCCCATCCGATTCGATGCCCGCCGGACGGGCGTTTGAGGCAATCGACCAGGGAGTTTTTCACAGAGTTATCCACAGGCCGGCCCGATCCGGCCCCGCACGCCGCGGCGGCCGGTCGCGCTTGCCGCGCCCGCGTGCGGCGCGCTAGAGTGCCGCCTTCCACGGACCCCGCGGCATGCGCCGCCCAACGGAGAATCCGCCTTGACGAATCCGTCCCTCGCCGCGACGCACGACGCGCCGCGCCCGGCCCGATGAGCGCGCCCGGCGGCCCGCTCGCGCGACTCGAAGCGCGCCTGACACGCGAATGGCAGCGGCGCGGCGCGCTCGCGTGGGCGCTCACGCCGTTCGCATGCGTGTTCGGCCTGTGCGCGGCGCTGCGGCGCACCGCTTACGCGCAAGGCTGGAAGCAGCCGGTCGACGTCGGCGTGCCGGTGGTCGTGGTCGGCAACGTGACCGTCGGCGGCACCGGCAAGACGCCGACCGTGATCGCGCTCGTCGACGCGCTGCGCGCGGCCGGCTTCACGCCCGGCGTCGTGTCGCGCGGCTATGGCGCGAACGTGAAGGCGCCGACCGCCGTCACGCCGGCGTCGCACGCGGGCGCGGCCGGCGACGAACCGCTCTTGATCGCGCGCCGCACCGGCGCGCCCGTGTGGGTATGCCCGGACCGCGTCGCGGCCGCGCAGGCGCTACGCGCCGCGCATCCGGACGTCGACGTGATCGTCAGCGACGACGGCCTGCAGCATTACCGTCTCGCGCGCACCGTCGAACTCGTCGTATTCGACCACCGACTCGGCGGCAACGGCTTCCTGCTGCCGGCCGGCCCGCTGCGCGAGCCGCTGTCGCGGCACCGCGACGCGACGCTCGTCAACGATCCGTACAGCGGCGCGCTGCCGCCGTGGCCCGACACCTACGCGCTCGCGCTGACGCCCGGCGCCGCGTGGCACCTCGACCAGCCCGCGCTGCGCCGCCCGCTGTCGCAATTCGCGAACGAACGCGTGCTCGCCGCGGCCGGCATCGGCGCGCCGGAGCGCTTCTTCGCGACGCTGCGCGCGGCCGGCCTCGCGCCGGCGACCCGCGCGCTGCCCGACCATTACGCGTTCGCCGACAATCCGTTCGTCGACGACGCCGTCGATGCGATCCTGATCACCGAGAAGGATGCAGTAAAATTGGGCGCTTCCTGGCGCGACGCCCGACTGTGGGTGGTCCCCGTCGAAGCCGCGCTCGACCCTCGCCTCATTGCCCTCGTTGTGGAGAAACTCCGTGGACGCTCGCCTGCTTGAAATCATTGTGTGCCCTATCTGCAAAGGCCCGCTCCACTACGACCGTGCCGCGCAGGAGCTGATCTGCAACGCGGACAAGCTCGCCTACCCGATCCGCGACGGCATCCCGGTGATGCTCGTCGACGAAGCGCGCCAAACCGTCGAAGGCACGCCGGTCGACCCGGCCGGCCGCTGAACCGCCGCGCCGCTCGCCCGGCGCGCCGATTCGAAACCGACGGCCCGGCCCCGGCCGGGTCGCCGCACTCCGCCGGGCGACCGGCTTCCGGCGTCGCCCGCCCCGTTCTTCCCAACGCTCCCCGATGACTCACCCGCAACCCTTCATCGCCGTCATTCCCGCCCGGCTCGCGTCGACGCGGCTCCCGAACAAGCCGCTCGCCGATCTCGGCGGCAAGCCGATGGTCGTGCGTGTCGCCGAGCGCGCGCGCGAGGCGGGCGCGCAGCAGGTACTCGTCGCCTCCGACGCGCAGAGCGTGCTCGACGCGGCGCGCGATCACGGCTTCGAAGCGGTGCTCACACGCGCCGATCACCCGTCCGGCACCGACCGGCTCGCGGAAGTCGCGGCGGCCTTCGGCTGGCGCGACGACACCGTCGTCGTCAACGTACAGGGCGACGAACCGCTGATCGACCCCGTGCTCGTGCGCGACGTAGCGTCGCACCTGGCCGCGCATCCGGCGTGCGCGATCGCGACCGCGGCTCACCCGATCCACGACGCGGCCGACGTGTTCAACCCGAACGTCGTGAAGGTCGCGCTCGACGCGCAGAGCGTCGCGCTGTACTTCTCGCGCGCGCCGATTCCGTGGAGCCGCGACGCCTACCAGCCGCACTGGCCGAACGTCGCGGCCATGCCGGCACCGGCTTTCCCGGTCTATCGGCACATCGGCCTCTATGCGTATCGCGCGCGTTTTCTGCGCACCTATCCGTCGCTCGCGCAGGCGCCGATCGAACAGGCCGAGCAGCTCGAACAGCTGCGCGCGCTGTGGCACGGCGAGCGCATCGCCGTGCTGATCACCGAGTCCGCGCCCGAAGCCGGCATCGACACGCCGGCCGATCTCGCGCGCGTGCAGGCCCTTTTTCAGCCGGGTTCAAAATAACCCGTGGCATAATCAGGCGATTGTGCGAGCCGTCCGCGACCAGCGCGTCCTCGCTTGACCCCGCCCGTGGCCTTGCCGGCAGCCGCGCGTCGCCCTGGCCGACGCGCCGCATCAGACCGATCCGCCGCGCGCCGGGCAAGCCCCGCGCCCGCTGTCGCCGACGCCTTCGTGTCTCGCCACACGAATCTACATACTTGGAGATATCACCATGCGTTTGATCCTGTTGGGCGCGCCCGGCGCGGGAAAGGGCACCCAGGCAAACTTCATCAAGGAAAAATTCGGCATCCCGCAAATCTCGACGGGCGACATGCTGCGTGCCGCCGTGAAGGCCGGCACGCCGCTCGGCGTCGAGGCGAAGGGCTACATGGACGCCGGCAAGCTCGTGCCGGACGCGCTGATCATCGGCCTCGTCAAGGAACGCCTGAAGGAATCCGACTGCGCGAACGGCTATCTGTTCGACGGCTTCCCGCGCACGATCGCGCAGGCTGACGCGATGAAGGAAGCCGGTGTCGCGATCGACTACGTGCTCGAGATCGACGTCCCGTTCTCGGAAATCATCGAACGCATGAGCGGCCGCCGCACGCACCCGGCATCGGGCCGCACGTACCACGTCAAGTTCAACCCGCCGAAGGTCGAAGGCCACGACGACGTGACGGGCGAACCGCTGATCCAGCGCGACGACGACAAGGAAGAAACCGTCAAGAAGCGTCTCGAAGTGTACGAAGCGCAGACCAAGCCGCTGATCACGTACTACGGCGACTGGGCGCAGCGCGGCGAGGAGAACGGCCTGAAGGCGCCGCAATATCGCAAGATCTCGGGCCTCGGCACCGTCGACGAAATCCGCGAGCGCGCGTTTGCCGCACTGAAGTAAGCAGCGCGTCGCGCACCCGCAAGCCGCCCGTTCCGGGCGGCTTTTTTTTGCCTGCCGCGATGTGCACGATCGCGCACGTGTCGCCGCTGCGCTGTGGCACCCCGTACGATCGGGCGAACGCGCGGGTTGCGCCGGCGGCGCGATCCGGATGCGGCCGACGTCGCCGCACGCGCAAGAAAAACGCCCGCGATGCGGGCGTTTTTTTCGTGTGCCGGCAGCGGCGCGCGGGCAACTCAATCTTCGCCGTCGCGCTGCATCCGCTGCCGCAATTCGCTGACCTGCGACTCGACGACGGTCGCATCTTCCGCCTCCGGCCGCTCGCCGAGATACTGCTCGAGATCCTCGAGCGCGGGACGCAGGTAGTCGAGCCGCGCATACGCGAAGCCGCGGTCGCGCACTTCGTCGAGCTGCTCGGGCAACAGGATCACGAGCCGCTGCTGCACCGCGAGCAGCCGCTGCCAGCGTTCCGTCTGCAGGTAGATCGTCTTCAGGTTGCGCAACATCCGCGCGATGATCTCGCGGCTCGTCGCGGGCTGCAGCAGCGCGCGCAACGCGCTGTCGACCGCACCGGCCGCACGCGCGACGTACGGTTCGAGCATCTCGACCATCTCGGCTTCGGACAGCGAATGGCCGTTGGTCGGATCGATGATCAGGTCGCCGTCCGGCAGCGTCACGCGCAGCAGGAAATGGCCGGGGAACGACACGCCGCGCGCCGGCACGCCGATCTGCTCGGCGAGCTCCAGGTACAGCACCGACAGCGAGATCGGGATCCCGCGCCGCCGTTTCAGCACGGCGTTCAGGTGGCTGTTATCGGGGTCGTAGTAATCGTTGTGATTGCACGCGAAGCCGAGCTCGCGGAAGAAGAAGTCGTTCAGCGCGGCGACGCGGCCCTTCAGGTCCGTATCGTCGGCGAGCCGCCGGCGCAGCCGCGCCGCCAGCATGTCGAGTTCGGCCAGCGTACCCTGCAGGTCGAGGTCGGGATACGCGTCCTGCGCCAGCGACAGCGCGGCTTCCGTGACGGGCAGACTGTCGTCGTCCGCCACGAGCGTGCTGAAGTAGTCGAGGACGCGGGTCATTGCGGTCGTCACTTGGCGCGCCTTCTGAAGTAAGCGTATTTGAAGCCCATCACCCACAACATACCGAAATATAGTGCAGCAAACAGCACGAGGCACGCCGCCATCAGCGCAATGCGATCGAGCGGCTGCGCGCGCATCCCGGTCCAATCGAAACTGATCGCGCACCAGTGCATCAGGCCCGCGAGCACGAGCGCCGCGCCGACGAGCTGCACGAAGAAGCGCAGCCAGCCCGGCGACGGCTGGTAGATGCCGCGCTTGCGCAGCCCGAGGAACAGCAGCAGCGAGTTCAGGCATGCGCCGACGCCGATGCTCAGCGTGAGGCCGGCATGGCCGATCAGCGGCACGAACACGTAGTTCGACAGCTGCGTGACGATCAGCACGCCGACGGCGATCTTCACGGGCGTCTTGATGTCCTGCTTCGCATAGAAGCCCGGCGCGAGGATCTTGATCAGGATGATGCCGACGAGGCCGATCCCGTAGGTGGCGAGCGCGCGCGCGACCATCGTGACGGTATGCGCGTCGAACTTGCCGTAGTTGAACAGCGTCGCGGTGAGCGGCGTCGCGAAGAAGAACAGCGCGAGCGCGCTCGGCGCCGCGAGCAGGAACGTGACGCGCAGCCCCCAGTCGAGCAGCGCCGAATATTCGTGCGAATCGGCATCGACGTGCGCCTTCGACAGGCTCGGCAGCAGGATCGTGCCGAGCGCGACGCCGAGTAGCGCCGTCGGAAATTCCATCAGGCGGTCGGCGTAATTGATCCACGACACGGCGCCCTGCCCGAGGCGCGACGCGATGTTGGTGTTGATGATCAGCGACAACTGCGCGACGGAGACCGCGAACGTCGCGGGCACCATCTTCGCCAGCACACGCTTCACGCCCGGATGACGCAGCGCACGCAGCGGGTTGAGGCCGATCAGCGGCACCATGTCGATCTTCTTCAGGCCCGGCAACTGCACGAGGAACTGCAGCACGCCGCCGACGATGACTGCCCACGCGAGCGCGTAGACCGGCACCTTCAGGTGCGGCGCGACGAACACGGCCGCGGCGATGAACGCAACGTTGAGCAGCACCGGCGCGAACGCGGGCAGCGAGAAGCTCTTGTACGTGTTCAGCACGCCCGACGCGAGCGTAGTCAGCGAAATGAACACGATGTACGGGAACATGATCCGCGTCATCGTGACCGCGAGCGGAAATGCCTGGCCGTCGCCGTGCAGGCCGGACGCGACCGCGAACACGACCCACGACGCGCCGGCGATCCCGACGACCGACAGCACGGCCAGCGCCCACGCGAGCACGGTGGACATCGCGTCGACGAGCGCCTTCGTCGCATCGTGACCCTGCTGGTTCTTGAACTCGGCGAGGATCGGCACGAATGCCTGCGAGAACGCGCCTTCGGCGGACAGGCGGCGCAGCAGGTTCGGGATACGGAAGGCGACGTAGAACGCGTCGGTGTATTGACTGGCGCCGAACGCACGGGCGATCAGCGTCTCGCGGGCCAGTCCGGTCACGCGCGACAGCAGCGTGAAGCCGCTGACCGTCAGCAGGGCTCGGAATAGATTCATGGGGCGCTTATTATACGGACGTTGCGCGACCCGGCCACCGGCCGATGCCGAAAAGCGCACCCGCCGCCGGCGCCCCGCCCGGCGGGCGTTACGTCGAACTTGCCACTCGCTTGATTTTGTTGCTATAATCGCCGGTTTCTGGGCTCGTACATGCACGGCAACTGCCGTTTTCATGTCCCGGCCTCGGTTAAAATCACCGTTTTTTTATGCGCCCCTGGGCAATCGTTCTCAGGGGACGGATCGAAAAGCAGCGCTTGGCCGTCAGGCTCCAAGCTCTGGAAACAGGACAGGATAAGGAACCGTCATGGCTAACTCCGCACAAGCACGCAAGCGCGCCCGTCAGGCCGCGAAGGCAAACTCGCACAACTCGGCGCTGCGCTCGAAATTCCGTACCGCGATCAAGTCGGTTCGCAAGGCTGTCGAAGCCGGCGACCAGGCAAAGGCTGCCGAGCTGTTCAAGGCTGCCGTGAAGACGATCGACACGATCGCCGACAAGAAGATCGTTCACAAGAACAAGGCCGCTCGCAGCAAGAGCCGCCTGGCCGCAGCCGTCAAGGGTCTGCAGGCAGCAGCGTAAATCCGGTGTGCCCGCTTCGGCGGGTGCTCCTGTTTCCTGCGATCGCAAAAAAGCCCGCCTCGGCGGGCTTTTTGTTGCCTGTCGCCTACGCATCACGCACGGCGGCGGCATTCGTCCGGGCGGGCGCAGCACGCGCCCTCGCCCGTCGACATCACTCACTTCTTCGTGTTGTAGTCGGGCAGCTCGCACGCCTCGGTCACGACGAGGTTGTTGTCCTTCGCGAAGTTCAGCACGAAATCGAAAGCCATCGGCTCGATGTCGCGCAACCGCGAATCGAGGATCACGCATTTCAGGTCGCCGAGCATCGTCGGGCGCACGTACAGCGAATACTTGAGACGCGCATTCGGCCCGCTCGCCCCCGGCCCGAAGCAGGCCATCACACCGGCCAGGCGTTCCGACCAGTCGCTCGGGCGAAACTTTTTCCCGTCTTTCGTGATGCCCTGGATGAAAAATTCGGTCGGAGGGGTTTCAGCCATGTGGTTACCCAAGTGACGGCCCGGCGATGCCCAGGCAACGGCGCCTGGGTACGCGAACACAAAGCTGGAGGGTCGGCGGCACGAGCCGATCGATATCCCGAAAACGGGGCGTCGAGGCGCGCCGCCGGTGGACTGCACCGGATGTGTGCAGCGCACGGCTTGTGTCCGGCAGAGCGCGAAAAGCCTTGCCTGCCGGGCTGGAGAAAACTTTCGAATTATACCGCAGCGCGCCATCGCGCGTCGTCCCGACACCCCCGCTCCCACGCCGCCGGTCGTGCACGGCGATTCAGCGCCGCGTCGCGCCACGGCTCGTCAAAGCACGGAAAATCCTTTATGCTGCTTTGAGTTATCCACACCCGACGGCGGCGCCGTCCGGCCTCGCTGCCGGGTGAGACCCGCCGTATTTCGTTTCATGACCGCCAAAACCATTCGTCACTACCTGCAGTTCAAGGATTTCTCGCTGGAAGACTACGAGTACGTGCTCGAACGCACGGGTATCCTGAAGCGCAAGTTCAAGAACTACGAGACCTACCACCCGCTGCACGACCGCACGCTCGCGATGATCTTCGAGAAGAGCTCGACGCGCACGCGCCTGTCGTTCGAGGCCGGGATCTTCCAGCTCGGCGGCCACGCCGTCTTCATGAGCACGCGCGACACGCAGCTCGGCCGCGGCGAACCCGTCGAGGATTCCGCGCAGGTCATCTCGCGAATGGTCGACATCATCATGATCCGCACGTTCGAGCAGGACGTGATCACACGCTTCGCGCAGAACTCCCGCGTGCCGGTGATCAACGGCCTGACCAACGAATACCACCCGTGCCAGGTGCTCGCCGACATCTTCACGTACTACGAACACCGCGGCCCGATCGCCGGCAAGACCGTCGCGTGGGTCGGCGACGCGAACAACATGCTGTACACGTGGATCGAAGCCGCGCAGATCCTCGGCTTCAAGCTACGCCTGTCGACGCCGCCCGGCTATGCGCTCGACATGAAGCTCGTGTCGCCCGACAGCGCGCCGTTCTACGAAGTGTTCGACGATCCGAACGAGGCGTGCAAGGGCGCCGATCTCGTGACGACCGACGTATGGACGAGCATGGGTTTCGAGGCCGAGAACGAGGCGCGCAAGCAGGCATTCGCCGACTGGTGCGTCGACGAGGAAATGATGGGCCATGCGAATCCGGATGCTCTCTTCATGCACTGCCTGCCCGCGCACCGCGGCGAGGAAGTGACAGCCGGCGTGATCGACGGCCCGCAGAGCGTCGTGTGGGACGAAGCGGAAAACCGCCTGCACGTGCAGAAGGCGCTGATGGAGTTCCTGCTGCTCGGCCGCCTCAAGCACTGACGCGCCGCAACGCACACGCGTAAAAAAAGCGCCGGTCGACGATCGGCGCTTTTCGTTTGGATGCGCCAAAACCGGCGCACGCACTGCGTTACAGGCAGACCGGCTCCGCCTCCAGCTCGACGCCGAACCGCGCGCGCACGTCGGCCTGGATCGCCCGCGCCAGCGCAAGCACGTCGGCGCCGGTCGCGCCGCCGCGATTGACGAGCACGAGCGCCTGGCGGTCGTGCACGGCCGCCGCCCCGAGCGCGCGACCCTTCCAGCCGCAGCGGTCGATCAGCCAGCCGGCAGCGAGCTTCACGTGCCCGTCCGGCTGCGGATACGACACGATCTCCGGCGCGCGAGCGCGCAATGCATCGAACTGCGCGGCGTCGATCACCGGATTCTTGAAGAAACTGCCCGCATTGCCGAGCACCAGCGGGTCGGGCAGCTTCGCGCGGCGGATCGCGACGACCGCGTCGAACACGTCGCGCGGCGTCGCCGCATCGGGCGCGATGCCGCGCGCGTCGAGTTCGCGCGTGACGTCCGCGTAGCCGAGCCGCGGCGCCCATTGCTTCGGCAGCCGGAACGTCACCGCGACGATCGCGAACCGGCCGCGCCCTTCCCGCTTGAAGAAACTGTCGCGATAGCCGAACGCGCAGCGCGCGGCGTCGAAACGCTCGCGACGCCCCGTCGCCAGCTCGACCGCGACCAGGGAATCGAAATACGCCTTCATCTCCAGGCCGTACGCGCCAATGTTCTGGATCGGCGCGGCGCCGACGGTGCCCGGGATCAGCGCGAGATTCTCGAGGCCCGGCATCCCGCGCTCGAGCGTCCACGCGACGAACGCGTGCCAGTTCTCGCCGCCGCCGGCCTCGACGTACCACGCATCGTCGTCCTCGCGCACGACGCCGCGGCCCGCGATCTCGTCGAGCAGCACGACGCCGTCGAAATCGCGCGTGAACACGATATTGCTGCCGCCGCCGAGCACGAGCTGCGGCAGGTTCGCGACCCGCGGGTCGCGATGCAGCGCCTCGAACTGGGCCGCCCGGGTGATGCGCGCGGCGAAACGCGCGCGCGCGGCGATGCCGAACGTGTTGTGCGCGGCGAGCGGATGGTCGGGAAGCAGCGACAGGGCGGAATCGTCAGGAGGCATCGGCATTCGCGGTCACGTCGGCCCGGGCGGCGCATGGCCGGCCTTGGGCAAACGGAGGGGCATCGGTAAAATGGCAAACAGTCCGCAATTATAGCGAGTGCCCGCGCGCGAGCCGGGCGCCCGCATCTCAAGGGAGAATGCCATGCCATCGTTCGACGTCGTTTCCGAAGCGAACATGATCGAAGTGAAGAACGCCATCGAGCAGTCGAACAAGGAAATCTCGACGCGCTTCGACTTCAAGGGCTCCGACGCACGCGTCGAGCAGAAGGAACGCGAGCTGACGCTGTTCGCCGACGACGATTTCAAGCTCGGCCAGGTCAAGGACGTGCTGATCGGCAAGCTGGCCAAGCGCAACGTCGACGTGCGCTTCCTCGACTACGGCAAGGTCGAGAAGATCGGCGGCGACAAGGTCAAGCAGATCGTCACCGTGAAGAAAGGCGTGACGGGCGACCTCGCGAAGAAGATCGTGCGCCTCGTGAAGGACAGCAAGATCAAGGTTCAGGCGAGCATCCAGGGCGACGCGGTGCGCATCTCGGGCGCGAAGCGCGACGACCTGCAAAGCACGATCGCGATGCTGCGCAAGGACGTGACCGACACGCCGCTCGACTTCAACAACTTCCGCGACTGACCGGCCGCCGGCCCGTCACGTCGTCCGGCCGGGCCCCGCATACGCGGCGCGCCCGGCGCGCGGCAAGCGCCGCGCCTTCTCAGGCTTTCCCGCCGTCGTGCGCGCCGCCGTCCGCGGCCGCCTTCTTCTTGTCGCCGATCCGGCTCTCCTGTCCCGCGAGCAGCTTCGAAATGTTGCCGCGGTGGCGCCACACGAGCAGCACGCTCATCGCGAGCACGGCCCAGGCGATCGGGTTGTGGCCCGGCATGCCGAACTGGAACACGTCGAACACCGGCGCGAACACGGCCGCCACCAGTGCCGCGAGCGACGAATAGCGGAAGAAGAACGCGACGATCAGCCAGGTCAACGCGGTCGCGAGCCCGAGCACCGGGTGCACGGCGAGCAGCACGCCGGCCGCGGTCGCGACGCCCTTGCCGCCCTGGAAGCGGAAGAACACCGGGTACAGGTGGCCGAGGAACACGGCAATCGCGACCCACGCGACCGCGACGTCGGGCAGGCCGAAGCGCCGGGCGAGCCAGACGGCGATCCAGCCCTTGAACGCGTCGCCGACGAGCGTCAGGATCGCGGCCTTCTTGTTGCCGCTGCGCAGCACGTTGGTCGCGCCGGGATTCTTCGATCCATACGAACGCGGGTCGGCCAGGCCCATCACGGAACTGACGACGACGGCGAACGACACCGAACCGATCAGGTAGGCAACGAGGGCGGCGAGCAGGGTCTGCATGCGGGGAACTCTTCTTTCAACGTATCGGGAAAGGGACGGCGGTGCACGGCAAGCCGGCAAGCCGAAACGGCGCCCATTCTACCGAACGGGCGCGGACTGCCACGAAGGTGAAACCCTCAGTCGACGCTCGCGCACTGCACGGGCTGCGCACGGAGCAGCGACGTGAGCACCGCCGGCGCGAGGCTGACGAGGTAGCCGCGCCGGCCGCCGTTCAGGTAGATCGTCGGCAATTCGAGGATCGTCGCCTCGACGTAGACGGGCATCGCCTTGCGTGTGCCGAACGGCGACGTGCCGCCGACGAGATAGCCCGAATGGCGGTTCGCGACCTCGGGCTTGCACGGCTCGACCCGCTTCGCGCCGATCTGCCGCGCGAGATTCTTCGTCGACACGGTGCGGTCGCCGTGCATCAGTACGATCAACGGCTTCGCGTGTTCGTCTTCCATCACGAGCGTCTTCACGACGCTATGCTCGTCGACGCCGAGCTGGCGCGCCGATTCGCCGGTGCCGCCGTGCTCGACGTATTCGTACGGATGCTCGCCGAATGCGACGCCGTGGCGGCGCAGCAACTGGGTCGCGGGGGTTTCGGACACGTGTCTGGATTTGCTCATGGCGGCATTTTAATGGCGAATGATCGGCGCGCGCGCAATGGCATGCCCGCGCCGACGGTATACTCGCGGCCCGGTTTTTCCGCCGGGTGGCCCGCCGCCTCTTGACGACGATTGCACGCGTCATCGTTGCGGACATCGCGAAGCGCTATTGCCCGATTGGCCGATTGTGGCGCGCGCGCCGTCGTGGCACGATCGTTCGCAAATATCGTCGGCCGCCGCCTGCCCCTCTTCTGGAGACGTCATGTCCTCGCCTCGCCGTTCATCCGAATCGCTCGACGTCGATGCGCTGCTCGCCGCGCTGCCGCGTCGCATCGCCGACGTGCCCGCCCATCGGGCCGCGCAATCGCCTGCGCATCCGGCGCTGATCGAAGATGCGCGCCGCCTGTCGTACGGCGAGCTGGCACGGGCCATCGAAGCGGCGGCAGCACAGCTGGCGAGCCTGGGCGTGCAAGGTGGCGACCGCGTGATGATCGTCGCGGAAAACTGCGTCGCGCAGATCGTGCTGCTGTTCGCGGCCGCCCGCCTCGACGCCTGGGCGCTCCTGTCGAACGCGCGACTGTCGGCCGCCGAGCTCGACGCGATCGCCGCGCATGCGCACCCGAAGCTGATTGCATTCACGACAGATGTATCCCCCGATGCGCGCACCCATGCCGAGCGGCTCGGCGCAACACCCGCCGGCGCACTGCCGGTCGACATCGGCACGTGGTCGTATCGGGTCGATGCGGGCGCGCCCGCCGAACCGGTGGCCGCCGACGGCGCCGAGCAATGCGCGGCGCTGATCTACACGACGGGCACGACCGGTACGCCGAAGGGCGTGATGCTGTCGCACCGCAACCTGTTGTTCATCGCGGCGACATCGAGCACGCTGCGCCGCGTGTCGCCCGACGACGTCGCCTACACGGTGCTGCCCGTGTCCCACGTGTACGGGCTCGCGTCGGTGTGCCTGGGCAGCCTGTACGCGGGCGCGACGCTGCGGCTCGCGCCGCGCTTCTCGCCGGAAGCCGTCCGCGTCGCGCTCGCCGACGAAGGCGTCACGATCTTCCAGGGCGTGCCCGCGATGCACGCGAAGCTGCTCGAACACCTGCACACGCACGGCCACGCATGGCGCGCGCCGCGGCTGCGCTTCGCGTATTCGGGTGGCTCGCCGCTCGATGCGAACCTGAAGGCGCGCGTCGAGCGCCTGTACGGCGTGCCGCTGCACAACGGCTACGGGATGACCGAAAGCAGCCCGACGATCACGCAGACGCCGCTCGACGCGCCGCGCACGGACAGTTCGGTCGGCGTGCCGATTCCGGGCGTCGACATGCGGATCGTCGCGCCGGACGGCACCGACGTGCCGCCCGGCGAAGTCGGCGAGATCCGCGTGCGCGGGCCGAACGTGATGCTCGGCTACTACCGCGACGCGGACGCGACGCGCGCGGCCGTGTCGCCGGACGGCTGGCTGAGCACCGGCGATCTCGCGCGGCAGGACGCGGACGGCGCGGTGACGATCGCGGGCCGCAGCAAGGAACTGATCATCCGCTCGGGCTTCAACGTGTATCCGGTCGAGGTCGAACAGGTGCTGAACGCGCATCCGGACGTCGTGCAGGCGGCCGTGATCGGCCGCGCGATCGAAGGCAACGAGGAAGTGCTCGCGTTCGTCGAGCTGGTGCCGGGCGCGACGGCGGACGAGGCGGCATTGCACGCGTGGTGCGCGGATCGGCTCGCGGCTTACAAACGCCCTGCGCATATCCGCGTGCTCGCTGCCCTGCCGGCCGCGTCGACCGGCAAGGTGCTCAAGCACCGGCTGCGCGAACTGATCTGACGCGGCCGCCGCACACGCGTGAGCCCGCATCGGCGCGTGCGGCGCCGCATGCTCGGGCGCGCGTCAGCCGCGCGGGTGGTGCTGCGCGTGCAGCGTCTTGAGCCGCTCGCGCGCGACGTGCGTATAGATCTGCGTGGTCGAGATGTCGCTGTGGCCGAGCAGCAGCTGCACGACGCGCAGGTCGGCGCCGTGGTTCAGCAGGTGCGTCGCGAACGCATGCCGCAGCGTGTGCGGCGACAGGTGCGCGCGCACGTCGGCCTGCTGCGCGTGCCGCTTGATGATGTTCCAGAACTGCTGGCGCGTCATCCCGTCGCCGCGAGCGGTCACGAACAGCGCGTCGGCCGCGCGCGCGCCGAGCAGCGCCGGCCGCGCGTCGCGCAGGTAGCGTTCGATCCAGCCGTGCGCGACTTCGCCGAACGGCACGAGCCGCTCCTTCGAACCCTTGCCCATCACGCGCACGACGCCTTCGTTGAGGCCGACCTCGACCGTCTTCAGCGTCACGAGCTCGCTCACGCGCAGCCCGCTCGCATACATCAGCTCGAGCATCGTGCGATCGCGCAGGCCGAGCGGCGTGCCGATGTCGGGCGCGCCGAGCAGCGCCTCGACCTGCGCCTCGGACAGCGTCGACGGAAACCGGGCCGCCTGTTTCGCGGACGTGATCCGCAGCGTCGGGTCGGCGCTCGCGCGATGCTCGCGCACGGCCCAGCCGTAATAGCGGCGGAACACCGACAGTCGCCGGTTCGACGACGTCGCCTTGCCGTCGCTGCGCGCGGCGATGTAGCCCGTCACCATCGCCTCGTCGGCCGAGTCGAGCGGCGCGTCGTGCGTCGCGGCCAGCCATTGGGAAAACAGCGCCAGGTCGCGCCGGTACGCATCGAGCGTGTTGCGCGCGAGCCCGTGTTCGAGCCACAGCGCATCGCAGAACACGTCGATCGACGCGCGGCTCGCGAGCAGCGCGGGCGACACCGCGTCGGCATCGCCGTCGGCTTCGGGGGAAATCGGCGGTTCGCTCATCGGTACGGCACGCCCTCGTGCGTCAGCAGCCAGCGCTTCACTTGCTGGTAATAACCATTGTCGTCGTGGTTCGCGAACCCGCCGAGGCCGCCCGCCGCGACGACGCGATGGCACGGAATCACGAGCGGGAAGTAGTTCGCGCCGCACGCCTGGCCGACCGCGCGCGGCGCGCTGCCGATCCGCTTCGCGACCTGGCCGTAGGTCAGCACCGTACCGGGCGGGATATCGCTGATCACGTCCCACACGCGGTGCTGGAATGCGCTGCCGACGTTGGCGAGCGGCAGGTCGAAGCGGGCGGACGCGCGCTCGAAATAACGTTCGATCTGCTCGACCGCGCGCTTCGCGAGCGCCGAATCCGGCTCGACCGACTTCATCGATTCGGGCAGATAGACGATCTCGCGCACCACCGCGGCATCGGTGCGGATGCCGACCTTGCCGAACGGCGCGTCGATGACTGCGTTGAACATTGCCTTCTCCTGACCGGGGGATGCGCGCGGCCCTGCCCGCGCGCCGACGACACTTTACGCCGCCTTCACGCGGCTCGCAGCGCCCATTCGACATGCTCGCGCACGACCGGCGACGGATCGTCGGCCCGCGCGTGCAGCGCGGCGACGATCGCGTCGCGCGCGGGAGGGTCGAGCCGGCCCGCGCCGGCGCGCAGCGCATTGCCGAGCCCGACCGCGAGATTGCGCAGCCAGCTTTCGTAGCCGATGCGCCGGATCGCGCTGCCCTGCATCCGCGTATCGAACGCGTCGGCGTCCCACGCGAACAGCTCGACGAGCGTCGCGCGGTCGAGGCCGTGCCGCACGTCGAAATCGGCGACGGGCGCGGCCTGCGCGAACTTGTTCCACGGGCACACGAGCTGGCAGTCGTCGCAGCCGTACACGCGATTGCCGATCATCGGCCGCAGCGGCTCGGGGATGCTGCCTTTCAGTTCGATCGTCAGATACGAAATGCAGCGGCGCGCATCGACGCGGTACGGCTCGACGATCGCGCCGGTCGGGCATGCGTCGAGGCAGCGCGTGCAACTGCCGCAATGCGCGCCGGGCGTCTCGGGCGCGATGTCGGGCGACGTGTGCGCATCGGTCGGCAGCGGCAGATCGACGTAGATCTCGCCGAGAAAGAACAGCGAGCCGGCGTCGCGCTGCAACAGCAGCGTATGCTTGCCACGCCAGCCAACCCCGGCCTTCTGCGCAAGCTCGACTTCGAGCACGGGCGCCGAATCGGTGAACACGCGGTGGCCGAACCCGCCGATCTCGTGCTCGATGCGTTCCGCGAGCGTCTGCAGCCGGTTGCGCAGCACCTTGTGATAGTCGCGGCCGCGCGCATAGATCGACACGACGGCCGCCTGCGGATCGTCGAGCCGCGCCCGTTCGCGCGCGCGCCAGTCGTGCGCGACGAGCGCATCGGGCGCGCCGCCGGGTGCACCGTCAGCGAGCGTTTGGGCCGGCAAATAGGCGAGCCGCACGGAGATCACGCGTCGCGTACCGGCCACAAGTTCGGCCGGCCGCGCGCGTTTCATCCCATGTTTCGCCATATAATCCATCTCGCCGTGGTACCCGGCTTCCAGCCAGGCGGCGAGGCCTGCTTCGGCATCCGAGAGATCGGTATCGCTGATGCCGATCGCCCCGAAACCCAATTCGCGCCCCCACGCCCTGATGCGAGCGGCGAGCGCAGTCAACGCCGCATCGTCGAGCGCGCACGGCGCCGCGCCTTCGTCACGAGTCGAAGGCCTGTCGGATGCGGTGCGTTCCGGTAGTCGGTTCATCGCACTATTTTACGAGAATGCCAGCCACGCCCAGCCAACCGCCTCATGCCATGTTGCCCGCCCCGCTCGCGGAGCGCGTGATCGCGCTCGCCGACGAAGCGGCAACCGAGGCCTTCGGCACGCGCTTCGCGCACGCGCTCGACGCAGCGCGCATCGCGCTCGACCGCGCCCATGCGTTCGACGGGCTGCAGATCCAGCTGATCGGCGATCTCGGCGCGGGCAAGACGACCCTCGTGCGCGCGATCCTGCGCGGCCTCGGCCACTCGGGGCGCGTGCGCAGCCCGACCTATACGCTCGTCGAGCCGTACGCGCTCGAACGCAGCGATGGGGAACTCGAGGTCTATCACTTCGATCTGTATCGATTCAACGATCCGGCCGAATGGTCCGACGCAGGCTTTCGCGAATATTTCAATTCCAGCGCGATCTGCCTCGTCGAATGGCCGCAACAGGCGGGCGCCCTGCTCGGCGTGCCCGATCTGGTTTTCTCGCTCGACGTGGACGGCGACGGCCGCGCCCTCACCGTCCGTGCGTACAGCGCTTCAGGAAAGGCATGTCTCGAAAGATGTTGATCAAACCGTTCCGCTCGATCGAATCGGCGGCCACCGCGACGCACAACTGGCGGCGCCGTCAGATTCTGCGCGCGGGGGCGTCGACGCTGGTGCTCGGTCTCGTCGCGCCGCGGCTCGCGCACGCGTCGTCGGTGCTCGGCGTGCGCGTGTGGCCCGCGCGCGATTACACGCGCGTCACGATCGAATCCGATCAGCCGCTGCAGAATAGCCAACAGTTGCTGCAGGGTCCCGACCGGCTCGTCGTCGACCTGAGCGGCCTCGACCTGGACCAGGCGCTGCGCGACCTCGTATCGAAGATCGCGCCGAACGATCCGCAGATCCAATCGGTGCGCGTCGGCCAGTATCAGCCGCACGTCGTGCGGATGGTGTTCGACCTGAAAGGCTCGGTGAAGCCGCAGGTGTTCACGCTGCCGCCCGTCGGCACGTACAAGTACCGGCTCGTGTTCGACCTGTATCCGGCCGTCGCGCCCGATCCGCTGTCCGACCTGATCGCGCAGACGGAACGCAAGGAACAGGCGCTCAACGACACCGCGCGCGCGCAGCAGATGCAGCCGCCGCCCGCGCTGGCCGGCCCGGGCACGCCGCCGCCCGCCGCGGGCGACAACAGCGACGCATTCTTCCAGCGTTTCGCGCAGAACACGCCAGCCGCGCCGCATGCGCCGCCGGCCGCCGGCACGCCGTCGACGCCCGCGAAGCCGGCCGTCAAGCCGCCGCCCGTCATCGCGCGCCGTGACGACAACGACGACGACGGCGACACCTACAAGTTCACCGCGCCGAAATCCGGCAAGGGCGGCACCGTGCGCCTGCTGACGGTCGCGATCGATCCGGGCCACGGCGGCGAGGATCCGGGCGCGATCGGCGGCGCCGGCACGTACGAGAAGCACATCGCGCTCGACATCGCGAAGAAGCTGCGCGCGAAGATCGACGCTGCACCGAACATGCGCGCGATGATGACGCGCGACGCCGATTTCTTCGTGCCGCTGAACGTGCGCGTGCAGAAAGCGCGCCGCGTCGGCGCGGATCTCTTCGTGTCGATCCACGCGGACGCGTTCACGACGCCGTCCGCGCGCGGCTCGTCGGTGTTCGCGCTGTCCGACCACGGCGCGACGAGCGCCGCGGCGCGCTGGATGGCGAACAAGGAGAATTCGTCGGACCTGATCGGCGGCATCAACATCAAGACGGCGGACGCGGCAGTGAACCGCGCGCTGTTCGACATGTCGACGACCGCGCAGATCCGCGACTCGCTGCGCTACGGCAACTACGTGCTGAAGGAAGTGGGCGGGATCAACAAGCTGCACAAGGGCTCGGTCGAGCAGGCCGGGTTCGCGGTGCTGAAGGCGCCCGACATTCCATCGATCCTCGTCGAAACCGCATTCATCAGCAACCCGGACGAAGAGCGCCGGCTCAACGACGACAGCTATCGCGACGAGATGGCCGACGCGATCTTCCGCGGCATCAAGCGTTATTTCGCCGCAAATCCGCCGCTCGCGAAGAACCGGATGGCCTGAGCGCCGCCCGCCCCCTGCCGCCGGCACGCAGCGCGTGCCGGCGCGTCACGACGCCGCGACGCGGCTCAGCAGTTTCCCGCCGAACACGTTCACCGCGAGCCCGCCCATCACGAGCGCGGCACCGATCAGCTGCGCTTGCGTCAGATGCTCGTCGAGCAGCAGCGCCGACGACGCGAGCCCGACGATCGGCACCAGCAGCGAGAACTGCGCGACCTGCGCGGCCGGGTAGCGCGACAGCAGGCGGCTCCACAGCCCGTAACCGAGTAGCGTCGCGACGAACGCGAGATAGACGACCGCGAAGATCGACGCGCCGTCCAGGCCCGCGAGCGCGGTCGCGATCCGCTGCGGCCCTTCGAACCACAGCGACAGCAGGAAGAACGGCACGGGCGGCACGAGGCTTGCCCACACGACGAGCGACACGAGATTCGCCTTCCCGACCTTCTTCGTGACGATATTGCCGACGGCCCACATCGCGGCCGCGCAGATCGTCAGCAGGAAGCCCGCGAGCGTCATCGCGCGGCCACCCTGCGCGGCGATCACGACGAGCCCGCCCGCGGCGATCGCCAGCCCGATCAGGTTCTGCGCACGCAGCCGCTCGCCGAGGAACAGCATCGCGAACACCAGCGTGAAGAACGCCTGCGACTGCAGCACGAGCGATGCGAGGCCGGCCGGCATGCCGACGTACATCCCGGTGAACAGGAACACGAACTGGCCGAGCTGGATCGTCGCGCCGTACAGCACCAGCAGACGCCACGAAATCTGCGGCCGGTGCACGAAGAACACCGCGGGCACGGCCGCGAGCGTGAAGCGCAGCGCGCCGAGCAGCATCGGCGGCATGCCGTGCAGGCCGACCTTGATCACGACGAAGTTCACGCCCCACGCCAGAATCACGACCAGCGCGAGCAGCAAGTCCTTCGGGGCCATCATCGGCGTCTCCTTCGATTGTCGAATCATTGTCGTGAAGCCGGTCAGTCTACCGGGTTTCGCGCCCGGCCCGATACCCGCGCTGCGCGCGTGGAATCGGCCGCGCGCGCCACCGGCGTGCGCAGCGGCTCGTGCAACGCGGGGGATACCGCACGACGCATGCCTGCCGCAGCCGCATCGTGCCGCAGCGCACCGCGCGCTTCGCGTTCCCCGTCACGCGCGCCGCCGCGCCGCCAGTACAATGACCGGCAATCCAGCCGTTCCCACGAGGCCCGCCATGACCGACTCGATCAAAGCCCTGCTGAAGCCGCATGTGCGCGACATCGGCAACCTGCAGGTGCGCCGCACGCTGCCCGCGCTCGCCGCACGCCTCGTCGGCCCGTTCATCTTCTTCGATCACATGGGGCCCGCCATGCTGCCGGCCGGCACGGGGCTCGACGTGCGCCCGCATCCGCACATCGGGCTCGCGACGGTCACCTACCTGTTCGACGGCGCGATCCTGCACCGCGACAGCCTCGGCTCTCGGCAGGAAATCGTGCCGGGCGACGTGAACTGGATGACGGCCGGCCGGGGGATCGTCCACTCGGAGCGCACGCCGGACGCGCAGCGCGCCAGCGGCCATACCGTGCACGGGATCCAGACCTGGGTCGCGCTGCCGCAAGCGCACGAGACGACCGAGCCGTCGTTCGAGCACCACGCGGCCGACACGCTGCCCAAGCGCGACGAACACGGCGTGGCGCTGACGGTGATCGCCGGCGACGCGTTCGGGCTGCGCTCGCCCGTGACGACGTTCTCGCGCACGCTCTACGTCGCGGCCGAATTCGCGGCGGGCGGCCGGCTCGAACTCGATGCGTCGCACGAGGAGCGCGCGGTCTACGTGGTCGACGGCGAGCTCGCGATCGACGGCACGCCGGTGCCGGCCGAACGGATGGCCGTGCTCGCGCCGGGCGCGACGGTCACGCTGACGAGCGGCCGCGGCGCACGCGCGATGCTGCTCGGCGGCGACCGGATCGACGGCGAACGCTTCATCGAATGGAATTTCGTCGCGAGCAGCCGCGACGCGATCGAGCGTGCGAAAGCGGCCTGGACGCGCCAGGAGATGGGCAAGGTGCCGGGCGAAACCGAGTGGATTCCGCTGCCCGAATCGAAGCCGCGTTGAAAAAGCGGCGCGCCACCCCCATCCTGACGATATTCGAACGGAAGAGAACGACATGGACACCACGCTTGCCACATTCGAGAAAGACGTCATCGAGGCGTCGCTGGACACGCCCGTGCTGGTCGACTTCTGGGCGCCGTGGTGCGGCCCCTGCAAGACGCTCGGCCCGCTGCTGGAAAAACTCGAAGCCGACTACGCAGGCCGCTGGAAGCTCGTGAAGGTCAACGTCGACGAGAACCAGGAACTCGCCGCACACTTCCAGACGCGCAGCATCCCGCACGTGATCGCGTTCGCCGACGGGCGCCCGGTCGACCAGTTCGTCGGCGTGCTGCCCGAAGGCCAGTTGCGCGCGTTCCTCGACCGGCTCCTGCCGGCGGCCGAGGAAGCCGAGCGCCGCGCCGCGCAGTATGCGATGGCCGAACAGCGCTTCGACGATGCGCTCGCGCACCTCGAAGCGGCGCTCGCGCTGAACCCCGGCTACGACGACGCGCGTCTCGACCTGATCGAGCTGCTGCTCGCGCGCAACGAGGTCGACGCCGCGCGCGCCGAAACCGAACGCCTGTCGCCGCAAACCGTGCAGAACGGCGACCCGCGCTACCAGGCGATCAAGACCCGTTTCGACGCGCTCGACGCCACGGCCGACCTGCCGCCGACCGACGCGCTCGAAGCGCGTATCGCAGCGAACCCGGCCGATCTCGACGCGCGCTTCGACCTTGCGCAGAGCCTGATCGCGCGGCGCGCGTACGAAGGCGCGCTGGAACAGTTGCTGGAAATCGTGACGCGCGATCGCGCCTACGGCGACGACCTCGGCCGCCGCACGATGATCTCGGTGTTCGAACTGGCCGGCGATCGCCCCGACCTCGTCGCCGCGTGGCGACGCAAGCTGAGCATGGCGCTCAACTGATGCGCGCCCGGCCGGGCCGCGATGGCCCGGCTGCATCGCCGTATCGCTCGCGGCACGTCACCCGCGCCGCGGCATCATCTTGCCCTGCCCGCCCGCGCGCCGCGGGCTCAGCCGGCCGCCCGTGCCGCGATCGCCCGCAGCGCATGCGCGGCGGCCGCGAACCCGAAGCTCGCGGTCACGCACACGCTCGAACCGAAACCCGCGCAGTTGAGCCCCGCGACGTGCGCGGCCGCGGACGGCTCCGCGCCGTCCTCGATGTCGCAGGCCGCCGCTTCCGGATAGATCAGCGGCTCGTCCGAATACACGGCGCTGATCTTGAAACGCGCCTTCGGCCCGCGCGGAAAACCGTGCTGCTTGCGCAACTGCGCGCGCACCTTCGACAACAGCGGATCCTGGATCGTCAGCGCGAGGTCGTCGATGCGGATGCGTGTCGGGTCGAGCTGCCCGCCCGCGCCGCCGACGACGATCAACGGTTGCCGCTTCGCGACGCACCACGCGATCAGCGCGACCTTCGTGCGCACGCTGTCGATCGCGTCGATCACATAATCGAAGCCGCCGCCGAGCAGCACGTCGAAATTGTCGGGCTCGACGAAATCATCGATCCGGTTCACGCGGCACGCGGGATCGATCAGCGCGATCCGCTCGGCCATCGCGTCGACCTTCGGCTTGCCGTAATTGCCGTCGAGCGCATGGACCTGCCGGTTCGTGTTGCTTTCCGCGACGTTGTCGAGATCGATCAGCGTGAGCGTGCCGACTGCGTTGCGCGCGAGTGCCTCGGCCGCCCAAGACCCGACGCCGCCGATTCCGATCACCGCAACGTGCGCCCGCTCGAACGCGGCGGCGGCCGGCGCGCCGTACAGGCGCGCGACGCCGCCGAAACGCCGCGCGCGATCCACGTCAAGCCGGATTTCCGGGGTCGGGGTAAGATCGGAAGAACTGGGCGGGACAGCGTCGGCGGAGGACATGGCAGCAAGGAAAACGTAAGTCGTGCAGCCCTCTATTTTGCCTGAACTCCCCGCTCGCACGCGCCACTGTGCACGCACGATTCTCGCGCGTTCGCTATACTGGCCCCAGATTGAAGCGTTTGCATAACATGACGACTCTCGCCGATCTCCGCATCAACTATTCGCGTGCTTCGCTCGACGAGGCCGATGCCGCCCCCAATCCCTTCGCCCAGTTCGATCGCTGGTTCAAGGAGGCGCTCGCCGCCAAGCTGCCCGAGCCGAACACGATGACGCTCGCGACCGTCGGCGCCGACGGCCGGCCGTCGGCCCGGATCGTGCTCATCAAGGGCGTCGACGAACGCGGGTTCGTCTTCTTCACCAATTACGAAAGCCGCAAGGGCCACGATCTCGCCGTGCATCCGCAAGCCGCGCTGCTGTTCTACTGGATCGAGCTCGAGCGCCAGGTGCGCATCGAAGGCCGGATCGAGAAAACCAGCGCGGAAGAAAGCGACCGCTATTTCGCGTCGCGCCCGCTCGGCTCGCGCATCGGCGCATGGGCGTCGGAGCAGAGCACCGTGATCGACAGCCGCGCGACGCTCGAAGCGCGCGAACGGGCCGTCAGCGAGCGCTACGGCGACGACCCGCCGCGCCCGCCGCACTGGGGCGGCTACCGCCTCGTGCCCGATTCGATCGAGTTCTGGCAGGGGCGCCCGTCGCGGCTGCACGACCGCCTGCTCTATACGCGCGACGCCGCGGCGGCGTCGGGCTGGACGATCTCGCGCCTGTCGCCGTAAGCGCGCCGCCGGCGCGTGCCGGCCGTGTCTCGTGTTGCATCCGGGCGCCCGCGCGGCAAGCGGCGGGCGCCGGTCAAGATACTTGGCTGTATTCGATTCAACGAACAAACGGAGAATCCAAATGTTCTGGGAAAAGAAGCTGGCACAGTGGGCGGACGAAGTACGGGCGAAGGCGAACATACCGGCGCGCCTCGTGCTGTGGAACGGCGAACAACTCGATTTCGGCACCTTCAGCGCGCCGCAGGTCACGCTGAAGGTGAACAGCGCGTCGGCGTTGCCGCTGCTGCTCGAACCGAGCCTCGACAATCTCGGCGAGGCGTACGTGAAGGGCAAGATCGACATCGAAGGCAAGCTGTCGGACATCATCAACATCGGCTACTCGCTCGCTCGCAGCACCGTGACGAGCGCGAGCAAGCTCGCCCGCGTGAAGCGCTACTTCAATCACACGAAGAGCACCGACAAGAAGGCGATCCAGTACCACTACGACGTCTCGAACGAGTTCTACCAGCTGTGGCTCGACGAGAACATGGTGTACTCGTGCGCGTACTTCGAGAACGGCGACGAGGATCTCGCCACCGCGCAGATCAAGAAGATCGACCACATCCTCACGAAGATCCGGCTCGAGCCCGGCCAGCGCCTGCTCGACATCGGCTGCGGCTGGGGCGCACTCGTGCTGCGCGCCGCGCAGAAGTTCGGCGCGACGTGTCTCGGCGTGACGCTGTCGCAGAACCAGTTCGACCTCGCGACCGCGCGCGTGAAGGCGGCGGGGCTCGAAGACCGGATCGAGATTCGTCTGCAGGATTACCGCGAGATCGAAGGCCAGTTCGACCGCATCACGAGCGTCGGGATGTTCGAGCACGTCGGCCGCAAGAACCTGCCGCTCTATTTCTCGCGCATCCGCGAGCTGCTGACCGACGACGGCATCGCGATGAACCACGGGATCACGTCGACCGACGCGGAAAGCGGCGAAACGGCGCTCGGCGGCGGCGAATTCATCGATCGCTACGTGTTCCCGGACGGCGAGCTGCCGCACATCAGCCTTGCGCTCGAAGCGGCGCAGCGCGGCGGACTGGAGGCGGTTGACGTCGAAAGCCTGCGCCGGCACTATGCGCGCACGCTCGATATCTGGACGGAAAACTTCGAAGCGAAAGCCGAAGAAGCGAGAAAGCTCGTCGACGACGAGAAATTCCGGATCTGGCGCGTGTATCTTGCCGGCTGCGCGTATGCGTTCGAGCACGACGACGTGTCGATCTTCCAGATCGTGTGCCGCAAGGCCGGACGCAGCGCGAAAACGCTGCCGTGGTCGCGGCGCTACATGTACGAACACGCGCTGCCGCGCTAGGCGGCGCCTCACGCTGGGCATGCATGGGTGACGGCAGGACGCGGCGCAAGGCGCCGCCGGAACGACAGCAGCACGACGACGCCAACGGGTCGCACGCCGACGGACAATTCGACCTGTTCGGCGTGCCGACGCATGCCCCACGCGCGTCGCCTGCGAACGACGGTCGCTCCGCCAGCCCCGATGAGCACGTGACGCCGGACGCGCAAAAAGACGCGCAGCCGGCGCCGCCCGCCCGTACGACTTCCCGCCCCGCCGCCGACGACGCGCCCGTACCGTCGTCCGGCCTGCTGTGGGACGAACCGCCCCCGCCGGCCGCTGCGCCGAAGAAAGGCCGCCGCAAGCGCGGCGTGCTGCCCGCGCCGATCCCGGCCGACGTGGCCGACGTCGCGGCCGGGCTGCCGCCGAACGTGCGGCTCGGTACGTCGTCGTGGTATTTCCCCGGCTGGAACGGCATCGTCTACGACGGCGATTTCGCGCAGACGAAGCTGTCGCGCGAAGGGCTCGAAGCGTATGGCGCACATCCGCTGCTGAAGAGCGTGAGCCTCGACCGGTCGTTCTACGGCCCGCTGTCGGTGGCCGATTACCTGCGCTACGCGCAACAGGTGCCTGACGATTTCCGCTTCGTCGTGAAGGCGCCGGCCGCGGTGACCGACGCGGTGATCCGCGGCCGGCGCGGCGAGCCGTCCGGGCCGAACCCGACCTTCCTCGATGCGCCGCTCGCGACCCGCGAATTCGTGCAGCCCTGTCTCGATGGGCTCGGCCGCAAAGCCGGCGTGCTCGTGTTCCAGTTCTCGCCGCTGCCCGATCAATTGCTCGCGGAACCGGCCGCGCTGATCGACCGGCTCGCCGCGTTCTTCGCGGCGCTGCCGCCGCTGCCGCCGGACGCCGACGGCACGCGCTACGCGATCGAGATCCGCGACGCGAGCCTGCTCACGCCGCGCTTCATCCGTGCGCTGGCCGCGCTCGGCGTGCGCTACTGCGTCGGCCTGCACGCGCGGATGCCCGACCCGCTGCGCCAGGCCGCCGCGCTCGCACTACTCGACGGCGACGCGCCGGGCCCGCTGATCGTGCGCTGGAGCCTGCACGGCGGCTTCAAGTACGAACAGGCGAAAGCGAAATACGAGCCGTTCGACAAGCTCGTCGACGAGGATCCGGCCACGCGCTCGGCACTCGCCGAACTGGCCGCGCGCTATGCGCTGGCCGGGCAGCCGGTGATCATCACCATCAACAACAAGGCCGAAGGCTCCGCGCCGCTGTCATGCATCGCGCTCGCGCGCGAAATCGCCGCCGCGTGCGCGCAGTGGCGCAACGAGGCGGCGTGACGCCGGTCATGCCCGCGCTTACGCGCCGCGCAGCGACTTCAGCCGATGCGAGAACTTCTGCCGGAATTTCGCGAGCTTCGGCCCGATCACGACCGAGCAATAGCCCTGCCCCGGGTTCCGCGCGTAATAGTTCTGGTGATAGTCCTCCGCCGGCCAGTAGTTGTCGTCGAGCGGCACGACCTGCGTGACGATCGGCTGGCCGAACACCTGTTCGCGCTCGAGTTCGCGGATCACGTCGAGCGCGGTGTCGCGCTGCGCATCCGAATGCGTGAACACGACCGACCGGTACTGCGTGCCGACGTCGTTGCCCTGCCGGTTCAACTGGGTCGGATCGTGCGTCGCGAAGAAGATCTCGAGGATCTCGCGATAGCCGATGCGCGCCGGATCGAACGTCACGTTGACGACTTCCGCGTGGCCCGTGTCGCCCTCGCAGATGTCGCGATAGCCGGGATTGCGCGTATGGCCGCCCGCGTAACCCGACTGGACGGCCGTCACGCCGTCGACGTCGAGAAACACGGCCTCCGTGCACCAGAAACACCCGCCTCCGAGCGTCGCGGTTTCAAGCATCTCGTTCCCCATGAAATCAGTCCCTCGTGGATGACGGCAGCCGGCGCGCGGGCGCCGGCGCCACCGTTTCGCGTCGCCGTGGCCTGCCCGCGACGCGGACGGCAACGGCACTTCGTCAAGTATCTCACTCGCGCGCGAACCTGGCAGATCGGCCAGGCGCCGCACGCGACCCGCCGCGGGTTTCTCGTCTACACTTAGGCACGCGCACGCGACGGCCAACCCGTCGCCCGCACAGCGTCCGATGCATGCCCGCCCCCGATGCCAACGACATCTGCCGGAACATCGATATGTACGCCTTAACAGACATCGCCTGCTTCGCAGGCCCGATCGCCGATACGTCGATCGCACCATCGCGATGGCGCCGGCCCGTTTCGCGGCGGGCGCCGCGCGGCAGCCCTTCGCCTTTTCCCGCTTTCACGACCTGATGCACGGCATCGCGCGCGTCGCCCTCGCGTGCTTGCTCCTGCCGAGCGCTCCGCCCGCATGATGCGCGCCGCGCGGCAACCGCAGCCTGCACGCCCGCCACGAAAGGCCGTGCGTCAGCGATCCGACACCATCGAGAGGACATCACCATGAGCATGCGGCCCGATCCGACGTTTCACGCTTCGCCCGAGCTCGCGATGCAGGCGCCGGCCGAAGCATTCGCGTATACATTGTTGCTGAGCCCCGATTTTTCCAGACCCGACGCGCTCGCCGTGATCGACGTGAAGCCCGGTTCGTCGACGTACGGCAAGATCGTGCATACGGTGACGATGCCGAACACCGGCGACGAGTTTCACCACTTCGGCTGGAATGCGTGTTCGTCGTCGCTGTCGCCGCTCACCGGCCACGCGTTCCTCGAGCGCCGCTTCCTGATCATCCCCGGCCTGCGCTCGTCGCGCATCTACGTGATCGACACGAAGCCGCATCCGACACAGGCACGGATCCACAAGATCATCGAGCCCGAAGAAGTCTTCGCGAAGACCGGCTATTCGCGGCCGCACACCGTGCACTGCGGCCCCGAGGGCATCTACGTGAGCACGCTCGGCGGCGCGGGCAAGGACGGCACCGACGGCGCGCCCGGCATCTTCATCATGGATTGCGAGACCTTCGACGTGCTCGGCCGCTGGGAGATCGACCGCGGCCCGCAGGACAAGCACTACGACTTCTGGTGGAACCTGCCGCGCGACTACATGGTGTCGAGCGAATGGGCGCTGCCGCCGCAATTCGAGAACGGGATCGTTCCCGAGGATCTGCTCGCGAACAAGTACGGGCACCGGCTGCATTTCTGGGACCTGCGCGCGCGACGCAACGTGCAGACGATCGATCTCGGCGCGCAGCACCAGATGGCGCTGGAGGTGCGGCCCGCGCACGACCCGGTGCGCGAATACGGATTCGTCGGCGTCGTGGTCGATACGACCAACCTCGAAGGTTCGATCTGGACCTGGTGGCGCGAAGGCGGCAAGTTCCATGCGAAGAAGACCGCGACGATCCCGGCCGAGCCGGCCGCCGCCGACGCGTTGCCGCCGCTGCTGCAAGGATTCGGCGCGGTGCCGCCGCTCGTGACCGACATCGACCTGTCGCTCGACGACCGGTTCCTGTACGTGTCGTGCTGGGGCACCGGCGAAATGCGCCAGTACGACGTGTCGGATCCGCACAACCCGGTGCTGGCCGGGTCGGTACGCATCGGCGGCATCGCGCGCCGTGCGCCGCACCCGAACGGCCGCACGTTCGCGGGCGGCCCGCAGATGGTCGAGATCAGCCGCGACGGCCGGCGCGTGTACTGGACCAACTCGCTCTATTCGACGTGGGACGATCAGTTCTATCCGGATGGCGTGCCGGCCGCGCAGGTGCTCGCGCACGCGGGGCCGGACGGCGGGCTGACGCTCGCCGACGACTACTGGGTCGAATTCCCCGACGGTTACCGCGCGCACCAGATCCGGCTCGAAGGCGGCGACTGCTCGACCGATTCGTTCTGCTATCCGTCGGTCAAGCGTTGAGCACCGGCCTTCACGTGCCGTTCGCGTGGTGGGCGGCCGTGCTCGCGAGCGGCTTGTATCACGGGCTGAACCCGGCGATGGGCTGGCCGCTCGCGGTGTCGAACGCGCTGATGACGCGCCGCGGCGCCGCGCTCGTCGCCGCGCTCGGCTATCTCGCGCTCGGTCATGCGCTCGCCGTCTTCGCGGTAATGCTGCCGTTCGGGCTGCTTGCAGCGCTGCTCGCCTGGCAGTCGGCGATCCGGATCGGTGCGAGCGCACTCGTGATCGGCTTCGGCGCAGGGCTGCTGATCCGGCGCCGGCATCCGCGGGCGCTGGCGCGGATTCCGCCGGCGCGGCTCGGCCTGTGGTCGTTCGCGGTCGCGCTCGCGCACGGCGCGGGGCTGATGCTCGTGCCGATCTACCTCGGCCTCTGCGGGCTCGACCGGGATGCGGGCCATCGCGCGGCCGCGAGGCTCGTCGATGCGCACCTCGGCATGGCGCTCGTCGTCGCGGCCGTGCACGCGGCCGCGATGATCGCCGCCGGCGGCGGGCTCGCGTGGCTCGTGTACCGCTATCTCGGGCTGAAGTTCGTGTCGCGGAGCTGGTTCAATCTGGATGCGGTATGGGCGTCGAGCCTGATCGTGACGGGCGCGTTGTCGCTCGGGCTGGCGACGGCGCGATAGCACGGGTGGCGATGCCGGGCGGACAGCACGGCGGGCGTCGGCATGAACGGCCGCACCGTCGAAAAACGCGACAGAACGGCGCCGCCGGCCGCGCGCCGCAGTGTTCGCTACGTCACCCTGCCGTCGCGCTGCGCCGCCGGAGCAGGCCCGGCGGCCCCGATTCCGCTAAAATCGGGCCATGCGCACCCCTTCTTCATCGACCGCCTCGTCGCCTTTCGTCCGCCGCGCCCGTCACACCCGTGGCGTGTCGCGCCCGCCCGTTCCGTTCCGGATGGCTGCCCGATGAGCCACGCCAGTCCGCCGGATTTCGACTCGGCCGCCTTCCGGCAGGCGCTCGGCCAGTTCGCGACGGGCGTGACGGTGATCACGACGCAGGCGCCGTCCGGCCAGCTGATCGGCATCACCGCCAGCTCGTTCAATTCGGTGTCGCTCGATCCGCCGCTCGTGCTGTGGAGCCTCGCGCACAAATCGGCGTCGACGCCCGTGTTCCGCGGCAACAGCCATTACGTGGTGAACGTGCTCGCGGCGTCGCAGCTCGACCTGTGCAAACGCTTCTCGACCTACAAGGGCGACCGCTTCGAAGGGATCGCGCACGCGGCCGGCAACTCGGGAATGCCCGTGCTCGACGGCGCGCTCGCGTGGTTCGAATGCCACAACCGCAGCCGCTACGACGAAGGCGACCACGTGATCTTCGTCGGCGAAGTGGAACGGTGCGGCGTGCGCGCGGTATCGGAAACGGCACCGCCGCTCGTGTTCCACGGCGGCGGCTTCCACGGCCTCACACCGCTTTGATCGCCCCCGTGCGCGCCAGGCCGACCGGCGCGCCGGCTTCGTCCTTCAGCGTCTGCAGCACGATGTTCGAACGGATGTCCATCACGCCCGGCGCCTTGTAGAGGCGGTTCAGCACGAAATCCGAATAGTGCTTGAGGTTGTGCGCGAGCACGCGCAGCAGATAGTGGCTCTCGCCCGTCACGACGAACGCGCCGACCACCTCCGGCCATTCGCGCAGCGCTTCCGCGAAGCGCTCGTGCCATTGATTCTCTTCGTTGCGCATCGACACCTGCACGAACGCCTCGAGCTCGAAGCCGAGCTTCTCGCGGCTCAGGCACGCGCGATAGTGCTCGATCACGCCCTGCTCCTCGAGCAGGCGCATGCGGCGCAGGCAGGCGGATGGCGAAAGCGAGATGCGTTCGGCCAGGTCGAGATTGCTGATTCTGCCCTCCTCCTGCAGTACCGCCAGAATCCGGCAGTCGGTGGCATCGAGCGTGATCGCGTGCATTTTTGGTCCCCGTTTTCCCTCTGAGTCGAATTATCTGCCAATCCGGCGGATTGTCCATGTTTATTTCGCAAGCACTTTCTGCGAGCGTCCACCTATCATTCGAAGAATCGACTCACGATTCGTCATGCCATGGACACACTCTGGGACATCTCGCCGCCCGTCAGCCCCGCCACCCCCGTGTGGCCGGGCGATACGCCGGTTTCCGTCGAACGCGTGTGGC
The DNA here is from genome assembly GCF_001528895.1 of Burkholderia sp. MSMB1078WGS. Taxonomy (NCBI): domain Bacteria; kingdom Pseudomonadati; phylum Pseudomonadota; class Betaproteobacteria; order Burkholderiales; family Burkholderiaceae; genus Burkholderia; species Burkholderia sp. MSMB1078WGS. Next base: position 29,243 of record NZ_LPDI01000100.1, on the reverse strand, counting down.
GGATGGAGGCCGGTTCGCCGGTCAACGTCGCACGCCTGACGCTGTCGCCGCACACGGGCGCGCACTGCGACGCGCCGCTGCACTACGACGCCGACGGCGCGCCGATCGGCGCGGTGCCGCTCGACACCTATCTCGGCCCGTGCCGCGTGATCCATTGCATCGGCGCATCGCCGGTCGTACAGCCGGCCGACGTCGCGGCCGCGCTCGACGGCGTGCCGCCGCGCGTGCTGCTGCGCACGTACGAGCACGCCAGCGTCGAGCAGTGGGACAGCGATTTCTGCGCGGTCGCGCCCGACACCGTCGACCTGCTCGCCGCGCACGGCGTGAAGCTGATCGGCATCGATACACCGTCGCTCGATCCGCAGGAATCGAAGACCATGGATGCGCATCGCCGCGTGCGCGCGCACCGGATGGCGATCCTCGAAGGAATCGTGCTCGACGACGTGCCGGCCGGCGACTACGAACTGATCGCGCTGCCGCTGAAATTCGCGACGCTCGACGCGAGCCCCGTGCGCGCGGTGCTGCGCGCACTGCCCGCGCGGGCTTCCTCGCAGGCTTCCTGATTACCCGACCTACGACCCCCATCATGATGATCAAGACCCGTGAAGACGCGCTCGCGCTCGACCGCGACGACCCACTCGCCCCGCTGCGCGACCAGTTCTCGCTGCCCGACGGCGTGATCTACCTCGACGGCAACTCGCTCGGCGCGCAGCCGCGCGCGTCGGCTGCCCGCGCGCAGCAGGCGATCGGCGCCGAATGGGGCGAAGGCCTGATCCGCAGCTGGAACACGGCCGGCTGGTTCGCGCTGCCGCGCCGCCTCGGCGACAAGCTCGCGACGCTGATCGGCGGCGCGCCCGGCGAGACGGTCGTCACCGACACCATCTCGATCAACCTGTTCAAGCTGCTGTCGGCGATGCTGCGCCACCAGGCCGAGCGTGCGCCCGAGCGCCGCGTGATCGTGTCGGAACGCTCGAACTTCCCGACCGACCTGTACATCGCGCAAGGGCTGATCGAGCAGCTCGGCGGCCACTACGAGCTGCGCCTGATCGACGATCCGGCCGACCTGCCCGACGCGCTCGGCGCGGACACGGCCGTCGCGATGATCACCCACGTGAACTACCGCACCGGCTACATGCACGACATGCCGGCCGTCACGCAGCTCGTGCACGACGCGGGCGCGCTGATGCTGTGGGATCTCGCGCACTCGGCCGGCGCGGTGCCGGTCGACCTGAACGGCGCACGCGCGGACGGCGCGGTCGGCTGCACGTACAAGTACCTGAACGGCGGCCCCGGCTCGCCCGCGTTCGTGTGGGTGCCGCAACGCCATCTCGCGCATTTCTCGCAGCCGCTGTCGGGCTGGTGGGGCCACCGTGCACCGTTCGCGATGCAGCCGGGCTTCGCGCCCGATCCGGGCATCGCGCGCTTCCTGTGCGGCACGCAGCCGATCGTGTCGATGTCGATGGTCGAATGCGGGCTCGACGTATTCCTGCAGACCGACATGCAGACGATCCGCCGCAAGTCGCTCGCGCTGACCGACGCGTTCATCGCGCTCGTCGAGGAACGCTGCGCGGGCCTGTCGCTGAAGCTCGTCACGCCGCGCGCGCATCACCAGCGCGGCTCGCAGGCGAGCTTCGAGCATCCGCACGGCTACGAAGTGATGCAGGCGCTGATCGCGCGCGGCGTGATCGGCGACTACCGCGAGCCGTACGTGCTGCGCTTCGGCTTCACGCCGCTCTATACGCGCTTCGCCGACGTATGGGACGCGGTCGAGACGCTGCGCGACATCCTCGCCACCGACGCGTGGAAGGCGCCCGAGTTCGCCGAACGCGGCGCGGTGACCTGAGCGGTTTTGCGCGGCGCGCCGCCGGTGCATACGCCGCGCGTTCGTCATTCAAATCTGGAGAAAGTCGTGAATTCTGGTCATATGCAGCCCCCCGGCGGCGACGCGCCGGCAGGCTGTCCGTTCTCGGGCGCACGTGCGGCCCAGCCGGCGCAAGCCGCGCACGAAGCGCCGCACGTGCCGGGCGATGCCGCCGAAGGCGGCTGGCACGACGCGCAGCTCGATTTCTCGAAGTCGATGAGCTACGGCGACTACCTGTCGCTGAATGCGATCCTCGACGCGCAGCATCCGCTGTCGCCCGATCACAACGAGATGCTGTTCATCATCCAGCATCAGACGAGCGAGCTGTGGATGAAGCTCGCGCTGTTCGAGCTGCGCGGCGCGCTCGATGCGGTGCGCGCCGACGCGCTGCCGCCCGCGTTCAAGATGCTCGCGCGCGTGTCGCGCATCCTCGAGCAACTGGTGCAGGCGTGGAACGTGCTGTCGACGATGACGCCGTCCGAGTATTCGGCGATGCGGCCGTATCTCGGCCAGTCGTCGGGCTTCCAGTCGTATCAGTATCGCCAGCTCGAATTCCTGCTCGGCAACAAGAACGCGCGGATGCTGCAGCCGCATGCGCACCGGCCCGACATCCTCGAACAGGTGCGCGCGACGCTCGAGGCGCCGTCGTTCTACGACGAGGTCGTGCGCCTGCTCGCGCGGCGCGGGTTCCCCATCGCGCCCGAGCGGCTCGATCGCGACTGGACGCAGCCGACGCGTCACGACGAAACGGTCGAGGCCGCGTGGCTCGAGGTCTATCGTCATCCGCAGCAGCACTGGGAGCTGTACGAGATGGCCGAGGAACTGGTCGATCTCGAGGACGCGTTCCGCCAGTGGCGCTTCCGTCACGTGACGACGGTGGAACGCATCATCGGCTTCAAGCAGGGCACCGGCGGAACGAGCGGCGCGCCGTACCTGCGCAAGATGCTCGACGTCGTGCTGTTTCCCGAACTCTGGCACGTGCGCACCACGCTGTAACGCACGTCGCTCGGGCGCCGTCACGACGACGTCCGAGCGAGCTCCTCCCCTTCGCGCGGCGGCGCATGCGCGCGCGACAGCCGCGGAATGTGCCGCCGCACCGCGAGCAGCGCGACGCAGACCACGCCCATCGCAACGGCCAGCATCGTCAGGTAGGCACCCGCGCCGCCCGCCGTGATCACGATCGCGCCCGCGAATGCGCTGAGGATCGCGCCGAGCCGGCCGAACGCGAGCGCACTCGCGGTGCCCGTCGCGCGCACGGCCGTGGGGTAGATGTACGCACACAGCGCATACATCGTCGACTGCACCGCATTGACGAACAGCCCGTGCAAGCCGAGCCCGACGATCAGCCAGCCCGTATGGCGGCTCGCATCGACGCCCATCAGCCACACCGCGCTCGCCGCGCCGCCGATGCTGCACAGCACGAGCGGCCAGCGCGACCCCGCATGCGCGATCGCCCACGCGCACAGCAGCGCGCCGACGCTCGCCGATACGCTGCATGCGCGCTGGGCGATTCCGCCGCGCGGCACCGCGCCCTTCGACCATATGCGTGCGACCTTCGACGCACACGGCCTCCCGCTGCCCGACATCGCGGTCGAGACGCGCTCGGTCACGACGCTGAAAAGCTTGGTCGCGCATGCGGGATTCCTCTGCTGGATGGCCGAGCCAATGTACGGCGCCGAACGGCGCGCCGGCACGATCGACACGCTGCCGGTGCGCGAAGTGGTCGCGGTGCGCACGCTCACCGCATTCAGGCGCCGCCACGGGATCCTGCCGGGGCCGGCCGGCAAGCTGCTCGACGAACTCGTCGCGCTCACCCGCGAAGGGCGCTGACGCTTTTTCCGCCGGCTGCGTCGCGCCTGCCCGCATGCCCGCCCGCGTGCCCGCCCCACCCGCGCCGCAGCGCACCATCGAAATGCCGTGTCCCCGCCTTGACTTTCGTTCGCCCGAATACGATCATTCGCTCACATAAAGAGCAAATGATCGTATTCGACAGGATAGACAGGCAGGAACAGGAGACACCGCATGAGCGACTCGCCCTCCGCCCGCACGCCCGTGCTGCTGCACATCGGCGCGGGCTCGTTTCACCGCGCGCACCAGGCGTGGTATCTGCATCGCGTGAACGCGGCCGTGCCGGCCGACGAACGCTGGTCGCTGACCGTCGGCAACATCCGCGACGACATGCGCGCGACGATGGACGCGCTCGCCGCGCAACATGGCGCGTACACGCTCGAAACCGTCACGCCGCAAGGCGAGCGCGCCTACGAGACGATCCGCTCGATCACGCGCGTGCTGCCGTGGTCGATCGATCTCGCCGCGCTGATCGACGCCGGCGCCGATCCGGCTTGCCGGATCGTGTCGTTCACCGTCACCGAAGGCGGCTACTACCTCGACGAACACGACCGGCTCGACCTCGCGAACGCCGATGTCGCCGCCGACCTGCAGGGCGCGCGCACCACGCTGTACGGTGCGCTCGCGGCGCTGCTCGCCGAACGCGTGCGGCGCGGCGCCGGCCCGCTCACGCTGCAAAGCTGCGACAACCTGCGCAACAACGGCGCACGCTTTCGCGCGGGGATGCGCGAATTCCTCGAACGGCGCGGCGAAACGGCTCTCGTCGCGTGGTTCGATGCGAACGTCGCGACGCCCAGCGCGATGGTCGATCGCATCACGCCGCGCCCGACCGCCGACGTGCGCGAGCGCGTGCGCGCGGCCACCGGCGTCGACGACGCGTGCCCGGTGATGGGCGAATCGTTCATCCAGTGGGTGATCGAGGATCGTTTCGCGGCCGGCCGGCCGCGCTGGGAGCTAGCCGGCGCGGAACTCGTCGACGACGTGCATCCGTACGAGGAAGCGAAGATCCGCATCCTCAACGCGACCCACAGCTGCATTGCATGGGCCGGCACGCTGGCGGGCCATACGTATATCCACGAAGGCACGCACGACGCGGCGATCCGCCGCTTCGCGCACGACTACGTGACGCAGGACGTGATCCCGTGCCTGACGCCGAGCCCGCTCGATCTCGCGCGCTACCGCGACGTCGTGCTCGAGCGCTTCGGCAACCCGTACGTGCTCGACACGAACCAGCGCGTCGCGGCCGACGGCTTCTCGAAGATCCCCGGCTTCATCGCGCCGACGCTCGTCGAATCGTTCGCGCGCGGCGCCGCGCCGGTCGCCACCGCCGTGCTGCCCGCGCTGTTCCTGCGCTTTCTCGAGCGCTGGGCACGCGGCACGCTGCCGTATGCGTACCAGGACGGCGTAATGGACGAAAGCGCCGCGCGTGCGATCGTCGACGCCGACGACCCGGTCGTCGCGCTGTGCACCGACCGCGCGCTGTGGGGGTCGCTGGCCGGCAACGCCGCGCTGCTCGACGCGTTGCGCGCCGGGCTCGCGCGCGTCGACGCATGGCTCGCCGCGCGCTGACGACGCGCGCGCCGGCGCCCGGCCGCGCAGCCGGGCGAACCCGCTTGGCACATGCCGCGCGGCACGGCTAAAGTAGCGGCTCCTCTCTGACGGAACGGATCGCACATGTATCTCGGCATCGACCTCGGCACCTCGGAAGTGAAGGTGCTGCTGCTCGCCCCGGACGGCGCGGTCGTCGGCACCGCCGGCTCGCCGTTCACGGTGTCGCGACCGCATCCGCGCTGGGCCGAACAGCATCCGGACGACTGGTGGCAAGGCACGCTCGCCGCGCTCGCGACACTGCGCGAGCGGCACCCCCAGGCGTTCGCGCAGGTGCGCGGCATCGGCCTGTCGGGCCAGATGCACGGCGCGGTGCTGCTCGGCCGCGACGATCGCGTGCTGCGCCCCGCGATCCTGTGGAACGACATGCGCAGCGCCGACGAATGCGCGCTGCTCACGGAGCGCGCACCCGATCTCCATGCGCTGGCCGGCAACCTCGCGATGCCCGGCTTCACCGCGCCGAAACTGCTGTGGGTCGCGAAGCACGAACCCGACGTGTTCGCGGCAACCGCATGCGTGCTGATGCCGAAGGACTACCTGCGATTCCGGCTGACCGGCGCGAAAGTGTCGGACCCGTCGGACGCGGCCGGCACGCTGTGGCTCGACGTTGCACGCCGCGACTGGTCCGATGCGCTGCTCGCCGCGTGCGGGATGACCCGCGAGCAGATGCCGCGCATCGTCGAGGGCAACGCACCGTCCGGCACGCTGCGTGCGGACGTCGCACGCGAGCTCGGGCTGTCGGAAGCCGTCCCGGTCGCGGGCGGCGGAGGCGACAACGCGACGAGCGCGCTCGGCATCGGTGCGATCCACGCGGGCGACGGCTTCGTGTCGCTCGGCACGTCCGGCGTGCTGAGCGTGGTCGGCGACCGCTTCATGCCGAATCCCGCCTCGGCCGTGCATGCGTTCTGCCATGCGATTCCCGATCGCTGGCAATTGATGAGCGTCGTGCTGTCGGCCGCGAGCTGCCTGCGCTGGGTCTGCAAGCTGACCGGCACCGACGAGCCCGCGCTGCTCGCCGAAGTCGCGGCGCTCGACGCCGACGCGCTCGCCGCGGCGCCGCTGTTCCTGCCCTACCTGTCGGGCGAACGCACGCCGCACAACGATCCGTACGCGCAGGGCGCGTTCTTCGGGATGACCCACGCGACCGAGCGTGCGCACCTCGGCTATGCGGTGCTCGAAGGCGTGACGCTCGGCCTCGCCGACGGCCTCGACGCGCTGCATGCGGCCGGCGTCGAAACCGACCAGTTGTCGCTGATCGGCGGCGGCGCGCGCAGCGCGTTCTGGGCGCAACTGATCGCGGACGCGCTGAACGTGCGCACGCGCCAGATCGGCGGTGGCGAAACGGGCGCGGCGCTCGGCGCGGCACGGCTCGGCTGGCTGGCCGTCGGCGGCGATCCGCAGACGGTGCTGACCAAGCCGCCGGTGCGCGCCGAATACGCACCGGACGCCGCCCGCCATGCGCGGCTGCGCGAGCGCCTCGATGCGTTCCGCACGCTGTACCGTCACGTGCGGCCGTTGTACGAACCGTCGCGCGCACGGCTCGCGTAGGCGCCGCGCACGCACGGCCGCCCGCCGGCCGTGCGTGCGACATGCGGTACAGTGGATGCCGTCATGCGGCCCGCCGGCCGGCCCACGGGGCGCCCCCCCAGATCCGAACCGAATCGCTATCGTGTCCAAGTCCTCAGAAAAACTCGATCTCGCCACGCGCGCCGCGTGGCTCTATTACGTCGCGGGCGACACGCAGAACGAAATCGCCGAAAAGCTGCAGGTGTCGCGCCCCGTCGCGCAGCGCCTCGTCGCGTTCGCGGTCGAGAAGAACCTGATCCGCGTGCGCGTCGACCATCGGCTCGCCGACTGTCTCGATCTCGGCGCGCAGTTGTCGAAACGCTACGGCCTCGCGATGTGCGAAGTCGTGCCCGTCGACGCCGATGCGCCCGACGCGATCGACCGCAAGCTCGCGGTCGCCGGCGCGCAGGTGATGGAGCGCTACCTGAACGAAACGCGGCCGATGGTGATCGCGGTCAGCAGCGGCCGGACGCTGAAGGCCGCGGTCGCGCAGATCGCGCAGATCGACCGCCCGCAGCACCGGCTCGTGTCGATGGTCGGCGCGATCGCGGCCGACGGCTCGTCGAACCGCTACGACGTCGCGCAGTACATCTCCGAGAAAACCGGCAGCAAGCATTTCCTGCTGCCCGCGCCGCTGTTCGCCGACAGCGACGCCGAGCGCGCGCAGTGGTGCAATCACCGGCTGTACCGGATCGTCGAGGCGCTGTCGGGCGAGGCGGACGTCGCGTTCGTCGGGATCGGCAACATCGGTCCGCACTGCCCGCTCTACGAAGACGGCTTCATCACCGAACAGGAGCGCGACGAGATGACCGCGCTCGGCGCGGTGGCCGAACTGCTCGGTGTACCGATCGACGCGCACGGCACGCAGATCACCGTGTCGACGAGCGCACGCGTGACGAGCGTCGCGCTCGCGACGCCGCCGAAACGGCCGACGATCGCGTTCGCCGGCGGCCCGAAGAAACACGACGCGGTGATTGCCGCGCTGCGCGGCGGCTGGCTGTCGGGGCTCGTCACCGACGAAACCTGCGCGCGCGCTGCGCTCGCCGCGAAGGCGGCCTGACGCCGCCGTCGCATGCGCCGGCTCAGGCCCCGCCCGGCGCCGGAAACGCATGCCGGCGTGCACGCCACGCGCCGACCCATGCCAGCGCCAGCAGCGCGACGAGCACCCACGGAATCGCGCCGGCGCCCGTCGCGCCGAGCAGCATCCCGCCCGCGATGCCGCCGCCGGCGATCGCCAGATTCCACACCGTCACGAGCATTGACTGCGCGACGTCGGCCGATTCGCCCGCCGCGTTCGCGGTGGCCGTCTGGAACAGCGTCGGCGCGCCGCCGAACGCGAGCCCCCACAGCACGACGCCCGCATAGACGGTCGTCATCCCGGAACCGGCGCCGAGCATCGCCGCCGCCAGCACGAACAGCGCGATGCTCGCGAGCGTGAGGCGTCGCTGCGCGGCGCCGATCCATGCGCCCGTCAGCGCGATGCCGACGAGCGACGCGACGCCGAACACGAACAGCACCACATCGACCTGCGTACCCATCCGCACGCCCGCGAGGAACGGCGCGACGTACGTGTACAGCATGTTGTGCGCGAGCACGTACGCGAACATCACCGTCAGCACCGGGCGCACGCCGGGCAGCGTCATCACGCCGAGCACCGGCTCGCGCGCGGCGGCCTGCTGGCCCGGATAGTCGGGTACGCGCATGCGGATCCAGCCGATCAGCGCGAGCGCCGCGGCCGAAATACCGGCGAACGCGACGCGCCAGCCGAACGTCGCGCCGAGCGCGGTGCCGGCCGGAATGCCGATCGACATCGCCGCCGGTATGCCGAGCATCGCGACCGCGATCGCGCGGCCGCGCAGCGACGGGTCGACCATCCGGCTCGCATAGCCGGCCAGCAGCGCCCACAGCAGCCCGGCCGACATCCCCGCGACGAACCGGGCCGCAAGCGTGAGCGCGTAATACGGCGACGCGGCCGTCAGCGCGTTCGACACGACGAAGCCTGCCAGCGCCGCGAGCAGCAGGCGGCGCCGGCGCATCGCGCGCGTCGCGGCGACGAGCGGAATCGCCGCGACGATCGAGCCGAGCGCGTAGGCGGTCACCAGTTGGCCGATCAGCGCCTCGGTCACGCGCAGGTCGGCGCTCATCGGCGGCAGCAGGCCGGCCGGCAGCGCTTCGGTGAGCACCGTGATGAAGCCGGCGGTGGCGAGCGCGAGCAGGTTCGCGACGGGCAGGTGAGCACGGGCCGGCGTGGACGGATCGGCAGCCCGATCGACGGCTCGGCTGGAGACGGATACGCACTCGCTCATTGCGCACTCCGGTCGTCGACGCCATACACCGCATCGCGCACGTCGGTGACGATGCGCCCGTGCATCCCTTCGTACAACGTATTGGTCAGCGCCACCACCGTCAGCCCGGCCGCCCGGTCGACGAACCACGCATGCCCGTAGGCGCCGCCCCAGCGCCACGTGCCGACCGATTCCGGCGATTGCGCGGCCACCGGGTCATGCAGCACGGAAAAGCCGAGTCCGAAGCCGAACCCCGGCGCGTCCGGCAGGTCGTGCGCGCCCGGCTGAACGCGCGACATCTCGTCGATCCAGCGGCGCGCGAGCCAACCGTCGCGCCCGGTGCGCAACGTATCGAGCAGCGTCATGCAGTCGGCCGCCGTACCGATCATCCCGGCGCCGCCCGACGGCCACGCGGCCGCATCGAACGCGCGCGCCGGTGCGAAACGGATGCCGACCGTACCCTCGTACACCGGGACGAGATCGTCGTCGGTCATGCGGCGCGGCACGCCGGGCGTACTGACGTAAGGCGTCGCCAGGCGCGCCGCGTCATGCGTGAAAAACGCCGTGTCGGTCATCCCGAGCGGCGTCGTCACGAGCGCCGCCACGGCGTCGGCGAGCGGCCGGCCGTCGACCGCCTCGATCAGCGCACCGACCACGTCGGTCGCGAGCGAGTAGTGCCACGATGTGCCGGGCGCGAACCGCAGCGGCACGCCGCCGATGCGCCGCACGTTCTCCGCGAGCGACGGTCCGGCGACGTCCATGCCGTCGGACACGCCCGCGCGCGCATACGGCCCGTCGGCGTCGGCTTCGAGGAAGCGATAGCCGAGCCCGGCCGTGTGTGACAGCAGATGGCGCAGCGTGATGTCGGCAGGCGCGCCGCCCGCGAGCGTCGGCGTGAATGCGGGCAGCCAGCGCGCAACCGGTTCGTCGAGCCCGATCTTCGATGCCGCGACCAGCCGCATCGCGGCGGCCGTCACGATCGGCTTGGATACCGACGCGAGCCGGAACAGCGTGTCCTCGCGCATCGGCGTGCCGGCTTCGCGGTCGGCCAGCCCGGCCGCGCGTGCATAACGCAATTCGCCGTCGCGCGCGACCAGCACGACCGCGCCGACCACGCGCGCGTCGGCCAGCGCGCGATCGAGCACGGCGTCGAGCCGCGCGCGCAGCGCGGCGTCCGGTTCCCTGCGGTGCGTGGTGACAGGCAGCGATGACATGGCGTGACCTCGAACAGTGAAGGAACGCCCATCGTAAGGAGCCGACGCCGGAAGAAAAACCGGGTTAGAGTTCCGGACACTCCGGACATCGATGTCCGTAATCGAGGCCCTGCATGGAAAATCTTGGCGGTTTCGTCGTGTTCGTCCAGGTCGCGGAAACGCGCAGCTTCGTCGCGGCCGGCCGCGCGCTCGGATTGTCGGCGTCGGCGATCGGCAAGCGCATCGCGCGCCTCGAGGCGCGCCTGAACGTGCGGCTCTTTCACCGCAGCACGCGCAGCATCACGCTGACGGCCGAAGGCGCGCGCTTTCTCGAACGGTGCCGGCGCGTGATCGCCGAAATCGACGCGGCCGAGCGGGAATTGACGCAGAGCGTCGAGGCGCCGCGCGGGCGGCTGCGCGTGAGCCTGCCGACGATCGGCACGCTGCTGTTGCCGGTGCTCGCCGATTTCATGGCCGCGTATCCGGAGATCGAGCTCGACATCGATTTCAGCGACCGGATCGTCGACGTGATCGACGAAGGCTTCGACGTGGTCCTGCGCACCGGCCGGCCGACCGATTCGCGACTGTCGTCGCGGCTGCTCGGCCACTTCCGCCAGCACCTGGTCGCGTCGCCCGACTATCTCGACCGGCACGGCGCGCCGCGCACGCCGGCCGATCTCGCGCAGCATCGCTGCCTGCATTACCGCTTCCCGAGCAGCGGCAAGCTCGAGATCTGGCCGCTGCGCGCGCCGCGCACCGGCACGCCGCCAGAGGTACCCGTCTCGATGGTCAGCAACAACGCCGAGACGCGCCTGTGCTTCGCGCTGCGCGGGCTCGGCATCGCATGCCTGCCCGAGTTCTTCGTACGCGACACGCTCGCCGACGGCAGGCTGCGCGCGGTGCTCGACGACCACGTCGCGAGCCGCACGCCGTTCCACGTGCTGTGGCCGTCAGGCCGCCATCCGATGCCCAAGCTGCGTGCGTTCGTCGATTACATGGCCGAGCATTTGCGGCTGTAACCGGCGCGCGGCGGTCAAGCCGCCTTCGCGTGCGCGCTCAGCCGCCGGAACGCCTGCCCGTGCTCGTCGAACAGATGGCAGTGCTCGGGCAGCGCATGCACGCGCAGCGCCTCGCCGGTGCGATACGTGTCGAGCGGCGGAATTCGCGCGATCAGCCCGTCCGGCGCGACGGCCGACTCCGCATACAGATACGCGGCGTCGCCGAGCGATTCGACGGCCATCGTCCGCGCGGCGACGCCGGCCGCCGCCGCATCGACCAGCAGGTGCTCCGGCCGCACGCCGACGGTCACGGCCGCACCGCGCTGCAGCCCGGCCGCGTCGACCGCGACACGCTGCGTCTCGCCGCTGTCGAACCGCACGAGCACGCCGGTCGCATCGGCCGATTCGACCGTACCCTTCAGGAAGTTCATCTTCGGCGAGCCGATGAAGCCCGCGACGAACTGGTTCGCCGGCGCGTGATACAGCGTGTTCGGCGTGCCGACCTGCTGCACCGCGCCGCCCGACAGCACGACGATCTTGTCGGCGAGCGTCATCGCCTCGACCTGGTCGTGCGTCACGTAGATCATCGTCGTCTTCAGCTCGTCATGCAGCCGCGCGAATTCCAGCCGCATCTTCACGCGCAGCGCGGCGTCGAGGTTCGACAGCGGTTCGTCGAACAGGAACACCTTCGGCTTGCGCGTGATCGCGCGGCCGATCGCGACGCGCTGCCGCTGCCCGCCGGACAACTGCTTCGGCTTGCGGTCGAGCAGGTGATCGATGTGCAGGATCTTCGCGGCCTGCTTCACGGCCTGGTCGATCTCGGGCTTCTTCGCGCCCGCGAGCTTGAGGCCGAACGCCATGTTGTCGTACAGCGTCATGTGCGGGTACAGCGCATACGACTGGAACACCATCGCGATGCCGCGCTTCGCGCTCGGCACGTCGTTGACCTTCGCGCCGTCGATCAGCAGGTCGCCACTCGAAATGTCTTCGAGGCCGGCGATCATCCGCATCAGCGTGGATTTGCCGCAGCCGCTCGGCCCGACGAATACGACGAATTCGCCGTCGGCGATGTCGAGGTTCACGTTGCGCAGCACTTCGGTGTCGTCGTAGCGCTTCGCGATGTTGCGCAGGAGCACGCTTGCCATGATCTGTCTCCGTTCGTTCGTGATGCACCGCCTGGCCGGCGGCGCGTGATCGTTACTAGTTCGGCAGCACCGCGCCCGTCGCCTGCCAGCGCGCGACGTAGCCGGGCAGCTCGTGCATGTCGTCGAATACGTGGCGCGCGCCGATGCCGCGCAGCGCGTCGATCTGCGCGGCCGACGCGTGCCCGCCGCCGACGAAGCCGAGCACGGTCATGCCGGCCGCGGCCGCCGCGGTGATGCCGGTCACACTGTCCTCGACGACGAGGCAGTTCGCGGGCGCCGCGCCGAGCGTGCGCGCGGCCGCCAGATACACGTCCGGCGCCGGCTTCGGCCGCGCGACCGAATCCGCGCAGAACAGCCGGTCGCCGAAAAAGCGCGCGAGCCCGGTGCGCGCGAGCGCCGCTTCGACGTACGCGCGATAGCTGTTGCTCGCGCAGGCGGTCGTCAGCTCGATCGCCTCGAGTGCCGCATCGATGCCGTCGACCATCGGCGCGTTGACGGCGGCCGCCTCGACCGCGCGGCGGATCGCGTCGACGTCGTCGGCCGACAGCGTGCGCCCCACCGCATCGCTCGCGCCTGCCAGCACGCGCTCGATGCGCAGCCCGAGCAGCGGCATCACGGCCGGCCGCGCATCGACGCCCGGCCAGCGCGCATCGAGTTCGCGCACGATCACGTCGGCGGCCACGGCCTCGCTGTCGATCAGCACGCCGTCGCAATCGCAGATCAGCACGTTCGTCCCTGCGCTTGGCCCCCTCATTTGACCGCCCCGAACGTGAGCCCCCGCACGAGCTGCTTCTGCGACAGCCAGCCGACGATCAGGATCGGCGCGACCGCGAGCAGCGAAGCGGCGGACAGCTTCGCCCAGAACAGCCCTTCGGGGCTCGAGTACGACGCGATGAACACGGTCAGCGGCGCGGCGTTCGAGCTCGACAGGTTGATGCTCCAGAACGCCTCGTTCCACGACAGGATCACGAGCAGCAGCGCAGTGGACGCGAGCCCCGGCAGCGCCATCGGCATCAGCAGGTAGACGATCTCCTGCCACGTCGACGCGCCGTCGATGCGCCCGGCCTCGAGGATGTCCTTCGGGATCTCGTTGAAGTACGTGAAGGTCATCCATACCGCGATCGGCAGATTGATCAGCGTGTAGACGATCACGAGCCCCAACACCGTGTCGAGCAGCCCGGAGTTCTTCCACAGCAGGTAGATCGGCACCAGCACGCCGACCGACGGCATCATCTTCGTCGACAGCATCCACAGCAGCACCTTCTGCGTGCGGTGGTTCGGGAAGAACGCCATCGCGTACGCGGCCGGCACCGCGAACAGCAGCGAGATCACCGTGACGCCGGCCGAGATCAGCACCGAATTCCATGCAAACGCGAAGTAGTTGCTGCGCGCGAACACCTCGCGGAAGCTGTCGAGCGTCGGCATGAACAACAGCGTCGACGCGTACGCCTGCTGCTCGGTCTTGAACGCGGTGATCGCCATCCAGAAGATCGGGAAGAACAGCAGCAGCGCGATCAGCCATGCGAGCGTGCCGGGCAGCGCGCGCCGCACGAGGTCGAACACGGCCGGCGTGCGCCGGCCTTCGAAGGTCAGGTCGCTCATTTCTCGTACTCCCCCTTCAGGTTGCGCGCGAGCATCCGCACGAGGAAGAACGACACGACGTTCGCGACCACGACGGCGATGATGCCGCCCGCGGACGCGAGGCCGACGTCGAACTGCTGCAGGCCGAGCGCGTAGATCAGGTAAGACAGGTTGGTCGTCGCGTCGCCGGGGCCGCCGCCCGTCGTCGTATAGATTTCCGCGAAGATCGACAGCAGGAAGATCGTCTCCATCATCACGACCACGGCGATCGCGCGCTTGAGGTGCGGCAGCGTGATGTAGAAGAACATCGCGACCGGGCCGGCGCCGTCGATGCGCGCGGCTTCCTTCTGCTCCTGGTCAAGCGACTGGATCGCGGTGAACAGGATCAGGAACGCGAACGGCAGCCACTGCCACGCGACGATGATGATCACCGCGGTCAACGGGTAATCGGCGAACCAGTCGATCGGCGTCATCCCGAGCGCGCGCATCGCGTTCGCGACGAGCCCGTACACCGGATGCAGGATCATGTTCTTCCAGATCAGCGCGGACACCGTCGGCATCACGAAGAACGGCGCGATCGCGAGCAGGCGCGCGATGCCCTGCCCGTAGAACTTGCGGTCGAACAGCACGGCCATCAGCACGCCGCCGACCACGGTGATCGCGAGCACCGCGCCGATCAGCACGAGCGTGTGCCAGATCGCGGGCAGGAACGACGGATCGGTCGCGAGGAAACGGTAGTTGTCGAGCCCGGCGAAGCCCTTCACGTCCGGGTTCAGCAGGTTGTAGCGCGAGAACGAATACCAGATCGTCATCGCGAGCGGAATCGACATCCACAGCAGCAGCACCGCGACGGACGGCGACACGAGCCAGCTCGCGCCGGCGCGCGCACGGCGCGGCGCACCGGGCGGCGACGACGCGTCGCCGACCGACGGCGCGTGACTCAGGGGAAGACGCAGGTGACGCATGATCGGAGTCCCTCCGGTTGATGCGCGGGCGCGAACGGCCTGCCCGCCTGTCGGCTTCGCCGGCTCGCGCCGTGCGCCACGGCGCACGATGCGAGCCGCGCGACGGCTTGCGCGTTACTTCTTGTAGCCGGCCTGCCGCACCGCGCGGTCGGCGGCCGCCTGCCCGGCGGCGAGCGCCTGGTCGACCGACATCTGGCCCGCGACCGCGCCCGCGATCGACTGGCCGACCACCGTGCCGAACGACTGGAATTCAGGAATCCCGACGTACTGCACGCCCGTGTACGGCACCTTCTTCAGCGACGGATCGTTCGGGTCGGCCGTCTCGATCGCCTTCAGCACGAAATCCGAGAACGGCGCGGCGGCCTTGTACTCGGCGCGCTGATACGTCGACGTGCGCGTGCCCGGCGGCACCGAGGCCCAGCCCTCGTCCTTGCCGACCATCTCGATGTACTGCTTCGACGTCGCCCACGCGACGAACTTGCGCGCGGCATCCTGCTGCTTCGACGTCTTCGGCACGGCCAGCGCCCACGCCCACAGCCAATGCGAGCCCTTCGGCGTGACGGCAACCGGCGCGGCAGCGAAGCCGATCTTGTCGGCCACCTGCGACTGCTGCTTGTTGTAGAGCATCCCGGCCGCGACCGTCGCGTCGATCCACATCGCGCACTTGCCGGACGCGGTCAGCGTCAGGTTCTCGTTGAAGCCGTTCGAGCTCGCTCCCGGCGGGCCGTTCTTCTTCAGCAGGTTCACGTAGAAATTGATCGCCTTCTTCCATTCGGGCGACGTCAGCTGCGCGTTCCAGTTCTCGTCGAACCAGCGCCCGCCGAACGTGTTCACGACCGTCGACACGTACGCCATGTTCTCGCCCCAGCCGGCCTTGCCGCGCAGGCAGATCCCGTAGGTGCCCTTCGACTTGTCGGTGAGCTTGTCCGCGAATTCGGCGATCTGGTCGTAGGTCGGCTGGTCCGGCATCTTCAGCCCCTTCGCCGCGAACAGGTCCTTGCGGTAGAACGTCATCGAGCTTTCCACGTAGAACGGCAGCGCGTAGAGCTGGCCGTTGTACGACAGGCTGTCGCGCGCGGTCTTCACGATGTCGTTCAGGTCGTAGTCGGCAGGCAGCCCCGTGATCGGCGCGAGCCAGCCGCGCTTGCCCCACTGCGGCGTTTCATAGGTGCCAATCGCCATCACGTCGAACTGGCCGCTGCCGGTCGTGATGTCGGTCGTCGCGCGCTGGCGCAGCACGTTCTCCTCGAGGATCACCCAGTTCAGCTTGATGTCGGGGTTCGCCTTCTCGAACGCCGGCGACAGCTTCTTCAACTCGATCATGTCGGGGTTGTTCAGCGTCGCGATCGTCAGCGTGCCGGCGGACGCCGCGCAGGCCGCCGTCGCGAGCGCGGCTCCGGCGAAACAGCGTGCGGCGGCGTCGAGCATCTTTCGTTGCATGGCATGTCTCCTGTGATTGTTCGAAATGTCGTCGGTCTTGCGTCGGTGTTGCATCGTTTCCTTCGCGGCCCGTCATGCCGGCCGCTGCATGCCGCACGCGCGCGCATAGTGCGCGATCACGTCGCGTATCCGGTGGCGCACCCATGCGCGCGGCGCCTTCGCGAGGCCGCCCGCGCGGCATGCCGCATAAACGTCCGGCAGCCACTGCGCGACGAGCGTCTCCGGCACCGGCTGCCGCGCGAGGTTGTCGAACAGTTGCTCGACCGCGGCCGCGACGGCCGGCTGCAGCCAGTAATAGCGGATACGGTCGCTGTAGCTGAACTGGCGCGCGAGCCGCTGCGCGGTCTCGTCGCCGCGGTAGTACGGCGCCCAGTGCTCGGGCTGCGCGCGCATCGCCGCATCGACGACGTCGCGCAACCGCGAGCGCTGCGCGACGTCGTCGATCAGCGCGTCCTCGATGAACGTCAGCGCGAACAGCGCCTCGCGCAGCGCGAACGTCAGCGCGGGGCCGACCTTCAGCACCGCGAAGTGGTCGCGCACCAGCGCGGCGAGCGCGGCTTCGGTCTGGTAATCGGTCGAATGCGCTTCGAACACGAGGCGCGGCGTCTGCAGGATACTCGCGCCCAATGACGCTGCCTTGGCGCTGTCGTAGTCGAGCACGTGGCGATCGTCGAAGTCCACGCCCGGCTGCGCGACGATCGCGACGACGCGCGTCCACGCGTCGTCGAGCCCGGCCGCCGAGAACGCGCGGCGGTGCGCGTCGAGCGTCGCCGCGACGCTGTCGCTGCGCGTGACCGCGATCCGCGCGATCGCGTCGTCGCTCGCCTCGTCGCTCACCTCGCCGCCCGGCGTCGGCACCTCGGTGCCGATCACGTAGACGGGCGCGACGCCGGCGCGCGCCGCCGCGTCTTCCGCGACGCGGCACAGCTCGGCCGCGCGCGCGGCGATCGTGCGATCGTCGAGCCGCGGCGGATCGTCCGCGCACGCCATGCTCGCATCGAGATGGATCTTCTCGAACCCGGCTTCGACATACGCGGCGACCATCGCCCCGGCCTCGCGCATCGCGTCGGCCGCGCGGCGATGCCGCCACGGGTTGGGGCCGAGATGGTCGCCGCCGAGCACGAGCGCCGACGGCGCGAGCCCGCAGCGCGCGGCGATCGCATCGACGTCGCGGCGAAAATCGGCGGGCGTCATGCCCGTATAGCCGCCGAGATGGTTCACTTGATTGCAGGTCGCCTCGATCAGCAGCGGCGAGCCGTCGGTACGCGCGGTTTCGCACGCGGCCTCCAGCACGAGCCGGTGCGCGCTGCAGATCGAATAGATGCCGCGCTGCGCGTCCGCGCGGTTCGCGTCGAAGATCATCCGCAGCACGGTGTCCGCGTGCGCAGTGCGCGTGCGCTCGGCAACGGTCGTCAGGCCGGACATGCGATACCTCGTTCGGTCAGGAAACGGTCGATCTCGGCCGCGCTGCTGTTGCCTTCCATCGGGCCGCGCCGCGTGACCGCGATCGCGCCCGCCGCGTTCGCGCGGCGCAACGCGACATCGATCGGCAGGCCCGCGACGAGGCTCGCGACCAGCGTGCCGCCGAAACAGTCGCCGGCGCCGGTCGGATCGACTTCGTCGACCGCGAACGCCGGCGCCTGCGCCCGGTGCGCGCGATCGAACGCGACGCTGCCTTGCGCGCCGCGTTTGAGCACGACGCGCTCGAGCAGCGGATGCGTCGCGAGCAGGCCCGCGATCGCGCGCTCGGCCGGCTGCGGCCCGCAGAAGAACGGCAGGTCGGCTTCGCTCGGCAGGAACAGGTGGCACGCGGCGAGCATCTCGTCGAGCGCCGCGCGCATCGGCCGAAAACTCAGCATCTCGGGCCGCACGTTCGGATCGAACGACACCTTCGCGCCGGCGCGCGCGGCCTCGATCACGCCGCGCTGCACCGCCGCGATCGCCGATTCGCTCGTCAGCGACGAGCCCATCACGTGGAAATAGCGGCAGCCGTCGAACATCGCGGTGTCGACGTCGGACGCATCCACGCACGCAGCCGCGCTGGTCGACAACGTGAAGACGAAACTGCGCGAGCCGTCGTCGCGATACGCGACGAACGCGGTGCCGGTCGGACGGGCGACGCGGCGGATGCGCGCGACGTCGACGCCGTCGCGTGCGAGCCGCGCGACGATTGCGTCGCCGAACGCGTCGCGTCCGACGCAGCCCGCATACGCGACGCGCGCGCCGAGCCGGGCGGCCTGATCGGCGAAGATCGCCGGCGCGCCGCTCGGGAACGGTCCGGCGAACAGGCCCGGCGTATCGAAGCCCTGGCCGCGCTCGGCGGCGACGAATTCGGCCAGCAGCTCGCCGGCGACGACGATCTCGGCCATCAGGCGTGTCCTCGTGCGGCGGCGGCCGCGTGCCGCGAATCCGCCCGGGTTGCGCATGCGAGCGGCGGCATGTCAGCTCATCCAGTTGCCGCCGTCGACGTTCAACGTCTGGGCGGTGATGTAGTCGGCGTCGGACGACGCGAGGAACAGCGCGGCGCCCGTCAGGTCGCCCGGCACGCCCATGCGGCCGAGCGGCACGGCTTCGCCCACGAGCCGCTTCTTCTCGCCGAGCGGCCGGTTCTCGTAACGCGCGAACAGCGCATCGACCTGCTCCCACATCGGCGTGTCGACGACGCCCGGCGCGATGCCGTTCACGTTGATCCGGTGCGGCGCGAGCGCGAGCGCGGCCGACTGCGTATAGCTGATCACCGCGGCCTTGGTCGCGCAGTAGTGCGACACGAGCGCCTCGCCGCGACGGCCGGCCTGCGACGACATGTTGACGATCTTGCCGCCGCGCCCCTGCTCGACCATTCGCTGCGCGACGGCCTGCATCAGGAAGAACAGCCCTTTCACGTTGACCGAGAACAGCCGGTCGAACACGTCCCACGATTCGTCGAGGATCGGGCGCATGTCGAACAGCGCCGCGTTGTTGAACAGGATGTCGACGCCGCCGAAGCGCTCGACCGCCGTCGCGACGATCCGCGCGATGTCGTCGCGGCGCGTGACGTCGGCCGTGACGGCCACCGCGCGGCCGGGGCTGGCCTCGATCAGCCGTGCGAGCGAGCCGCTCGCAGGCTTCAGGTCCACCAGCACGCAGCGCGCGCCCTCGTCCAGATAGCGTTGTGCGACCGCCTCGCCGATGCCGCTTGCGGCGCCCGTCAGGATCGCGACCTTGTCTGCCAGTCTCACTGGTTGTCTCCGGTTCGTTCTGTTGCACGACGGTCGCGAAGTGAGCGAACGCTCGCGGACCGATCAATTGCTCTGTTGGTGATCGAATGATCGGATACGCGATACGCGCTGTCAAGACGACATGACGGCTTTCTATGACGCGCTGCGGCACGGCCGCGCCCGGCGATGCCCCGCCGCGCCCGCACGGCAAGGGCGCGCGGTGCACGGTGCGGCGCAGTGGCGTTGACGGTGAAAGGGACGCAGCGACGGCGGGAAGCAAGGGCGGGAAACGGAATTCGCGCTGCATGGCGCGGCGATACGTTATATCATCGCTGTACTTTGTTTCAGCGCCTGCTTCATGCCATGGCTACCTCATCGTCCATTGACGCCCGGCTGTCCCGGGCCGACGCATTCGCCGCCGAGCACGGGCTCGCGTGGACGCCGCTGCGCCGCCAGGTCTACGAACGCGTGCTGGCCGCGCAGCGCCCGATCGGCGCGTACGACCTGCTCGCGGAACTCGAACCGCAACGCGGCCGCGTGCCGCCGACGACCGTCTATCGCGCGCTGGATTTCCTCGTCGAGCACGGCTTCATCCATCGGATCGAATCGAAGAACGCGTTCTTCGCATGCTGCGAGATCGGCGTGCCGCACGAAGGCCAGTTCCTGATCTGCGATGCGTGCGGCGACACCGTCGAGATTCCCGGCGGCGACCTCGCGAAGCAGTTGTCCGCGAGCGGGCCCGCGCACGGTTTCGAAGTCCACCACCAAGTCGTCGAGCTGAGCGGCCTGTGCGGGCACTGCAAGCGCAAGCCCGCACAACGCTGACGCCGACTCGCGCGGCGCACGCGCCGCCCTTCCAACGAGGAGTTCCATGTCCATTGCCCTGAAGCGCGCGCCGCGGCGCGCCCTGTCGCCTGTCCGCTGGCTGGCCGCCGCCGTCGCCGCGCTGTCGTTCGCCGCGCCCGTGCTTGCGCAGGCCGCGACCGTCAACGTCGTCGCCGCCGAGAATTTCTACGGCGACGTCGCCTCGCAGATCGGCGGCCATCACGTCGCGGTCACGAGCATCCTCAGCAATCCCGACCAGGATCCGCACCTGTTCGAAGCGAGCCCGAAGACCGCCCGCGCGCTCCAGCACGCGCAGGTCGTGATCTACAACGGCGCGAACTACGATCCGTGGATGGCCAAGCTGCTCGGCGCGTCGAAGCAGGCGAAGCGCGCGACGATCGTCGTCGCCGATCTCGTCGGCAAGAAGGCCGGCGACAACCCGCACCTGTGGTACGACCCGGCGACGATGCCCGTGGCCGCACGCGCGATCGCGGCCGAGCTCGGCCGCGCCGACCCGGCGAACAAGGCCGAGTACGACGCGAACCTGCAGAAGTTCGTCGCGTCGCTGAAGCCCGTCGACGACAAGGTCGCCGCGCTGCGCGCGAAGTACAAGGGCGTGCCCGTGACGGCCACCGAGCCCGTGTTCGGCTACATGTCGGACGCGATCGGCCTCGACATGCGCAACCAGCGCTTCCAGCTCGCGACGATGAACGACACCGAGGCGAGCGCGCAGGACGTCGCCGCGTTCGAGGGCGACCTGCGCAAGAAGCAGGTGCGCGTGCTGATCTACAACAGCCAGGCCGAAGAGCCGATGACCAAGCGCATGCTGAAAGTCGCGCGCGACGGCGGCGTGCCGACCGTCAGCGTCACCGAGACGCTGCCGGCCGGCAAGACCTTCCAGCAATGGATGGCCGGCCAGCTCGACGCGCTCGGCAACGCGCTTTCGGCCGGCAAGTAACGGACGACCGTAACGACATGACCGTCACTCCCCACGCCCTCGCCGTCGATCGCGTCACGCTCGAACTGGGCGGCCGCACGATCCTGCGCGACGTGAGCTTCTCGATCGAGCCCGGCGAATTCGTCGGCGTGCTCGGGCCGAACGGTGCGGGCAAGACGACGCTGATGCGCGCGGTGCTCGGCCTCATCCCCGTGTCGGCCGGCACGCTGTCGGTCGGCGGCGTGCCGGTCGTGCGCGGCAACGCGTCGATCGGCTACATGCCGCAGATCAGGAGCGGCCTCGCGAACCGCCGGATGCGCGGCTACGACTTCGTCGCGATGGCCGCCGACGGCCACCGCTGGGGCCTGCCGCACACGAACGCGGCCACGCGCCGCGACGTCGATCGCGTGCTCGACCTCGTCGGCGGCTCGTCGCTCGCGCGCCGGCCGCTGTCCGAACTGTCGGGCGGCGAACGGCAGCGGCTGCTGCTCGCGCAATGCCTGCTCGGCAACCCGAAGCTGCTGCTGCTCGACGAGCCGCTGATCAGCCTCGATCCGAACCACCAGCGCGGCGTCGTCGAACTCGTGCGCAACGTGCAGCGAGAGCTCGGCATCACCGTGCTGTTCTCCGCGCACGAACTGAATCCGCTGCTGAACGCGCTCGACCGCGTGCTGTATCTCGGCAACGGCGTCGCGGCGCTCGGCACCGTCGACGAGGTGATCACGAAGCCCGTGCTGTCGCGGCTCTACGGATCGCCGATCGACGTGATGCACGTGAACGGCAAGATCTTCGTGATGTCGGGCGACGTCGAGATCGAGAAGCACGATCACGAACACGAGGACGACGATCATTCGCACGGCGGTGGCGGCGGACACAGCCATCATCACCATGGACACGCCCATCCCGGGCATTCGCACGATGTTTGAATACGACTTCATGATCAACGCCTTCGCGGCGTCGGGAATCGTCGCGGTGCTCGCGGGCATCGTCGGCTATTTCCTGGTGCTGCGCGGGCAGACCTTCGCCGGCCACGCGCTGTCGCACGTCGGCTTCACCGGCGCGACGGGCGCGGTGCTGCTCGGCCTCTCACCGATCTGGGGGATGGTCGGCTTCACGCTCGCGGCCGGGATCGGGATGGGCGCGCTCGGCGAGCGGCTCGCGGGCCGCGACGTCGCGATCGGCGTGATCCTGTCCGGCGCGCTCGGCTTCGGCCTGCTGTTCCTGCACTTCTACACGTCGTTCGCGACGCAGGTCACCGCGCTGCTGTTCGGCAACGTGCTCGCGGTCAGCCGCGACACCCTCGCGGTGCTCGCGGGCATCGGCGCGGTGAGCCTCGCCGCGCTCGCGCTGATCGCGCGGCCGCTGTTGTTCGCGTCGCTGCAGCCCGAGCTGGCCGAAGCCAAGGGCGTGTCGCTGCGCACGGTGTCGATGCTGTTCCTCGCGGTGTGCGCGCTCGCGGTGGCCGCGGCGACGCAGATCGTCGGCGTGCTGCTCGTGTTCACGCTGCTGGTCGGGCCGGCGGCGGCCGCGCAGAACCTGTCGACGCGCCTGTCGACGGGCGTGCTGCTCGCCGCGCTGTTCGCGCTGTTCGAAGCGTGGGCCGGCATCGTCCTCGCCTATCACACCGACTGGCCGACGAGCTTCTGGATCACCGCGCTGTCGGCGCTCGTGTACGGCGCGAGCCTGTTGCGGCGCAACTGATCGCGGCCCGGCGGTCGCCGCCCGATGCCAGTGAAAACGCCGGCGTGCCCGAAGGGGCAGCGCCGGCGTTCTTTCATGCGAACCGGATGCGTGACCTGCTTGCGCCGATACTCACCGCACCAGCACGCGCGCGTGATGCGCGAGATGATCCGCGATGAACGTCGAGATGAAGTAGTAACCGTGGTCGTAGCCCGGATGGCGGCGCAGCGTCAGCGGCTGGCCGGCCTTCGCGCACGCGGCTTCGAACACGTCGGGGTTCAGCTGGTTCGCGAGGAACTGATCGGCCAGCCCCTGATCGACCAGGATACCTTCCGCGAACTTCGGCGCATCGGCGCGCGCGACCAGCTCGCTCGCGTCGTGCGCCTTCCACGCTTCGCGATCGGCGCCGAGATAGCCGGAGAACGCCTTCTCGCCCCACGGGCAGCGCGTCGGCGCGGCGATCGGCGCGAACGCCGACACCGACCGGTACAGGCCCGGATGACGCAACGCGAGCGTCAGCGCACCGTGGCCGCCCATCGAGTGGCCGAAGATCCCGAGCCGCGCGCCGTCGATCGGCAGCTCGGCCGCGACGAGCTCGCGCAGCTCGCCCGTCACGTACGACTCCATCCGGTAATGCGTCGACCACGGCGCTTCGGTCGCATCGACGTAGAAGCCCGCGCCGACACCGAAGTCCCATGCATCGGTCTCGCCCGGCACGCCCGCGCCGCGCGGGCTCGTGTCGGGCATCACGAGCGCGATGCCGTGCTGCGCCGCGTATTGCTGCGCGCCGGCCTTGATCGCGAACGTCTCGTCGGTGCACGTGAGCCCCGCGAGATAGAACAGCGCCGGCACGCGCCCGTGCGTGGCCTGCGGCGGCAGGTACACCGAGAACTTCATCGGCAGGCCGACGGCCGCCGAATCGTGACGGTAGAAACGCTGCTCGCCGCCGTGGCACGCATGCGAGGAAACGAGTTCGAGCATGGCGGTATGCCCCCGGTCAGTACAGCACGACCGAGCGGATCGACTCGCCGGCCTTCATCAGGTCGAAGCCTTCGTTGATCCGCTCGAGCGGCAGCGTGTGCGTGATCAGGTCGTCGATGTTGATCTTGCCTTCCATGTACCAGTCGACGATCTTCGGCACGTCGGTACGACCGCGCGCGCCGCCGAACGCCGAGCCCTTCCATTCGCGGCCCGTCACCAGCTGGAACGGACGCGTGCCGATTTCCTCGCCAGCCGCGGCCACGCCGATGATGAACGACTGGCCCCAGCCCTTGTGCGTGCACTCGAGCGCCTGGCGCATCAGCTTCACGTTGCCGACGCATTCGAACGAGTAGTCGGCGCCGCCGTCGGTCAGCTGCACGATGTGGTCGACGACGTTCTCGACTTCGTTCGGGTTGATGAAGTGCGTCATCCCGAACTTCTTCGCGAGCTCGACGCGCTTCGGGTTGATGTCGACGCCGATGATCTTGTCCGCACCGACCATCTTCGCGCCCTGGATCACGTTGAGGCCGATCCCGCCGAGGCCGAACACGACGACGTTCGCGCCGGCCTCGACCTTCGCCGAGTACACGACTGCGCCGACGCCCGTCGTCACGCCGCAGCCGATGTAGCAGATCTTGTCGAACGGCGCGTCCTCGCGCACCTTCGCGACCGCGATCTCCGGCACGACGATGTAGTTCGAGAACGTCGACGTACCCATGTAGTGGAACAGCGGCTTGCCGTCGAGCGAGAAGCGCGACGTCGCGTCCGGCATCAGGCCTTTGCCCTGCGTCGCGCGGATCTTCTGGCACAGGTTGGTCTTGCGCGACAGGCAGAACTTGCACTCGCGGCATTCGGGCGTGTAGAGCGGAATCACGTGGTCGCCCTTTCTCACGGTGCCGACGCCGGGGCCGACGTCGACCACCACGCCCGCGCCTTCATGGCCGAGGATCGCCGGGAAAATCCCTTCCGGATCGGCGCCCGACAGCGTGTAGTAATCGGTGTGGCAGATGCCCGTCGCCTTCACTTCGATCAGCACTTCGCCGGCGCGCGGCCCTTCGAGATCGACTTCCTCGATCGTCAGCGGCGCACCCGCCTTCCATGCAATCGCGGCTTTCGTTTTCATCGTGTCACTCCTGTATGTCTGTGAGATCGGCCCGAGCCGGCGTGCGGCGCCTGCAGGGGTTCGTGCAAATCGGTCGAAGCCGTGCCGCGCGGCACGGCACAAGAATCTCGTGCTCGCCATGATGGCTGCTCCCGCCGCGCATCGCGTGCGGGAAACGGTCGCCGGCTTGCCAGGATGCGTCATCGCTGACGCAAAAGAACAAGTGCCCGAGTTTAAACGCCCGTCGTGAACCATGCATCCGTGCGCGCGTACAGATCGACGAAGCGCGCGTGGCGCGCAGCCAGCAGGCGGTCGTCGTGCGGCGCGGCAACCGGCGACGCGCTCGGCGCCAGCGCGTGCAACGCATCCTCGCGCCAATGCCCGATCGCGACGCCCGCGAGCAGCGCGGCGCCGCGCGTCGCGGCGTTCGGGCAATCGATCGCCTGCAGCGATGCGCCGAGCGCGTCGGCGAGCAACTGGCGCCAGCGCGGATCGACCGAGCCGCCGCCCGCGAGGCGCAGCGTCGTCACCGCGTCGCCGCGATCGGCATCGCGGATCGCATCGAGCCCCGCGCGTAACGCGAACGCGACGCCTTCGAACGCGGCGCGCATCATCGCGCCGCGCGTATCGCCGAGCCCGAGGCCGAGCCAGCCGCCGCGCGCATCGGGGTTCATCCACGGCGAACGCTCGCCGGTCAGGTACGGCAGGAAGCACAGCCGTTCGGACGTCGGCTGCGCGAACGCGTCGTCATACGCATCGGCCCAGCGCGCGTAGCCGAGCCAGCCGCGCACGGCTTCGAGCGCGAGCCCGACGTTCTGCATCGCCGCCATCGTGTAATAGCCGCCGCCCGCCGCCGCACGATAGCGATGCAAGCCGCGCCGCGCGGGCGGCAGCGCATCCGCGAGCACGACGATCTGCCCGCCGCTGCCGGTCGTCAGCAGCGCATCGCCTGCCGCGGCCAGCCCGCTGCCGAGCGCCGCGCACGCGGTGTCGGCCGCGCCCGTCGCCAACGGTACGCCGGCCGGCAGGCCGAGCGCGGCGGCGGCCTGCGCGCCGAGCACGCCGCAGCGCGCGGTGGACGCACGAACCGGCGCGAAGCGGTCGGCCGGCAGGCCGAGCGCGTCGATCAACGCGATATCCCACGCACCGTCGGGCGTCGCGAGCGCGGTGGCGCACGCGTCGCTCGGATCGGCCGCCACGTCGCCGCCGAGTGCGATGCGCAGCCAGTCCTTCGGCTGCACGGCCCAGCGCGCGGCACACAGCGCATCGGGTGCGTGCGTCGCCAGCCAGCGCAACAGCGGGCCCGCCATGCCGGGCGCCACGGGGTTCGGTGCGACGGGCGATCCGGACGCCGGCCAGCCGGCCGCCTCCGCCTCGCGCGCCGCGCGCGTGTCGGGCCACAGCAGCGCGGGTCGCACCGGCTGGCCGGCCGCGTCGATCAGCACGACACCATGCATCTGGCCCGAAAAACCGATCGCCGCCACCTGCGCACGCTCGTCGGCCGGCAGCCGCGCGGCCGCGCGCACGAGTGCCTGCCACCACGTGTCGGGCGCGATTTCCGCCCAGCCGGGCTGCGGCGACGACAACCCATAAGGTTCGCTCGCCACCGCCCGCTCGACGCCGTCGGCATCGAGCGTGACGAGTTTGACGGAGCCGGTGCCGAGGTCGATTCCGAGCAGGCGCATGACGTGAAGGGGGAGTCGTATGAACGGGTATCGATGATAACGGGATCGCGACGCGCGCCCCGTTTTTGGCCGCCGCTTCGGCGCATCGAAAGTGCGGTCGGGTCGCGGCGTTCCACCGGGCTGCACCTTGCACGCGAAAGCGGCCGTTCGCGGGTTAACCCGGCGCGATTTCCCCACCCCGCTTTTTGCCACTATGCGGGCTGCCCGATACACACCATAAAGCGACCCATATTTGACATGGGGGCCGGCGCTATTTTGAAGCGCTATAAAACCGGTACACCTCACTCCCGCGGCAGTTTCCCGATGATCGATCCCCTGCTCCATGCCGAAATGGCATATCGAACCAGCAAAGAGCGGAATAGAACCCAGTGCTCTTGTTGCATGGACACATTCCGAATAACTTCGTATCACCCCGAAAACAAGATCATGGAGTGAGACAGATGCAATCGAACACGGTCCATCCGTGCGATGAGGTGCTGCCGACCGGCAAGCTGGTAACGCTTGGCCTGCAGCACGTCCTCGTCATGTACGCCGGCGCCGTCGCCGTGCCGCTTATCGTCGGCGCCGCGCTCAAGCTGCCGAAAGACCAGATCGCGTTCCTGATCAGCGCCGATCTGTTTTCGTGCGGCATCGCCACGCTGATCCAGACGCTCGGCCTGTGGATCTTCGGCATCCGCCTGCCCGTCATCATGGGCTGCACGTTCGCGGCGGTCGGCCCGATGATCGCGATCGGCACGAACCCCGGCCTCGGCATTCTCGACATCTTCGGCTCGACCATCGCCGCCGGCATCATCGGCATCGTGCTCGCGCCGATGATCGGCAAGCTGTTGCGGTTCTTCCCCCCCGTGGTCGTCGGTACGGTGATCGCCGTGATCGGGCTGTCGCTGATGGAAGTGGGCATCAACTGGGCGGCCGGCGGCGTCGGCAACCCCGAGTACGGCAGCCCGGTCTATCTCGGCCTGTCGCTGCTCGTGCTCACGCTGATCCTGCTGATCAACAAGTTCGGCCGCGGCTTCATCGCGAACATCTCGGTGCTGCTCGGCATCGTCGCCGGCTTCGTGATCGCGTTCGCGATCGGCCGCGTGAACACCGACGGCGTGGCGCATGCGCCGTGGGTCGGCTTCGTGATGCCGTTCCACTTCGGCCTGCCGCACTTCGATCCGCTGTCGATCGTGACGATGGTCACGGTGATGTTCGTCACGTTCATCGAATCGACCGGCATGTTCCTCGCGGTCGGCGACATGGTCGATCGTCCGGTCAACCAGGAGCGCCTCGTGCGCGGCCTGCGCGTCGACGGTCTCGGCACGCTGATCGGCGGCATCTTCAACTCGTTCCCGCATACGTCGTTCTCGCAGAACGTCGGCCTGATCGGCGTGACGGGCGTGAAGAGCCGCTTCGTGTGTGCGACGGGCGGCGTGATCCTCGTGCTGCTCGGCCTGTTCCCGAAGATGGCGCAGGTCGTCGCGTCGGTGCCGCCGTTCGTGCTCGGCGGCGCGGGCATCGTGATGTTCGGGATGGTCGCCGCGAACGGCATCAAGGTGCTGTCGAAGGTCGACTTCGTGAACAACTCGCACAACCTGTTCATCGTCGCCGTGAGCGTCGGCATGGGCCTCGTGCCGGTCGTGTCGCCGCACTTCTTCTCGAAGCTGCCGCCGGCGCTCGCGCCGATCCTGCACAGCGGCATCCTGCTCGCATCGGCCACGGCCGTGATCCTGAACATCGTGTTCAACGGCGTGAAAGGCGAAAAGGATGCACGCTGCGAGATTCGGCGCGCCGGACATGACTTCGACGGGCGTCCCGCCGACGCGCACCACTGATCGCTTCGCGCCGGACGACGGCGCGAAGCGGTAACGACGAACGCCACGGCATGCCGTGGCGTTTTTGTTTCGGGGTGCAGGACCCGACACGGTGCCGGGCGATCGCGCCTCACGCGGGCGGGCGGGTCGCCGGATGCACTATGCGCCACGCCGATTGACGGTGTGATCGACGTGATCGATGCGATCGACGTGATCGGTGTGATGGCGCGATCGGTGTGATTGCACGAACGCAATGCGACGCGACGCGACGCACGCATCGTCACGACATCGACACCCTTCTTTCCGCACGATTCGCCGGCGCAAAAGAAAACGCCGCGGACTTTCGTCCGCGGCGTTTTCGCATACAGCCGCTTCGAAGCGAGGCGCGGCATACCGCGCCCGCCCTTCTCCGTGCTTAGCCGTTCGTCGCCGTTGCCGACGCAGGCGCCGGAGCAGCCGCCTTGTCGTAATCGACCGGCGCATCCGGCGCGCGCGGCGCTTCGCCGGCGCGCTGGATCCAGCCGCCGCCGAGTGCGCGGTACAGGTCGAC
>NZ_LPDI01000099.1:0-1030 GCF_001528895.1 Burkholderia sp. MSMB1078WGS | reverse complement strand
TGATCCGGGCAGCAAGCGGCACGTGCTTCAGCAGGTGATCCGCGAACATCAGCTTGCGCTCCTGCGTGCCGAATTCCGCGAACACGCGCCCCGGCGGCGTCAGGAACACGTCGCCTTCGCGCACGTCCGCGAAGCCGAGGTACTGCAGCACTTCCGCGATCGGGAACAGGTCGTCGACCTCCAGATGCAGCGTGCGCGCGATTTCCGGCATGTCGGCACGACCGTGGTACGGCGCCATCGCGAGCGTCTCGATCAGGCCGGCCATCAGGTTGGTCGACACCTGCGGCAGCCAGCTGCCGAGTTCGAGCCCCTTCTTCGTCGCCTCGCCGGTCTGGCGCGCGGTCATCTTCGCGTAGATGTCGTCGACCAGCTTGCGGAACGCCGGGTCGAGACGATTGCGCGGGTGCTTGAACGGCACCTTGATCTCGGCGATCACGCGGCCCGGGTTCGACGACAGCACGAGGATCCGATCGCACATGAACACCGCTTCCTCGATGTTGTGCGTGACGATCAGCACCGACTTGATCGGCATGCGGCCCTGCGTCCACAAATCCAGCAAGTCGGTGCGCAGCGTTTCGGCGGTCAGCACGTCGAGCGCGGAGAACGGCTCGTCCATCAGCAGAATGGTCGGATCGACGACGAGCGCGCGCGCAAAGCCCACGCGCTGGCGCATCCCGCCCGACAGCTCGCGCGGATACGCGTTCTCGAAGCCGTCGAGGCCGATCAGGTCGATCGCGGCCAGCGCGCGTTCGCGCCGCTCGCGCGCGCCGACGCCGAGCGCCTCGAGCCCGGCTTCCACGTTCTGCAGCACGGTGAGCCACGGGAACAGCGCGAAGGTCTGGAACACCATCGCGACGCCCTCGGCCGGGCCGCGCAACGGCTTGCCGAGATAGGTCACTTCGCCGTCGGTCGGCTCGATCAGGCCGGCGATGATGCGCAGCAGCGTCGACTTGCCCGAGCCCGAGCGGCCGAGCAGGCCGACGATCTCGCCTTCGCGCAGCGACAGGTTCGCATCGTCGAGCACGAGCAG
>NZ_LPDI01000098.1:0-283233 GCF_001528895.1 Burkholderia sp. MSMB1078WGS | reverse complement strand
GCGCTTCACTTCATTTGCCGTGATCAGCTTATGGCGGGACTTCCACCCGCAGGAATGCGCCCATGCTGGGCGCACACGAAAAAAAACCGCTCCGGAGAGCGGCTTTTGGATCGGGCAAGCGGAGCGAGGTAAGGCGCTACCGGTCGCCCGTAGCCTGCGGCATCAGTCGTCGAGCAGCGACAGATCGCGCACGGCGCCCTTGTCGGCCGACATGACCAGCTTCGCGTACGCCTTCAGCGCCGCGGACACCTTGCGCGGACGCGGCTGCGCGGGCTTCCAGCCCTTCGCGTTCTGTTCTTCGCGGCGGCGCGCCAGTTCCTCGTCCGACACCAGCACGTCGATCGTGCGATTCGGAATGTCGATGCGGATCCGGTCGCCGTCGCGCACGAGGCCGATCGCGCCGCCCGCTGCCGCTTCCGGCGAGCAATGGCCGATCGACAGACCCGACGTGCCGCCCGAAAAACGGCCGTCCGTCAGCAGCGCGCACGCCTTGCCGAGCCCCTTCGACTTGATGTAGCTGGTCGGGTAGAGCATTTCCTGCATGCCCGGGCCGCCCTTCGGGCCTTCGTAGCGCACGATCACCACGTCGCCGGCCTTGACCTTGTCGTTCAGAATGTTCTCGACCGCTTCGTCCTGCGATTCGGTCACGTGCGCCGAGCCTTCGAACACGAGGATGCTCTCGTCGACGCCGGCCGTCTTCACCACGCAGCCGTCGAGCGCGATGTTGCCCGTCAGCACGGCGAGGCCGCCTTCCTTCGAGAACGCATGCTCGTACGAGCGGATGCAGCCTTCGGCGCGGTCGAGGTCGAGGCTCGGCCAGCGCGTGTCCTGGCTGAACGCGACCTGCGTCGGGATGCCGGCCGGGCCGGCCAGGTAGAACGTGCGCACGGCTTCGTCCTGCGTGCGGACGATGTCCCACTGGTCGAGCGCATCCTTCAGCGTCGGCGCGTGCACGGTCGGCACGTCGGTGTGCAGCTTGCCCGCACGGTCGAGCTCGCCGAGGATCGCCATGATGCCGCCTGCGCGGTGCACGTCCTCGATGTGGTACTTGTTCGTGTTCGGCGCGACCTTGCACAGCTGCGGCACGGTGCGCGACAGGCGATCGATGTCCTTCATCGTGAAGTCGATGCCGGCTTCCTGCGCGATCGCCAGCAGGTGCAGGATCGTGTTGGTCGAACCGCCCATCGCGATGTCGAGCGTCATCGCGTTCTCGAACGCCTTGAAGCCGACCGAGCGCGGCAGCACGCGTTCGTCGTCCTGCTCATAGTGCTGGCGGGTCAGCTCGACGATGCGGCGCCCGGCGCGCTTGAACAGCTGTTCGCGATCGGCGTGCGTGGCGACCACCGTGCCGTTGCCGGGCAGCGACAGGCCGAGCGCTTCGGTCAGGCAGTTCATCGAGTTCGCGGTGAACATGCCCGAGCACGAGCCGCAGGTCGGGCACGCCGAGCGTTCGACTTCGGCGACGTCGGCATCCGAATACGACTGGTCGGCCGCGATCACCATCGCGTCGACGAGGTCGAGCTTCTTCAGCTCGACGGTCTTGGTGACCGGGTTCGCGAGACGCGTCTTGCCGGCTTCCATCGGGCCGCCCGACACGAAGATCACCGGAATGTTCAGGCGCATCGCGGCCATCAGCATCCCCGGCGTGATCTTGTCGCAGTTCGAGATGCACACCATCGCGTCCGCGCAGTGCGCGTTCACCATGTATTCGACCGAGTCGGCGATGATGTCGCGGCTCGGCAGCGAATACAGCATGCCGTCATGGCCCATCGCGATGCCGTCGTCGACCGCGATCGTGTTGAATTCCTTCGCGACGCCGCCGGCAGCCTCGATCTCGCGCGCGACGAGCTGGCCGAGATCCTTCAGGTGCACGTGCCCGGGCACGAACTGGGTGAACGAGTTGACGACCGCGATGATCGGCTTCGAGAAATCGTCGTCTTTCATGCCGGTGGCGCGCCACAGCGAGCGCGCACCTGCCATGTTGCGGCCGGCGGTAGAGGTTTTGGAACGGTAAGTGGGCATGGTGATGGCTGAAGAAATATCGCGGGAAAAGGGTGGGGGCTCGGGAATAAAGGCCCCTCTCGCGCCCGTGCGAACAACCTCTTGAGCTGCGCCCTGGGCAAACTTCGCGATTATCCCACAGCCGCCGGGCCGGCGGCGCCGGCGGGAGCGGGCGGTGCGGCGCGCCGCGCCGGGGGCGGCTGAATGCACGAAGGCCACCAAGGCCACCAAGCCCACCAGGCACGACATCCGATGCAAACCATTTCCGGCGCAACCGGGCGGCGGCTTCATCGCACGTTCCGCCGACGATGAAGCCGCACCGTGCCGCTCGATCGCGCATCAGTCGAGCAGCGTCAGGATCTCGTCGTACAGCGCCTTCGGAATCCGCACGCCATTCGCGATGCTACGCGCGCGGGCGTCGAAGCGCCGTTGCGACGGCAGCCGCGCGCCCTGCGCGACGATCGATTCGAACATCCGCTCGCCGCGCGCGAGCCCCGCGTCGAGATCGTCGCCGAGAAACACCTTCGGATCGAACGCGATCACGAGTTCGCCATGGCACGGCGTCGCGCCGACGCCTTCGTCGAAGTCCATCGATTCCCGGCTCGTCATGTCGCCGATCAGCGCCCCGCCGAGCAGTTCGACCATCGCCGCCAGCGCCGAGCCCTTGTGGCCGCCGAACGTGCGCATCGCGCCTTGCAGCGCGGCCTTCGGGTCGGTGGTCGGCTGGCCGTCCGCGTCGATCGCCCAGTGCGACGGAATCGCCTTGCCCTGTTTCGCGTGCAGCTCGATGTCGCCGCGCGCGATCGCGCTTGTCGCGAAATCGAACACGAACGGCTTGCCGAACGGCTCGCCGCCCGGGCGCGGCCACGCGAACGCGATCGGGTTGGTGCCGAATACCGGCTCGCGGCCGCCTTCCGGCGCGACCCAGCTATGGCTCGGGTTCATCGCGATGCCGACCAGCCCTTCGGCGGCGATCGCCTCGACCTCGGGCCACAGCGCGGAGAAGTGATAACAGTGGTTGATCGCCATCGCGGCGATGCCGTGCTGCTTCGCCATCTCGACGAGCACCGGCAGCCCGGTCTCGAAGCTCAGCAGCGAGAAGCCGCGATGCGCGTCGACCGCGACGATCGACGACGACAGCCGGCGCAGCGTCGGCACGGCCTGCGGATCGACCTTGCCCTTCTTCAGCGAGCGCACGCACACGAGCAGCCGGTACACGCCGTGCGAGTGGCATTCGTCGCGCTGGCCCTGCGCGATCACGTTGGCGATGGCCCGCGCATGCGCGTCGGACATCCCGTTGTGCGTCAGCACGCGCAGCGCGAGCGCGTGGACTTCGTCGAGCGACAGGACGACCTCGGCGGTGCGCTCAGACATGGCTCACCTCGCGCGGGGCGGGCACGCCGTCGATGCGTTGCGGCACGTGCAGCGGATTGCTGCTGCGGATCGCGTCCGGCAGCAGCGCGTCCGGCACGTCCTGGTACGACACGGGGCGCAGGAAGCGCTCGATCGCGCGGGCGCCGACCGACGTCGTGCGCGTGTCGGACGTCGCCGGGAACGGGCCGCCGTGCACCATCGCGTGGCCGACCTCGACACCCGTGCCGAAACCGTTGACGAGGATGCGGCCGGCCTTGCGTTCGAGCGTCGGGCGCAGCGCGGCGAACAGCGTCGCGTCGCCGTCGGCGAGATGCGCGGCGATCGTCAGCTGGCCTTCGAGCGATTTCAGCACGCGATGCAGCGTGTCGGCGTCCGGGCAGCGCACGATCAGCGACGCAGGGCCGAACACTTCGTCGCGCAATTCGCTGTGCGCGACGAATGCGTCTGCGGACGTCGCGAACAGCGCCGCGCGGGCCTGGTGACGGCCGCCTTCCGCGCCTTCGGCCAGCAGTTCGACCGCATCGTGGGCGCGCAGCGCCGCGACGCCTTGCGCATAGCTCGCGTGGATATGGGGTGTCAGCATCGTTTGTGCGGCCGCCGCGTGCACCGCATCGGCCGCCGCGGCTTCGAACGCGCGCAGCGCGGGGCCGTCGATCGCGAGTACGAGGCCCGGGTTCGTGCAGAACTGGCCGGCGCCGAGCGTGAGCGACGCGACGAACTGCGGTGCGATGGTGTCGTGACGGGCCTCGAGCGCGGCGGGGCACAGCAGCACGGGATTGATCGAGCTCATTTCCGCATAGACGGGGATCGGCTCGGCTCGCGCGGCCGCGATATGCATCAGCGCCACGCCGCCGCGGCGCGAGCCGGTGAAACCGACGGCCTTGATGCGCGGATCGGCGACCAGCGCCTGGCCGATCTCGCGCGACGCGTCGAACAGCAGCGAGAACACGCCGGCCGGCATCCCGCATTCGCGTGCGGCCTGCTGGATCGCCCGGCCGACGAGCGCCGACGTGCCCGGATGCGCGGAATGCGCCTTGACGATCACCGGGCAGCCGGCCGCCAGCGCCGACGCCGTGTCGCCGCCGGCCACCGAGAATGCGAGCGGGAAGTTCGATGCGCCGAACACGGCCACGGGCCCGACCGCGACGTTGCGCAGGCGCAGGTCGACGCGCGGCAGCGGCTTGCGCTCGGGGCGCGCCGGGTCGATGCGTGCGTCGAGAAACCCGCCGTCGCGCACGAGCGACGCGAATAGCGCGAGCTGGCCGACCGTGCGGCCGCGTTCGCCTTCGATGCGCGCGCGCGGCAGTCCCGTTTCGACGACGCAGCGCTCGATCAGGTCGTCGCCGAGCGCCATGATGTGGCGGCCGATCGCGTCGAGGAACGCGGCGCGCGCGTCGAGCGACGTTTCGCGATACGTGTCGAACGCATCGTCGGCGAGTGCGCACGCCGTTTCCAGGTCGTGCAGGCTCGCGCCGCCGAACGCCGGTTCGAGCGGTTCGCCGGTGGCGGCGGCGAGCGCGTGGAAGGTGCCGTTCTGTCCGGCGACGGCCGATGGGCCGATCAGGAGCTGACCTGTGAGTTGCATGGTTTTCCTCGGGAAAAAGCGGGGCCGGGCGTGCTGCGCCCGGCCGATGGAAGGGGAAAGGCGCGGGCGCGTCAGTCCTCGTCGTCGTCGAGTTGCAGCTTGTCGGCGCGCACGCCGGTGTGGGCGCCCCAGTAGTAGATGACGAGCGCGACGGCCGCGACGACGACCGTGTCGTATGGATGCGCGAGCCGGCCCGTGCCGCCGAAGCCGCCGAGATACGACAGCACGATCATCGCCGCATAGAACGCGATCAGCCACGCGGACGAACGCACTTGCTCGGCAAGGCCCAGATGCGCGGTCGGCACCCAGCGGCGGCACGCGAGATAGATCGCGAACATCGCGATCTGCAGGCCGAGCAGCCAGGACACCGTGCTCCAGCCCGACCAGTAGACGATCAGCGCGGCGATCACGAACGACGCGGGGCCGGTGATGCCGAACGCGCTGGCGCGGAACGGCCGCGGCAGGTCGGGCGCGGTGCGGCGCAGCGCGGCGACCGACACGGGCGCGACCGCATAGCTGAGCACCAGTGCGGCCGACACGATGTTGATCAGCGCTTCCCACGACGGGAACGGCAGCGTCCAGAAGATCGCGAGGCCGAAGGTGAGCCACAGGCCCGCGCGCGGGATGCCCGACGCTTCGTCGACGCGCGTGAAGACCTTGAAGAACGTGCCCGTCTTCGCCCAGCCGTAGACGACGCGCGGCGTCGCGTTCATGTAGATGTTGCCGCAGCCGCTCGGCGAGATCATCGCGTCGGCGACGACCATCACCGCGAGCCAGCCGACGCCGAGCGCGAGGGCGATGTCGCGGTACGGCAGCGAGAATGCCTTGCTCACGTCGTGCCAGCCGGCGGCGAGCATCGCCGTCGGGATGCTGCCGATGAACGCGAGTTGCAGCAGCACGTAGATCAGCGTCGACAGCAGGATCGACAGGATCAGCGCGATCGGGATCGTGCGCTGCGGATTGCGCACTTCGCTCGCGACCGACACGATCGGCGTGAGCCCGAGATACGCGAAGATGATGCCGCCGGCCGACACGGCCATCTCGATGCCCGGCATGCCGAACGGCGCGAAGCCGTGCACGGTCAGGTTCGCGGGCTTGAAGAACACGAACAGCACCGCGATCACCGACAGCGGCACGATGAACTTGAAGAGGCTGATGATGTTGTTCGCTTTTGCGAACGTCTTCACGCTCGAATAGTTCAGATAAAAGAAGAAGCACAGCAGCGCGGCCTGCACGAGCCAGCCGAGCGTGGTCGGGTCGCTCGATCCGACGACCGTCAGGCCCGGAAACCATGCGGCCGCGTACTGGCGCGCGGCGACGACTTCGATCGCGATCAGGCTCGAGAACGCGATCAGCGTGATGAAGCCCATCAGGTAGCCGAGCAGCGGGCCGTGCGAGAACACCGGGTAGCGCACCACGCCGCCGGCGCGCGGCAGCGCGGCGCCGAGTTCGCAGTAGACGATGCCGAGCAGCAGCACCGCGAAGCCGCCGAGCAGCCACGAGAAGATGCCGGCCGGGCCCGCGATCGTCGACACGTGACTCGCGGCGAACAGCCACCCCGAGCCGAAAATGGCGCCGAGACCGATGAACGTGAGATCGGTCAGCGACAACTGTTTCTTGAACTTGCCGTGACCCGCGCCGGGATGCGCGGAACGGGAAAGCGGGACGGACGGGTGAGCATTGCCTTGGCCTGGCATGGGCGTGTCTCCTGGGGAATGTCGGTGCAGGCGCGCGTGGCGCGCGCTCCGACGGAGCAGCGCACACGCCTGCCGGCCGGCGTCGCCCGGTTCGAACGACCGGGGCGGGCCGCGGCCCGTTCACGCGCGGCGCGGGCTGGCGCCGGGGCGAGCGGGCCCGCGGGCCACGCCGGACCGCGGACGGCGACGCACCGGGCAAACCCGCGCGCCGCCGCAGGGGCGTCGATCAGAGACCGACGTCGGGCAGCGCAGGGCGCGTTTCGAGCGCCTTCGCGACGATGGCCTTCACTTCCGCGAGCGTGTCGCCTTGCAGCGCGAGGCGCGGCGGACGCGTGACCGCGCTGCCGCGGCCGACCAGTTCTTCGCACAGCTTGATGCACTGCACGAGGTCCGGGCGTGCGTCGAGGTGCAGCAGCGGCATGAACCAGCGATACAGCGCGAGCGCTTCGTCGAAGCGCTTTTGCTTCGCGAGGCGGAACAGCGTCTCGCCTTCCTTCGGGAACGCGTTCGACATGCCCGACACCCAGCCTTCGGCGCCGACCGCGATGCTCTCGACCACGACGTCGTCGAGGCCCGCGAACAGCACGAAGCGATCGCCGACTGCATTGCGCAGGTCGATGAAGCGACGCGTATCGCCCGACGAATCCTTGAAGCAGACGATGTTCTCGCAATCCTGCAGCGCGATCAGCACGTCGGGCGTCACGTCGTTCTTGTAGATCGGCGGGTTGTTGTAGACCATCACCGGCAGGTCGGTGCTCGTCGCGACCGCCCGGAAGTGCGCGGCGGTTTCGTGCGGCTTCGCCGAGTACACGAGCGCGGGCATCACCATCACGCCGTCGACGCCGACGCGCTGCGCTTCGCGCACCGTGTTGCGCGCGAATTCGGTCGTGAATTCGGCGATGCCGGCGATCACCGGAATCTTGCCGCCGGCCGCGTCGCGTGCGGCCTCGATCACCTGAAGCTTCTCGCTCGTCGACAGCGACGTGTTCTCGCCGACCGTGCCGCAGACCACGAGGCCCGACACGCCGTCGTTCACCAGGTTCTTGACCACGCGGTGCGTGGCGTCGATGTCGAGGGAAAAGTCCGGCTTGAACTGGGTGCTGACGGCCGGGAACACTCCGGTCCACTGAATGGCTTTGCGGCTCACTGAAATCTCCTACGTTCGTATCGGTCGGCCGACGGGTGTGTCGGTGTGGCAACCAGTATCGCCGCGCAAACGCCCATCACGCTTGAGTCGTATCGCGGAGCAAAATGACGAAATCGGCATAGCGGCCGGCGAAGGCGCGAAGGGCGTATCGCACTATGCCGATTTCGTCGTCGTCCTCATCGAAAAGCCACAAGCGGACGGACGCGCGACGGAGGAAGCTATGCTCCTTTCCCCACTTCGGATAGCTCATGATGAAGCGCATCCAGATCATCGATTCGCACACGGGCGGCGAACCCACTCGGCTTGTCGTGTCCGGTTTTCCGTCGCTCGGCAACGGCACCATGGCGGACCGACGCGACGTGCTCGCGCGCGAGCACGACCGTTACCGCACCGCGTGCATCCTCGAGCCGCGCGGCAGCGACGTGCTGGTCGGCGCGCTGCTGTGCGACCCGGTAGCGGCCGACGCGGCGGCCGGCGTGATCTTCTTCAACAATAGCGGCTATCTCGGGATGTGCGGGCACGGCACGATCGGCGTCGTGCGCACGCTGCATCACATGGGACGCATCGCGCCCGGCGTGCACCGGATCGAGACGCCGGTCGGCACCGTTGAGGCGACGTTGCACGACGACCTGTCGGTCAGCGTGCGCAACGTGCCCGCGTATCGCCATGCGAAGGACGTCGAAGTTGACGTGCCGGGATACGGCCCCGTGAAGGGCGACGTCGCGTGGGGCGGCAACTGGTTCTTCCTGATCAGCGACCACGGGCAGCGCGTCGCCGGCGACAACGTCGCGGCGCTCACCGCGTATGCGTCGGCCGTGCGCGAAGGGCTCGAACGCGCGGGCATCACCGGCGCGAACGGCGGCGAGATCGATCATATCGAGCTGTTCGCCGACGATCCCCGGCACGACAGCCGCAGCTTCGTGCTGTGCCCGGGCCTCGCCTACGACCGTTCGCCGTGTGGCACCGGCACGAGCGCGAAGCTCGCGTGCCTCGCGGCCGACGGCAAACTCGCGCCGGGCGCCGTGTGGCGGCAGGC
Source organism: Burkholderia sp. MSMB1078WGS (assembly GCF_001528895.1). NCBI lineage: Bacteria > Pseudomonadati > Pseudomonadota > Betaproteobacteria > Burkholderiales > Burkholderiaceae > Burkholderia > Burkholderia sp. MSMB1078WGS. The sequence continues at coordinate 274,393 of NZ_LPDI01000098.1, read as the reverse complement.
GAGCGTGATCGGCAGCGTGTTCCACGCGAGCTACGAGCTGGCCGACGGCGGCATCGTGCCGACGATTCGCGGCAGCGCGCACCTGAGCGCGGAAGCGACGCTGCTGATCGACGAAGACGATCCGTTCGGCTGGGGCATCGGGTCGTGAACGAAACGAAGACCGACGTCGTCGTGATCGGCGCCGGCATCGTCGGTGCGGCGTGCGCGCACGAACTCGCGCAGCGCGGGTTGCGCGTGCTCGTCGTCGACGACGCGAGCGGCGGCGCGACCGGCGCGGGCATGGGGCACCTCGTCGCGATGGACGACAATGCGGCCGAGCTCGCGCTGAGCCATTACTCGATCGAACTGTGGCGTGCGTTGAGCGGCGAGATGCCCGACGGCTGCGCCTACCGCAACTGCGGCACGCTTTGGCTCGCGGCCGATGCGCACGAGATGGATCTCGCGCGCGCGAAGCAGGCGACGCTCGCTGCGCACGGCGTGGCCGGCGCGCTGATCGACGCGGCGGCGCTCGCGCAACTGGAGCCGATGCTGCGCGCGGGCCTCGGCGGCGCGCTGAAGATTCCGGGCGACGCGATCCTCTATGCGCCCGTCACCGCGAACTGGCTGCTGCAGCGCGCGCCGCGCGTCACGCTGCGCCGCGAGCGGGCCGTCGCGGTCGATGGCCCGAACGTGACGCTCGCGAGCGGCGACGTGCTGCGCGCGGAGCGTGTGGTCGTCGCGAACGGCGTGGCGGCGCGCACGCTGCTGCCCGAATTGCCGCTGCGCCCGAAAAAGGGCCATCTGCTGATTACCGACCGCTATCCGGGCCAGGTGTCGCACCAACTCGTCGAGCTGGGCTATGCGGCGAGCGCGCATGCGAGCGACGGCACGTCAGTCGCATTCAACGTGCAGCCGCGGCCGACCGGCCAGTTGCTGATCGGCTCGTCGCGCCAGTTCGACACCGAGGATGCGCAGGTCGAGCCGCCCGTGCTCGCGCGCATGCTGCGTCGCGCGGCCGGCTACCTGCCGAATCTGGCCGACCTGAACGGCATCCGCGCATGGACGGGTTTTCGCTGCGCGAGCCCCGACGGCCTGCCGCTGCTCGGCGAGCACCCGGCGCGGCCGGGCGTATGGCTCGCGGTCGGGCACGAAGGGCTCGGCGTGACGACCGCGCCGGGCAGTGCGCGGCTCGTCGCCGCGCTGATGGCCGGCGAGCGGCCGCCCATCGATATCGAACCGTATTTGCCGGGACGCTTCCTGACTGCGTCCCCCGTAGCCGGAGCGCTGACATGAAACGATCCCCACGCGCACTTCGTTCGCCGTTGGCCGGAGTGGGCGCTTCGGCGCTTACTCCGGTTCCATGCAAGGCGCCCCCCACGGGGGCGGTCAGCCTCTTTGGGGCGGTCCGGCGGAGGCTGACATGAAACGACCCCCACACTCACTTCGTTCGCTGCTCCCCAAGGGGGCGGTCAGCCTCCTTGGGACGGCCCGGCGGAGGCTGATCATTCATCTGGACGGCCGCGCGCTGACGGTGCCCGACGGTGTGACCGTCGCGGCCGCCGTCGCGGCGAGCGGCGACGACATGACGCGCGTGTCGTGCACGGGCGCGGCGCGAGCGCCGTTTTGCGGGATGGGTATCTGTCAGGAATGCCGGATGACGATCGACGGCCGGCGCCGGCTGGCGTGCCAGACGCTGTGCCGCGACGGCATGCAGGTGGAGCGCACGCGATGACACAGGAACGATTGAGCGTTGACGTCGCGATCGTCGGCGCGGGGCCGGCCGGGCTGTCGGCCGCGCGGGCCGCCGCGCGCAGCGGCGCGACCGTCGCGATCGTCGACGACAACCCGCGCGCGGGCGGGCAGATCTGGCGGCAGCCGGCTGCGGCCGCACCGACGCGGGCCGCGGCCGAACGCCTCGCCATCCTGCGGCAGCCGAACGTCACGCATCTCACGGCGACGCGCATCGTCGCCGAAACGCAGCCGGGTACGCTGCTGCTCGAGGACGACGAGCGCGGGCTGCTGCTCGATTTCCGGACGCTGATTCTCTGCTGCGGCGCCCGCGAGCTGCTGCTGCCGTTCCCGGGCTGGACGCTGACCGGCGTGACCGGTGCGGGCGGCTTGCAGGCGCTGATCAAGTACGGGCTCGACGTGCGCGGGCAGCGCACGGTGATCGCGGGCAGCGGGCCGCTGCTGCTGGCGAGCGCGGCGACGGCCCGGCAGGCCGGCGCACGCGTGTCGCATGTGCTCGAACAGGCCGCATGGAGCGACGTGGCCGGCTTCGGCGCGGGGCTGTGGCGTTGGCCGTCGAAGCTCGCGCAGGCCGCGAAGCTCGTCACGTCGGCGTATCGGCCCGCTGCGCACGTTGTCGAGGCCTTCGGCGACGTGCGGCTCGAACGCGTGCGGATTCGCCAGGGCGATCGCGAATTCGACGTCGACTGCGACCGGCTCGCGTGCGGCTTCGGCCTCGTGCCGAACACCGTGCTGCCGCGCCATCTCGGCTGCCGGGTCGAGAACGGCGCGGTGGCGGTCGACGCGCATCAGCGTACGAGCCGCGACGGGTATTTCGCGGCGGGCGAATGCACGGGCGTCGGCGGCAGCGAACTGGCAATGGTCGAAGGCGAAATCGCGGGCTACGCGGCGACCGGGCAGACCGCACAACTGGCCGAGCTCGTCGCACGGCGCGCGCACTGGCAGGCTTTCGCGGATGCCGTTCGCGAGCGCTTCGCGATCCGGGAGCCGATCCGCCGGCTCGCGCGGCCCGACACGCTGCTGTGTCGTTGCGAGGACGTGCGCTTCGACGCGGTCGCACGGGAGCCGGGCTGGACGGCCGCTAAACTGCAGTCGCGTTGCGGGATGGGCGCGTGCCAGGGCCGCGTTTGCGGCGCGGCCGCGCAGGCGCTGTTCGGCTGGGCGCCGCCGGCGCCGCGCACACCGCTCGTGCCCGCGCGGGTCGGCACGCTGATGCTCGACGGTACGGGGTCCTGCGGCGGCGCATGACGCGTGCGGACTGGCGAATACACGAGTGCGCCGGCCGGACGCGGTACCGAAGCGGCAAGCCGCCGCCATTTCATCGGCCGACCGCGTGTGTGGCGAGGTGCTGGCGGATCAGCGACAGGTAACGATCGCCGACCGAGAAATCGCGGACCGCGCGCGGCCGGGCCGGGGCCGGCCGCAGCGTGGCCGGCGCACTCATGCCCAGATACCGGCACACGGCGGACGGAAAGGGCTTGCGCGTATGCCCGAGCTGACGCGCCGCGCGCTCGACGCGGGCATCGCCGACCTGGGCACGAAGCCACGCCAGCACTTGGCGATCGGTGTCGTTGACGATACGGACCAGATGTTCCATCGCGCACCCCACTGTTCATAAATACAGTACTGTAAATATAACCAGTAGTTGCGGTAACTGCAAGCGGTGGCGCGCCGACCGGCCGTTCGGCCAGGGTCAGCGCGCCGGTGCGGCGGTGCGCGTGATCCGCGCGTCGGGCGCGGCCGAGGTGGCGCGATCGGTATAGCGCGCGTCGGTCAGCGTGCCGAGGAACGCGACGATGTCGTCGATTTCCGCGTCGGTCAGCGCGGGCGGCGTGCCGGGCCGGCGGTTCATCGGCGTCGAGTTGACGTTGATGTTGCCGCGATAGGCGGCCGGCACGTCGTCGAACGTCCTGGCGCCGTGATACCAGAAGCCGGGATCGGTCGAGCGCGTGTTGTAGAACGCGACTGCGTCGCGCAGCGTCGTGAACACGCCGTTGTGCATGAACGTTTGTTTGACCGCGACGTTGCGCAGCCCGGGCGTGCGCAGGTAGCCGCACCATTGCGTCGGTTCGGGCCAGCGCAGCCGTCGCGCGGTGTCGCACAGCCCGTTGTCGAAATGGCGCGGATCGCGGTTCGCCGGCAGCGCGCGGTTGCGCGGCACTGCGATCGCGTCGTAGCCGAAATCGGTGAAGAGCGAGCGTTCCGGGCGGCTCGACGTGTCCGACAGCGTATGGCAGGTCATGCAATTGCCCTTGTCCGGATTCCGGAACAGCGCGAGGCCGCGCATCTCGGCCGGCGCGAGCGGCGTGCGCGTGCGCAGGAATGCGTCGAAGCGCGACGTGAACGGCGCCATCTCGTCGCTCTGCAGATAGGCTTCGACGGCTGCGCCCAGCGCGCGCACCAGTTGCTCGGGATCGCGCCGCACCGGCGCGCCGAAGCGCGCGGCGAGATCGGTCGCGAGTTCGGTCGCATCGACCTTGCGCAGCAGCGCGGCCGGCGACCGGTTGTTCATCTCGTTCGGATCGAACAGCGGCCCGCGGATCTGCTCGGCGAGCGTATCCGCGCGGCCGTCGCTGAACAGGCCGCCGAACGGCGACGGAGCCGGCGCATCGTCGTCCTGGTAGAAGTGGCGGCGCGGCACGTAGCGCACGTACAGCAGCGACGGCGCATTGCGTCGGCTGAAGCGCCCGGGCCGGCTGCCTTCCGGCACGCCGGGCCCCGCGAGCGATGCGGCCGACAGCGTTGGCGCGAACGCGCGGCCCGGATCGTGGCAGCCCGCGCACGACATGCCGCGCGGCTCGGATAGCCGCGGATCGAAGAAGATCCGGCGGCCGAGCGCGACGAGCGTCGGGTCGGGCGCGAAGCGGGCGGTGGCCGCGTCGATCTTGCTCGTCACCTGCGGCGTGCCGTTGCCGATCGTGTCGACGACGCGCGACGGCGGCGCGCCGGGAAGCAGGACCGTTTCGGCCGGCGCGGCGTGGGCCGCGAGCGTCAGGCCGGCGAGCACGGTCGCGGCAAGCATGTGCAGCGTCTGCCGGCCGCGCCCGCCGTGGCCGTCGCATCGAACTGCTTCCGTCACGGCGCGATGAACCCCGTCTTGTCGCAGGCGAGCGTCGTGCCCGACTGGTCGCACGACGCGAGCCGCTTGCCGGCCGCCGAATACGCATGGAACACCCAGCCCGTCGCCGGTGCCGGCTTGCGCTCCATGATCAGGAAACCGAAGCTGTTATTGTGCGACAGCCGCTCGATCACGGCGCCCGGCGCCGGCGTCAGGCCGGCCGGGAACGGGTCGGGCAGCGCGACGTCGAGGTTGTCGCCGCCGTTGCCGGACACGATCGTCGCCGGGTGCCCGGACGAGAAGTTGATCGCCTGGAAATCGTGCACGTGGCCGTGCAGCGCGACGTGCACGCCCGGCGGGTAGTACGCCTGCGCGTTGAGGCTCGACATCACCGACTGCAGCGCGAGATTGCCCGGCGCCGGCGTGCTGCCGGCGATCGGCGCGAACGCGAGGATCGGGTGATGGTTCGTGAAGATCGTCGTCGTCATGCCGGGCTTCGACGCGAGCGATGCGACCGTCTGGAACTGCTTCTGGTAGATGCCGAACTGCGCGTCCGTCGTCTTCAGCGGGGTGCGGCCGACCTTCGCGGTGTCGAACACGATCACCTGCGAGCCGCCGCCGAGCGAAACCGCGTAGGGTTCCGAATAGTTCGCGTTGTTGTCGTTGGCCGGATCGTCGCACGAACGTGCGGCCGAATACGGGCGCGGGTCGAGGAAGCGGAACCAGCCCTGGCCCGCGCGCGCGCATTCCTCGTGATTGCCGCGCACGACGACCCACGGCGCCTTCGCGAGCAACGGCGCGGCCGGGCGGAACAGGTCGGCCTGCCACGTATCCCAGCCATAGCCCCACGGGCTGTCCTTGCAGCCGGCGATGTCCGGCGGGCACGCGTTCTCGCGATAGTGGTAGTCGCCGACGTGCAGCACGAGATCGGGCGACAGCTTCGCGACGCTGGCCGCGATCGTGTCGAGCGGCCAGACCGCGGCGTCGTTGCACGCCTGCCATGCGTTGTCGGCCTTCTTCATCCGGCAGCCCGTGTCGGCGATGATCGCGATGCGCTGCGGCTGCGCTTTCGGCAGCGGCAGCGTGCGGCCCGCGACGCTGGCCGCCTGCGCGCCGGCGGGCAACGTCGCCTCGCAGACGGACACCGGGAAACTCGACGGTTTCGAATCGGCCGGGTCGCTGGCGGTCGGCCGCTGGGCGACGGTCGCGGCGCCCGCGCGCAGCGTCATGCGCGACAGCTTGCCGTCGACGGTCAGTTGCGGGCACGGCGAATCGCCGGCCGACGCGGGCGTGTAGTTCGTGATGACGCGCGCGATCGCCTGGTTGGCATCGCCGATCTCCACCCATGCGGCCTGGACGTTGACCGACGCGCTGGCCGGATCGTCCGGCGTATCGATGTGATTCGAGCACGCGGACAACGCGGCGAGGGCAACAAGAGGAGCGCAGCGCACGAGCAGCGCGCGCGTGATGAATCGTCGCATGGGAGGGGGCGGCACCGTAGGAAAGTCGTCAACGATACGCAGCGCGAATGTAAGAAATGTGAAAAACGGGGCGTGACGGGGCGCACGCCGGCGGCCTTGACTTCAAGCCGGCTTGAAGTGGCACAGTCCGGTCCGTCATCAATGAATCGGAAGGGGATCGACGATGGAAGCCAACCGGCCCAACGAAGCGCAATCGGCGCTATGGAACGGTCCGTCGGGGCGCGCATGGGTCGATGCGCAGGCGTCGCTGGACCGGATGTTCGCGCCGTTCGAAACGCTGCTGGCGGATGCTGCCGCGGCGGCGTCTGCAAGCCGCGTACTCGATGTCGGCTGCGGCACGGGGGCGGTCACGCTCGCGATCGCGCGGCGGCTCGGTGCGAACGCGCAGTGCACGGGCATCGATATTTCGGCGCGGATGATCGACGCCGCCCGGGCGCGCGCCGAACGCTGCGGCCTGCACGCCCGCTTCGTGTGCGCGGACGGGCAGACGCATGCGTTCGAGCCGGCGAGCGTCGACCTGATCGTGTCGCGCCTCGGCGTGATGTTCTTCGACGATCCGATGCGGGCGTTCGCGAACCTGCGGCGGGCGGCGCGCCCGGGTGCGCAGATGCGGTTCGTCGCGTGGCGTGGCGCGGCCGACAATCCGTTCATGACGACGGCCGAGCGGGCGGCCGCGCCGCTGCTGCCGAACCTGCCCGTGCGGAAGCCCGGTGCGCCGGGCCAGTTCGCGTTCGGCGACCGGCAGCGGATCGCATCGGTGCTGTCGGACAGCGGCTGGGCCGACGTTGCGATCGAGCCGGTTAATCGGGCGTGCGTGCTGCCGGAGTCCGCGCTGGACGACTACATTGCCCGGCTGGGCCCGGTAGGCCTTGCATTGCTGGAGACGGACGACGCGACGCGGCGGTGCGTGATCGACACGATGCGCGCGGCGTTCGAGCCGTACGTGCATGGCGCCGACGTGCGTTTCGATGCAGCGTGCTGGCTCGTGACGGCGCGCGCGCCGAGCGCATGATGGGTAGCGTGACGGCAGCGGATCAGGGCGGGGTTAGCTGCCGGTCGGCCCCGCGCGTGACCGTGCCCGCGTGACGAAGCGGGTGGCGCGACGCGCGGGCGTCAGCGTTTCCGCGCGCGCAGCATCAGCCACGCGCAGCCACCGGCAACCAACGCGAGTCCGAGCAGGACGGCCTCGGCGCCGAGCGCGAAACCGGGCGGCATTTCACCGCTGTTCGGTACCGGCGACAGGTTGCCGCCCATCGCGACGGCGCCGCCGGCGAGCAGCGCCGCGCAGACGATCCAGTAGACCTTGCCGAGCGGCGCCGCGGCACGGATCCGCCACAGCGCGATGCCGGCGCCGCCGAGGTACAGCACGGCGAGCGTGCCGAGTGCGATGACGTCGACAGCGCGGCTTTGCAGCAATCCGCTCACTCGGCCTCCGTCGCGTGCCCCGGCGCGCGGCTCAGCAGGTGCGTGCGTGTGTCCGCGGCGAGCGACACGTAGCGTTCGTACTGGCGCAGCACGTCGGCGATCACTTCGTCGCCGCGCAGGTATTCGACGTCGTAGCCGAGCCGGCCATCCTCGAAGAACGTGACGATCCCGTACACGTGCGCCCGCGCGGCTTCCGGCTCGGCCGCCTCGCGCATCAGGAACGCGGCCGCGGATTTCGCGGTGACGCGCACGCCATACACGAAATCGCGGTGTTCGGCGGTCGGCACGGTGAGCCGCACCGCATCGTCGCCGTCGCGCTGCACGTGCGCATCGACGCCGCTCGCGCGCAGCTCGTCGGCGACCTTGCGCAGCGCGGGCTCGACCGTCTCGGCGACGAACTGGCGCGCCTCGGCCTCGGTCGTCTGCCGCAGGATGTGCGTCAGGCGATGGCGCCAGTGCTGGCCGGTCCAGAAGCTCGCCGCGGGCGCGATGTCCTGCGAATAGTGCGCACGGTCGGCCGCGAGCCCGCGCCACAGCCCGTAGCACAGCGCGAGCATGATGAGGGCGACCGGCAGCGCCGCGATCAGCGTCATCGCCTGCAGCGCGCCGAGCCCGCCCGCGACGAGCAGCACCGCGGCCGTCACGCCGAGCAGCGCGGCCCAGAACAGCCGCTGCCAGACCGGCGAATGCGCGTTGCCGCGCGTCGCGATCTGGTCGATCACGAACGCGCCCGAATCGGCGGACGTGACGAAGAACACCGCGATCAGCACGATCGCGACGATCGACAGCAGTTGCGGAAACGGCAGGAAATCGAAGAAGCGGAACAGCAGCGCATCGACGTTGGTCGCCGTCTGCGCGAGCGCGCCGGCCGCGCCGTGCGTGTCGAGCCAGATCGCGCTGTTGCCGAACACTGTCATCCACACGAGGTTGAACGCGGTCGGCACGAGCAGCACGCCGATCACGAACTGGCGGATCGTGCGGCCGCGCGAGATGCGCGCGATGAACATGCCGACGAACGGCGACCACGACACCCACCACGCCCAGTAGAGAATCGTCCAGCCGCCGAACCAGCCTTCCTCGCGCGGCGGCGCGTAGGCGTATGTGCGGAACGACAGGTCGACGAGGCTCGACAGGTACTGCCCGATGTTGTCGCCGAGCGCGCGCAGCAGGAATGCCGTCGGGCCCGCGACCACCACGAAGGCGAGCAACAGGAACGCGAGCAGCAGGTTCAGCTCGGACAGCCGGCGCACGCCCTTGTCGAGGCCGGTCGCGGCCGACACGCCCGCGAGGATCACGACCACCGCGACGAGCCCGATGCGGAACAGGTTGCTGCCCGTGTCCCACCCGGCGGCCGTATGCAGGCCCGCGCTCAGCTGCATCACGCCGTAGCCGAGGGTCGTCGCGATCCCGGCGACCGTGCCGACGAGCGCGAACGCGTCGACCGTGTGACCGATCCAGCCGTTAATGCGCTCGCGCAGCACCGGATACAGCCCCGAGCGCAGCGTGAGCGGCAGGTTGTAGCGGAAGCCGAAGTACGCGAGCACGAGCCCCATCAGCCCGTAGATCGCCCACGCATGGAAGCCCCAGTGGAAGAACGTCATCAGCATCGCCTCGCGTGCGGCGGCGGGCGTGCCGGAATCGACGGTCGGCGGCTTCAGGAAATGCTGCATCGGCTCGCCGACGCCGAAGTACATCAGGCCGATGCCCATGCCGGCCGCGAACAGCATTGCCGTCCACGACACGAAGCTGAATTCGGGTTCGGCGTCGTCGGGGCCGAGCCGGATATTGCCGAAGTCGCTGGCGGCGATTAGCACGAGAAACACGAGGAAGCCGGTGACGGCGAGCACGTAGAACCAGTCGAACCGTGCGATGACCCATTGCTGGCCGGCGGAGAACAGCGCGCCGGCTTCGCTCGGGTGCAGTGCGCACACGACGAGTAGCGCGCCGATGACGGCGAGCGCGGGCAGGACGACCTGCGGCTTGAATGTCGTGCGGGGCGAGGGACGGGAATCCGGCATGGCGGGCATCCAGTTGTGGGCGCAACGAAGCGCGACGCCGCCCGGCGCGCACGTCGCGCGTCGGACCCTGATACGGCGTGCGTCGAGTGTACCGCGGTGTCAGGACTGCAAGAAGGGGTATGCAGAAGGGATGAACCTGACGGATTGTAAGGTATCGCGGCGATCGAGAAAATCCGCGCGATGGGCGCGGCGGGCCGGCGAGGCGGGGAAAACGCCGCGGCGAACGCGTATCGGGCGCCCGGACGGCGCGTGCGGCAAGCGCGTCGTCCGGGCCGGAGACGGCGCGCGGAAGGCGCCGTCGGCCAGGTTCAGAACGTGACGGCGATCCCGGCCATGCCGACGAACTGGCCGTGCGTCGTCGACGGCGTGAGCTGCTGCGAATCGCCGACGATCGGCGCCGCGTCGACGATGTGGCCGGCGCCTTGCGCGCCGAGCGTCCGCCCGCTCGAATGCGTGTACGCCTGCAGCGCATAGAGCGTCGTGCGTTTCGACAGGCTGTACGACTCCTTCAGCGAATACTGCTGATAGCGGGCCGCATTCGCGACGCCGTTCGCCTTCGACGCGAGCGTATACGCGAATGCGCCGGCCACCGAGAACGTCGGCGTGAAGCGATACGCGGCAAGCGCGCCGTAGGTGTTGAACACGGCCGTGTCGGTGAAGGTCGAGCCGTTGCCGGGCAGATACTTCACGTTCGAATAGTTGAGCCCCATCGTCAGGTCGCCGAGCGTGTAGTTGCCAGCCGCCGCAACCTGCTCGACGGCTTTCGCGGTGAGGTAGCCCTGATTCAGCACGGATACCGCGAAGCTGCCCGACGATGCGGTGGCCGGATTCAGGAAGCCCGCGGACGAGCCCGAGCTGTTGATCCGCAAGTAGCCGGCCGCGATCCCGATCGGCCCGTTCGCGTAGCGCAGCGCGGCGCTGAACGTGTTGCCCTTGCCGGTCGCGCCGGCAATGCCGCCGAATGCGTACATCGCGCTCGCGCTCAGCCCGGCGAAGGTCGGCGACGTATAGGTGACCGAGTTGTTCACGCGAATCGTCGTGTCGAGGCCGTCGATGTCGCCCGGATGCGCGCCGGTGGCGCCCGTCAGCCAGCTGCTCGACGCGTACGGGCCGACGAACAGGAAGTAGGGCGTGTACTGGCGGCCGGCCGTGACCGTGCCGTAGCGAACGTTGCGCAGGCCGACGAAGGCCTGGCGGTTGAATATCGTGCCGGCGGCGGCCTGCGCGCCCGTATTCAGGTTGAAGCCGGCCTGCAGGTCGAAGATCGCGTGCGTGCCGCCGCCGAGATCCTCGTCGCCGCGCAGCCCGAACTTCGACGCATACAGGTTGCCGTCGCGCATGTAGACGTTCGAGTGTCCCTGCTGGTTGTTGACGTACGCGAGCGAATCGTCGACGACACCGTACAGCGTGACGCTGCTCTGCGCGTGGGCAGCGGTCGTGCCGAGCGACGCGGCCGATAAAATCAGGATTGCATAACGGTTGGCGGATGCTTTCATTGTCGATCTCCGGGTCTCTTCATCTTTTCGAGGGGCGGGAGGTTGAATGCCTCCTCTGTGGCAGGGGGCGGGCCGCGCGAACGGCCCGCCCGATCGGGTTTGCTTCGGCTTGGGCGGTTCGGCGGTTCAGTGGTCGAACGCGACGACGAGGCGGCGCCACGCACCGTCCCGCGCATCCTGCTCGACTCGCGCACCGCGCACGGCAACCGGGCCTTGCAGCGACGCGGGCAGCAGGATCTCGACACGATCGGCCGGGCGCGCCGGGCGGCCGTCCCAGCGGACCGACACGCCGAGCACGCCCGACGCCTCGCGGCCGGTCTCGATGCGCCACAGGCCGTATTCGCCGTCGCGCCATGCTTCCGTCTCGCCGTCGTCCTCGACGCATTCGCCGTACGCGACGCCGTCCTCGATCCGCGGTGCGACGAGGAAGCCGCGCGTATCGGCGCGCGCACCGAAATGCTGTTGCGCGACGTTCAGCGGCAGCACGCGGCCTTCGCGCAGCAGCATCACCGGCGTGTCGAGCGGCGCGGGCAGCGTCACGCTCGCGCCGCCGTCGAACGACTGCGCGCTCGCGCAGCACGTCCAGCGTGCGCCCGCCGGCAGGTAAACCGTGCGTTCGGTCAGGCCGGGATCGACGACGGGCGCGACGAGCAGCGCGTCGCCGAGCATCATGTCGTCGCATGCGTCGTAGCAGCGCGCATCGCCGGGGAAATCGGCGAAGGTCGGCCGCAGCACGGGCTCGTAGCGCGTGGTCGACAGCCACAGCAGGTGATAGAGGTACGGCAGCAGCCGGTAGCGCTGCTTGATCAGCGACGCGATCTGCGCGGTGATCTCCGGGTACATCCACGGTTCGTTGACGGTGCCGTCGTCGTTCCACGAATGGATGCTGAAGCGCGGCATGAAGATGCCGAACTGCACCCAGCGCAGCAGCAGTTCGGGCGATGGCGCGGGGCCGGAGAAGCCGCCGATGTCGTGGCCGATGTTCGACACGCCCGACAGCGCGAGCCCGAGGCCCATCTTCAGGTTGTAGCGCAGCGTTTCCCACGACGTGTAGTTGTCGCCGGACCACGTTTGCACGTAGCGCTGCATGCCCGCGCCGCCGGAGCGCGACACGAGGAACGGCCGGCGCGCCGGCGCATGCGCGCGCTGTGCGTCGCGCGACGCGCGCATCATCAGCATCGTCTGGAGCACCTTGGCTTCGCGTGCAGGAAACGGCTGGCCGAAGCCGTGCGCGATCGCGTCGGGCGACCAGATCTCGTATTCGTTGTTGTCGTTCCAGGTCGATTCGATTCCGTATTCCAGCAGCGCCGACGTGACCTGCTCGCACCACCATCGGTAGGTGTCGGGCTGCGTGAAGTCGAGATACGCGCCGACTTCGTCCCAGAACTGCACCCAGGCGGGTTCGCCGGATGCCGAGCGGATCAGCAGAGCGCGCTGCGCGGCTTCGTCGAAGGAAGGATGGTCGCGCAGCAGGCACGGCTTGATGTTCGCGCACAGGCGGATGCCGTGGTTGCGATAGTGCTGCACGAAGCCCTTCGCGTCGGGAAACTTGTCGCGGTTCCAGTTGAACACGTAGCGCTTCGCGCCGATCGACGTATAGCCCGACGACAGGTGGAACGAATCGCACAGGATGTCGTGCGCGTCGCACTGCTCGACGAACTGGTTCATCTGCTGCTGGGCGTCCGGCGCGTCGGTGTAGCTCATCGTCGAGCCCGAATAGCCGAGCCCCCATTTCGGCATGCGCGCGGGGCGCCCGGTCAGCCACGTGAAGCGCCGCGCGGCCGCGAGCGGCGTATCGGGCGACGCGATGAAGTAGTAGTCGAGATCGCCGTGCTCGGCGACGAAATAGCGATAGGGCCCGTGATAGTTGTCGAGCTCGCGGCCCATGTCGAACGAGCAGTCGGACAGCGTGTCGTAGAACAGCCCGAACCCCTGGCACGCATCGGGCGACCACGTGATGTAGAACGGGATGTGCTTGTACAGCGGGTCGGTGTGCTTCGCGCTGTAGCCCATCGCGTCGATGTTGCGCATCTCGAAGCGTGCGCCCGTGCGGTCGAGTTCGCCTGCGCGTTCGCCGAGGCCGAATACCTTGTCGCCGCGCTCGCGGGCGACGTAGTGATACGCACGTTCGTCCCACCAGCCGAAGTTGTACGCCTGTGTCGGGCGGTCGGCGAGTGCGACGCGCCATGCGCCATCCGCGCCGCGCATCGACCACGCGCAATGGCCGCCTTGCCGGCGCACCGCGAGGCGGATCTGCGCGGTTTCGATGCGCACGCCGTCGTCGTCTTCCACGAAGTCGTAGTGGGGCAGCGCGAAGCCGCTCAGATCGAGGCGGTCGCGCCCGTCGAGCGGCACGTCGTCGAGGCCGGGCGCGATCGTCCACGTGCGCGGGTTGCGCGCCGTCGCGTCGGGCAGCACGCGCACGCGCACGATGTCGTCCTCGAGCACGAAGATTTCGAGAGTCGCGCCCGTATCGGAGGCGAGCAGCACGCGGTTCGCATGGTGGCTGGCGACGCGGAACACGGGCGGATGAAGGAGCGAAGTCATGAATGCGATTCCTGGTGAAAACGGATGTCACGCGTGCTGCGCGAGCAGGCGTTCCTGCTTCGACTGCCCGCGGATCAGCACCGCGAGCAGCGTGACGCCGACGATGTCGAACAGGCCGAGGCACGCGAACAGCGGCGCATAGCCGATCTTGTCCGCGAGCGCGCCGACCAGCAGCGAGAAGCCGAGGCCGCCGATCCACGCGGCCATCCCGGCGAAGCCGCTCGCGGTGCCGACTTCCTCGGGATCGAACACGTCGGCCGACAGCGTGTTGACGAGCGCGGAGATCATCTGGTGCGCGAAGCCGCCGACGCAGAACAGCGCAATCGCCGTGTACGGCGACGACACGAGGCCGATCATCGCAGGCCCGAGCATCAGCACCGCGCCGAGCGCGACGCCGGCGACGCGCGACCACACGAGCGGCAGCTTGAAGCGATTGGCGAGATACGGCGACAGATAGCCGCCCGCGATGCCGCCTGCGTCGGCCGCGAGAAACGGCATCCAAGCGAATACCGCGATCTGCGTGAGCGGCATGTGGCGCTCGGTCGCGAGGTACAGCGGAATCCAGAAGCTGAAGGTCTGCCACGCGGGTTCCGCGAAGAAGCGCGGCAGCGCGATCGCCCAGAAGCGGCGCGCGGTGACGACGTCGCGGATGCGGCGCTTCGACACGGGCGGCATCGTGGCCTGGCCGTCGCGGATCAGCGTGCGCTCCCGCGGCGTGATGCGCGGATGATCGGCCGGCGACCGGTACTGCGTGTACCAGAGCGCGGCCCACACGAACCCGAGCGCGCCGGTGACCATGAACGCGGCCTGCCAGCCGAACCGCATCGACAGGAACACGACGAGCGGCGGCGCGATCGCGGCGCCGAGCGACGTGCCCGCGTTGAAGTAGCCGACCGCGACGGATTTCTCGCGATCGGGAAACCATTCGGCCACGGCCTTCATCCCGGACGGAATCGCGGCGGCCTCGAACAGGCCCAGAAAGCCGCGCAGGATGCCGAGCGAGAGCCAGCCGGACGCGAAGCCGTGCGCGACGCCGACCACCGACCACAGCATCGCGAACAGCGCGAAACCGAGCCGCAGCCCGATCAGATCGACGATGAACCCGCATACCGGTTGCATGATCGTGTAACCGATCTGGAAGGCGCCGACGATGTACGAGTACTGCTGCGTCGAGATCGCGAACACCTGCTTGAGCTCGGGCGCGAGCACCGCGAGGGAATTTCGTGCGAGGTAGTTGAGGATCGTGCCGAGACACACGAGCACGATGATCCACCAGCGCAACGCCTTGACTGTCTTCACCGCTGTCTCCTGTCAGGGAAGGCGGGCGCGCGGCGCCCACCTGGTCCATGAGGGCCATCCGTCCGGATGGCTTGTTTCGTTTTGTTCGTACGATGTCCGATCTTGATGGGCGCCGGTTTTACCGGTTTATATCGAAATCACGGTGTTCGAGCGAACATTCCGTCGTCTTTAAGCCGCAATGTTATCTGACGACTGATCATTTTCGAACATCCTATGTTCGATTGCGAATCAGGTCAACGTGAATCTGCATTCGAACGAACGTACTCGGGGTTTTCCCGATGAACGGTGGCGACCGGGCGAGCGGCAGCGCAGGCGGTTGCCCGTCGAAGGCCCGTGCGGCGGCCCGGACGATCGTCCGGACGGTCGACGTACGCCGCAGGGGGCGTGACAACCCTGATGAAAATTTATTTCTTTTCGGGAGACGGATTGTGTAAATTGATTTTCATCAAACCTTGCAACAACCCTTCGCATGACGCCTCTCGTTCCGCCCGATGTCAGTCACGACGAACCCGCGATCGCCGAGCGGATCGCGTCGGCGATGCCGTCGATGACGCCGATTCACCGGCGCATGGGCGAATTCGTGCTCGCGAACCCGTTTCGCGCCGCGACGATGCGGATCGACGAGCTCGCGCAGGCGGTGAATGCGTCGATCGCTACCGCGAACCGTTTCGCGAAGGCGCTCGGATTCGATGGCTATCCGGCGATGCGCGCGGCGCTCGTGCGCGGCTTCGAGGCCACGCTCGGGCCGGTCGAACGGCTGCGTTCCGCGCAGGAGCAGGAGTCCGGCGTGCGCGGCGCGGTCTGGATCGACGCAGTGTTCGACCAGGCTGCCGCCAACATCGAGAACACGCGCGCGCAACTGGACGCAGCCGATGTCGAGGCGGCGGTCGAGGCGATCGTCGGCGCGCGGCGCGTGCTGATTCTCGGCGCCGGGTCGAGCGCGTTTCTGGCCGGATTGATGGAGCACGGACTGTCCGTCTGCCATGACAGCGTGCAATCGCTCGCGCTGCTCGGCGGGCCGTCGCATGCGGCGCGACGCCTGTACACGGCCGATTCGCGCGATCTCGTGATCGCGCTCGCGTTTCCGCGCTACGTGAAGGACACGATCGAGCTGGCCCGTCGTGCGGCGGCGCGCGGCGCGCGCGTGCTCGGCATCTCCGACGGCCCGCAATCGCCGCTCGCGTCGTTCGCGTCGCTGAACCTGTACGTCAAGGCCGAGCGGCGTTTCGCGGCCACGTCGGAAGCCGCCGTGCTGACGATGATCGAGGCGCTGATCGACGCGGTCGCGCTGCGCACGCACCGGTCCGCGAAATCCGCCGCCGAGATGACCGAATTCCTGCTGCCGTGGCTCGTGCAGCCGCAAGCGGCGTTGCCGGCCGCCAACCCTTCTTTCCCCCGTCCGAAAAAATCATGACTTCACCCGCGATCGTCGCGATTCACGGCGGCGCAGGCACGATCCTGCGCGAAGCGATGGATACCGACACCGAACGTCGATACCGCGACGAACTCACCGCGATCCTGCAGGCCGCGCAACAGGTGCTGGCCGAGGGCGGCAGCGCGCTCGACGCCGTCACCGTCGCGGTGCGGATGCTCGAGGATTGTCCGCTGTTCAACGCCGGGCGCGGCGCCGTCTATACGGCGGAAGGCAAGCACGAACTCGACGCGGCGGTCATGGACGGCGCGACGCTCGGCGCCGGCGCGATCTGCTGCGCGACCCGCGTGCGCAATCCGGTGCTCGCCGCGCGGCGCGTGATGGAGGCGAGCGAGCACGTGCTGTTCGCCGGCGCGGGCGCCGATGCGTTCGCGGCCGCGCAGGGGCTCGAACTCGCCGAGCCCGGCTACTTCGACACCGAGTCGCGGCATGCGCAGTGGGTGAAGGCGCGCGCGGCGGCCGGCGCGATGCTCGACCACGATGCGGCGACGTTCGTGTTCGGCCAGTCGCAGCAACAGCCGCAGCCGGCCGAGCAGCTCGATCCGGACCGCAAGCACGGCACGGTCGGCGCGGTCGCGTGCGACCTGAACGGCCACATCGCGGCGGCGACGTCGACGG
This sequence comes from Burkholderia sp. MSMB1078WGS, assembly GCF_001528895.1. Lineage (NCBI taxonomy): Bacteria > Pseudomonadati > Pseudomonadota > Betaproteobacteria > Burkholderiales > Burkholderiaceae > Burkholderia > Burkholderia sp. MSMB1078WGS. The sequence goes on along the minus strand of NZ_LPDI01000098.1, from coordinate 257,291 downwards.
GCGGCATCACGAACAAGCAGCCGGGGCGCGTCGGCGATTCGCCGATCATCGGCGCCGGCTGCTACGCGGACGACGCGACCTGCGCGGTATCGTCGACGGGCACCGGCGAGATGTTCATGCGGCTCGCGACGGCCTACGACGTCGCCGCGCAGATCGCGTATCGCGGCGCGTCGCTCGCCGATGCCGCGCACGACGTCGTGATGAACAAGCTGCCGCGCCTCGCGGGCCGCGGCGGGATCATCGCGGTCGACGCACGGGGCAACGTCGCGATGCCGTTCAACACCGAAGGGATGTACCGCGGCTACGCACGCGTCGGTGAAGCGCCGGTCGTCGGCATCTACCGCGACGACGCGGCCTGATCCCGGATCGCACGAGGAGAGACGCATGACATCGAGCCGTAACCCGTCGGTCCCGGCGCTGCCCGAGCAGCGCGTGGTGGCCGTCGACGACCTGTCGGTCACCTTCCGTCGCGAAGGCGCGACGTTCGACGCGGTTCGCAACGTGTCGTTTCACGTCGATCGCGGCGAGACGCTCGCGATCGTCGGCGAATCGGGCTCGGGCAAGTCGGTCACCTCGCTCGCGCTGATGCGACTCGTCGAGCACGGCGGCGGCGAAATCACGAGCGGCCGCATCGCGTTCCGGCGCCGTGGCGGCGCGCTGGTCGATCTCGCGCAGGCGAGTGCCGCGACGATGCGCGGCATCCGCGGCGCGGACATCGCGATGATCTTCCAGGAGCCGATGACGTCGCTGAACCCGGTGTTTACGGTCGGTGACCAGATCAGCGAGGCGATCGCGCTGCACCAGTCGAAGAGCGCCGCCGAAGCACGCGCGGAAGCGCTGCGGTTGCTCGATCTGGTGCGCATTCCCGAAGCGCGCCGCGTGTTCGCCCGCCATCCGCACCAGTTGTCGGGCGGGATGCGGCAGCGTGTGATGATCGCGATGGCGCTGTCGTGCCGGCCCGCGCTGCTGATCGCCGACGAGCCGACGACCGCGCTCGACGTGACGATCCAGGCGCAGATCCTGCAACTGATCCGCGGGCTGCAGGACGAAATGAACATGGGCGTGATCTTCATCACGCACGACATGGGCGTGGTGGCCGAGGTCGCCGACCGCGTGCTCGTGATGTACCGCGGCGAGAAGGTCGAGGAGGGCGAGTCGGACCGCATCTTCGCGACGCCCGCGCATCGCTACACGCGGGCGCTGCTCGCGGCCGTGCCGCGGCTCGGCTCGATGCAGGGTACCGACGCACCCGAGAAATTCCCGCTGCTCAAGGTGGACGGCGCGAGCGCGCCGGCGCCGGCCACGGCGTGCGCCGCGAACGACGCGCAGCCGCCCGTCGATCGCGCCGCGCCGCCGATCCTGCGCGTGCGCGATCTCGTCACGCGCTTTCCGGTGAAGAGCGGCGTGTTCGGCCGCGTGTCGCAATACGTGCATGCGGTCGAGCGCGTGAGCTTCGAGCTGCGCGCGGGCGAGACGCTCGCGCTCGTCGGCGAATCGGGCTGCGGCAAGTCGACCACCGGCCGGTCATTGTTGCGCCTCGTCGAATCGCAAAGCGGCTCGATCGAATTCGACGGCCGCGACATCAGCGCGCTGAAGGGCCCGGACCTGCAGGCGTTGCGCCGCAACATCCAGTTCATCTTCCAGGACCCGTTCGCGTCGCTGAACCCGCGCCTGACCGTCGGCTTTTCGATCATGGAGCCGCTGCTGGTGCACGGCGTCGCGAGCGGCAGCGAAGCGCAGGCGCGGGTCGACTGGCTGCTCGACAAGGTCGGCCTGCCGCCGGAAGCCGCTCGCCGCTATCCGCACGAATTCTCGGGCGGCCAGCGTCAGCGGATCGCGATCGCACGTGCGCTCGCGCTGAACCCGAAGGTCGTGATCGCCGACGAGTCGGTGTCGGCGCTCGACGTGTCGGTGCAGGCGCAGATCGTCAACCTGATGCTCGACCTGCAGCGCGAGCTTGGCGTCGCGTACCTGTTCATCTCGCACGACATGGCGGTGGTCGAGCGCGTCAGCCATCGCGTCGCGGTGATGTATCTCGGCCAGATCGTCGAGATCGGCCCGCGCCGCGCGGTGTTCGAGGCGCCGCAGCATCCGTACACGAAGAAGCTGATGAGCGCGGTGCCGGTGGCCGATCCCGCGCGCCGGCATGCGCCGCGCCAGCTCGCGGCGGACGAGATTCCGAGCCCGATCCGCGCGGTCGGCGACGAGCCGCTCGTCGCGCCGCTCGTCGCGGTCGGCCCCGATCATTACGTCGCGACGCATCGCGTCGGCGGCGCGTATTGAGTGGTGGAGTCGTGCGCGGCGACGACGGCGCACGCACCCGCAGGCAGTCGAAACCGAAACGCCCGTGAGGCGTCACCGATTCACCGATAGGAGCCCAGCAAAATGACCCAGCAGCATCCGTTTCCGATGTTTCGTCCGCGCGCATGCTTCGTCGCGCTTGCCGGCGCGTTTGCGCTGTCGGCCGCGCTGCCCGCGTACGCGCAGCAGACCGCGGTGATGGCGGTGGATTCGACCTTCACGACGATGGACCCGTACGACGCGAACGACACGGTGTCGCAGGCCGTCGTCAAGTCGTTCTACCAGGGCCTGTTCGGCTTCGACAAGGACATGAAGCTCGTCGACGTGCTCGCGACGGGCTATGAAGCCAGCCCCGATGCGAAGACGTACACGATCAAGCTGCGCTCGGGCGTGAAGTTCCACGACGGCACCGATTTCAACGCGGCGGCCGTGAAGGCGAACTTCGACCGCGTGACCGATCCCGCGAACCACCTGAAGCGCTACAACATGTTCCGCGTGATCGAGAAGACCGAGGTCGTCGATCCGACCACGGTGAAGGTCACGCTGCGCGAGCCGTTCTCGGCGTTCATCAACACGCTCGCGCACCCGTCGGCCGTGATGATCTCGCCGGCCGCGCTGAAGAAGTGGGGCCGCGACATCGCGCTGCATCCGGTCGGCACCGGGCCGTTCGAGTTCGTCGAGTGGAAGCAGACCGACGACCTGAAGGTGACGAAGTTCGCGGGCTACTGGAAGAAGGGCTATCCGAAGATTGACGCGATCGACTGGAAGCCGGTGGTCGACAACAACACGCGCGCGGCGCTGATGAAGACGGGTGAAGCCGATTTCGCGTTCCGCATTCCGTTCGAGCAGGCGACCGAGCTGAAAGGCAACCCGAAGGTCGACGTCGTCGAGCGGCCGTCGATCGTGCAGCGCTACGTGTCGCTGAACATGCTGCAGAAGCCGTTCGACAACCCGAAGGTGCGCCAGGCGCTGAACTACGCGGTGAACAAGGAAGCGCTCGCGAAGGTTGCGTTCTCCGGTTTCGCGACGCCGTCGACCGGCGTGGTGCCGCAGGGCGTCGATTACGCGACGAAGCTGGGCCCGTGGCCGTACGACCCGGCGAAGGCGCGTGCGCTGCTGAAGGAAGCCGGCTATCCGAACGGCTTCGAGACGACGCTGTGGTCCGCGTATAACAACTCGACGTCGCAGAAGGCGATCCAGTTCGTGCAGCAGCAGCTCGCGCAGGTCGGCGTGAAGGTGCAGGTGCAGGCGCTGGAAGCCGGCGAGCGCGTCGCGAAGGTCGAGAGCGCGCCGGATCCGGCGAAGGCGCCGGTGCGGATGTACTACATCGGCTGGTCGTCGTCGACGGGCGAAGCGAACTGGGCGATCACGCCGCTGCTGGCCGGCGCGTCCGCGCCGCCGAAGCTCGTCAATACCGCGTACTACAAGAACGACGCGGTCGACGGCGATCTGACGAAGGCGCTCGAGACGACCGATCGCGCGAAGAAGGCCGAGTTCTACGCCGATGCGCAGAAGCAGATCTGGGCCGATGCGCCGTGGATCTTCCTCGTGCAGGAGAAGATCGTGTATGCACGCAGCAAGCGGCTGCAGGGCGCGTACGTGATGCCGGACGGCTCGTTCAACTTCGACGAGATCTCGCTGAAATGACGGCGGTTCGTCCGCCACGCAGTGCCGGCGGCGCGAGCCGCCGGTGCGCTGATTCGATCGGTGTCCCATGCTGAATTTCCTCGTCAAACGCCTGTTCGGCCTGCTGCCCACGCTCGCGATCGTCGCGGTGCTGGTGTTCCTGTTCGTGCACCTGCTGCCGGGCGACCCCGCACGACTCGCGGCCGGCCCCGAAGCCGACGACGCGACGATCGCGCTCGTGCGCGCCGACCTCGGGCTCGACAAGCCGATGCCCACGCAGTTCGCGAACTTCTTCGTGAAGATCGCGCACGGCGATTTCGGCGTCTCGACGCGCAGCAAGCGGCCGGTCTCGACCGAGATCGGCGAACGCTTCATGCCGACGCTGATGCTGACGCTCGTCAGCATGGTGTGGTCGACGCTGTTCGGGATGGCGATCGGAATTGCGTCGGCGGTCTGGCGCAATCGCTGGCCCGACCGTATCGGGATGACGCTCGCGGTGTCGGGCATCTCGTTTCCCGCGTTCGCGCTCGGCATGCTGCTGATGGAAGTCTTCTCGGTGAAGCTCGGCTGGCTGCCGGTCGTGCCGGACGGCTCGTGGAAGAGCTACGTGCTGCCGTCGCTGACGCTCGGCGCCGCGGTCGCGGCCGTGATGGCGCGCTTCACGCGCGCGTCGTTCGTCGAGGTGCTGAACGAGGACTTCGTGCGCACCGCGCGCGCGAAGGGCGTGCACGAGCCGATGGTCGTGCTCAAGCACTGCCTGCGCAACGCGATGATCCCGGTCGTCACGATGATGGGGCTGCAGTTCGGCTTCCTGCTCGGCGGCTCGATCGTCGTCGAGGTCGTGTTCAACTGGCCGGGGCTCGGGCGCCTGCTCGTCGACGCGGTGACGATGCGCGACTACCCGGTGATCCAGGCGATCGTGCTGCTGTTCTCGCTGGAATTCATCCTGATCAACCTGACCGTCGACGTGCTGTACGCGGTCATCAACCCGACCATCCGGTTCAAGTGAGGCGCGAATGAACGCGACTGCCCAGCCCGCGGCGCCGGCCGCACCGACCGCGATCCGCACGCCGTGGCGCGAATTCTGGCGCAAGTTCCGCAAGCAGACCGTCGCGCTCGTCGCCGGCGGCTTCGTGCTGGCGCTCGTGGTGCTCGCCTTCGTCGGCCCGCACATCGTGCCGTTCGATCCGGAGAACTATTTCGACTACGACGCGCTGAACGCGGGGCCGTCGGCCGTGCACTGGTTCGGCGTCGATTCGCTCGGCCGCGACATCTTCAGCCGGATCGTCGCGGGCACGCGCATTTCGCTCGCGGCCGGCTTCTTCTCGGTCGCGCTCGGCGCGGCGATCGGCACGTTGTTCGGGCTGCTCGCCGGCTATTACGAAGGCTGGTGGGACCGCATCACGATGCGCATCGCCGACGTGCTGTTCGCGTTCCCGGGCATCCTGCTCGCGATCGGCGTGGTCGCGATCCTCGGCAACGGGATGGTCAACGTGATCTGCGCGGTTGCGATCTTCAGCATCCCGGCGTTCGCGCGGCTCGTGCGCGGCAACACGCTGATGCTCAAGCACATGACCTACGTCGAGGCCGCGCGCAGCATCGGCGCGTCCGACTGGACGATCATCATGCGGCACATCCTGCCGGGCACCGTGTCGTCCGTCGTCGTCTACTTCACGATGCGCATCGGCACGTCGATCATCACCGCCGCGAGCCTGTCGTTCCTCGGGCTCGGCGCGCAGCCGCCGACGCCGGAGTGGGGCGCGATGCTCAACGAGGCGCGCGCGGACATGGTGACGGCGCCGCACATCGCGGTGTTCCCGAGCCTCGCGATCTTCCTGACCGTGCTCGCGTTCAACCTGCTCGGCGACGGGCTGCGCGACGCGCTCGACCCGAAGCTGGAGCGCCGTTGATGCGCGCCGCACCGATGTGGACGGCGATGCTGCCGCCCGGGCCGCGCGGCACGATCGCCGATGTGCCGGGCGTGACGGTCGGCCATTGCACGCTCGATGCCGGCAACGTGCAGACGGGCGTGACCGTCGTGAAGCCGCATCCGGGCGACGTGTACCGCAGCAAGGTGCCGGCCGGGGCGGCCGTGATCAACGGTTTCGGCAAGAGCGTCGGGCTCGTGCAGGTCGACGAGCTCGGCACGCTCGATACGCCGATCGCGCTGACCAATACGTTCGGCGTCGCGGCGGTTGCCCACGCGCAGCTCCGTGCGGCGATCGCGGCGAATCCACAGGTCGGCCGCGACTGGCCGACCGTCAATCCGCTCGTGTTCGAGTGCAACGACGGTTACCTGAACGATATCCAGGCATGCGCGGTCACGGCCGCGCATTACGACGACGCATGCCGCGCGGCATCGCGCGACGTCGCACGCGGCGCGGTGGGCGCCGGACGCGGGATGTCGTGCTTCGACCTGAAAGGCGGGATCGGCTCCGCGTCGCGCGTGGCCGTCGCGGCCGGCCGGCCCTATACGGTCGGCGCGCTCGTGCTCGCGAATTTCGGCCGGCTGCCGATGCTGACGCTCGGCGGCGTGCCGCTCGGGCGCATCGTCGCGCAACGGCGCGCGGCCGAAGCTGCCCACACGGCGCCGCCCGAGCAGGGCTCGATCATCCTGTTGCTGGCCACCGATGCGCCGCTCGACGCGCGGCAGTTGTCGCGGCTCGCGCGCCGCGCGGCGGCGGGGCTGGCACGCACGGGCTCCGTCTACGGGCATGGCAGCGGCGATATCGCGCTCGCCTTCTCGACTGCCTACACGATCGCGCACGACGCATCGACGATCGCGCTGCCGGCCCTCGTGGCCGATGCGGCGCTCGATCCGCTGTTCATGGCCGCGGCCGAAAGCGTCGAGCATGCGATCGCCGACGCGTTGCTGCAGGCGGTGACGGTCGCCGGGCGCGACGGTCACGTGCGGCAATCGCTGCGCGACGCGGTGCCCGATCTCGACCGGTTGTTCAACGAAAACGACGAAGGACGTTCGATCCTGTCATGAAGATCCTGATCTCGACCGATATCGAGGGTGTCGCGGGCGTATTCGCCGTCGAGCAGACGCGCGCCGGCAATCCGGAATACGAGCGGGCGCGCCGCTGGATGACCGCCGAGGCGAACGCGGCGATCGAAGGCGCATTCGCCGGCGGCGCGCAGGCCGTCTGGGTCAACGATTCGCATGGCGGCTATCGCAACCTGCTGCCCGACGGGCTCGATGCGCGGGCGCGCGTCGTGCTCGGCAAGCCGCGTACGCTCGGGATGATGGCCGGCCTCGAACAGCAGCCCGATCTCGTATTCATGATCGGCTATCACGCGAAATCGCAGACGCGTGGCGTGCTCGCGCACACGATCAACAGCTTCGCGTTCACGCAGGTGTGGCTGAATGGCGTCGAGCTCGGCGAAGCCGGGCTGTACGGCGCGCTGGCGCGCGAATACGGCGCGCACGTCGCGCTCGCGACGGGCGACGACGTATTCGCCGAGGAAACGCAACCGCTGTTTCCGGACGCGCGTTTCGAGACGCTCAAGACGGCCGGCGGCGCATCGAGCGGCGAGACGCTCACGCCGTCCGCGTCGTGCGCGCGCATCGCGGCCGCCGCACGGGAGACGGTCGCGCAAGCGCTGTCGTCCGGCCGGCGCGCGGGCGCTCATCGGCCCGCGCCGGCCGCTTGCACGCTGCGCGTGCAGACGGCCGCGCTGGCCGACCTGTTCTGCGTGCTGCCGTCGCTCGAGCGTGTCGATGCGGTGACGCTGCGTTTCGACGGGCCGTCGGTCGAGCACGCGGTGCGCACGCTGAACAGCCTGTCGGCGATGTCGTTCATGTTGCGGTGACGCGTGCCGCGCGACGCCGCCGGCGCATGGCCGGCCGGCCGATCGCGGCGGGGCGGACCGCCTTCGATAGCGGGTCATTGATGATGGAATTCGGGCCGTGAGAAATACGCTGCTAGATCCCTACGAACACATTCCCCGGAGCGTGGTCGTGCTCGCCAACGAATTTGCGGCGGGCACGACGTTTCCGGATCATGCGCACGTGCGCGGGCAATTCGCATTCGCGTCGCGCGGCACGATCAGTGTGTCCACGCCGCACGGCCGCTGGCTGGTGCCGCCGCAGCGCGCATGCTGGGTGCCGGCCGGCGTGCGGCACGAATTGACGATGACCGGGCCGGTCACGATGCTCACCGCGTTCGTGTCCGCCGACGCCGCGCAGGCGGCCGGACTGCCCACCCAGTGCGGCGTGTATGGCGTGTCGCCGCTGCTGCGGCAACTGATCGACGATGCGATCGACTTGCCGGCGATGTACGACGTCGACGGCCGCGCGGGCAAGCTGATGGATCTGCTGATCGCCGAAATCGCGACGATGCCGCGCCTGTCGCTGCATGCGCCGTTGCCGGCCGATGCACGACTGGCGAAAGTATGCCGGCACCTGTTCGCGGCGCCGTCGATCGCGGCCGATCTCGATCGGGTCGCGGCCGACGCGGGCGTGAGCCGGCGCACCTTCACGCGACAGTTCCGTGCGCAGACGGGCGTGAGTTTTGCCGCCTGGCGCCAGCAGGTATGCATGCTCGCGGCGATTTCGCGCCTGACCGACGGGCAACCGGTGACGCGCGTCGCGCTCGATCTCGGTTACGCGAGTGCGAGCGCATTCACGTCGGCATTTCGCCGCATTCTGGGCGACACGCCGAGCCGGTATCTGGAGATTCGTCGCTAGGCGCCGGGACGCCGCGCGGGTCACGCCGGTGCGCGGGCCGCGACACCAAAAAAATACGCGCCCGCCAACTTCGGCCAGACGCGCTTAAAGGCACTCTGTCTGACAAATGCGCGGACCGCCTGTCGGGCAGCGTCGCGCATGACGCCTGTCATTGTTGCTTCATACGATTCAATTCTGCCGACTCATTGCAGATAACCAAGAATACGCCGCATAACGCGCAAACGATATCGGGGCGACCCGACGATTGATGTGCTCTCGCAGCATGCATTTCAATGGCGCGTTCGATATCGGGATGGGAAGTCGATGATGGCAGGGATCCGCAGCCGTTACCGGGCACGATGCGGCGCACCATCGAATGATGGCGACGCGGGCCTCAAAACGCCGTGTGGCGCGATGCCTGCCGGTATCGCGCCACACGGCGGTGCGGTTGCATACGAAGCCGGCGAGCGCCAGCGCATGCGTCAAACGTCGAAGAACACGGTTTCTTCCGGCCCCTGCATACGGATGTCGAAGCGGTAGACGACCGGGCGGCCCGGTTGCGCGTCGCGTTTCGCGACGAGCGTCGCGCGTCGCTCGGCCGGCACCGCGTTCAGCACGGGGTCGACCGCGTTCGCCGCGGCTTCGTCGTCGAAGTACACGCGCGTGAACGCGTGGGTGAGGATGCCGCGCATCATCACGGTCACGTTGATGTGCGGCGCCTCGTCGGCTGCGACGCGGCCCGGCTTCACCGTCTCGACGACGAAGCGCTGCTGCGGGTCGGTGCCCGTGCCGACCCGCGCGAAGCCCGTGAAGCCGGATTTCGCGATGTCGTCGCGCGACGCGGGATAGCGGCCCGCGCCGTCCACCTGCGTGAATTCAAGCACCGCGTCGCCAACGACGTTGCCGTCGCCATCGAACACCTGCCCGACCAGCAGCACATGCTCGCCTTCGGTGTGCGCGGCGGCGATCGTCGGCGTGAACAGGCTTTTCAGGTCGTAGTCGTATTGCTGCGGGCACAGGCCGTACGCGAAGTACGGGCCGACCGTCTGCGAAGGGGTTTGCTTCAGCGTCGTCATGGTTCAGCGCTCCATCGGGGTGGCGTCGCGGCCGCGCAGCACGATGTCGAATTCGTAGCCGAGCGCATAGCCTTCTTCGGTGATGTCCATCGAGAAGCGCGAGATCAGGCGCTCGCGCGCGGCTTCGGGCGTGCCCTGGAAGATCGGGTCGTACGCGAGCAGCGGATCGCCGGGGAAGTACATCTGCGTGACCAGGCGAGAGCCGAAGTATTCGCCGAACAGCGAGAAGTGGATGTGATTCGGGCGCCACGCGTTCGGGTGGTTGCCCCACGGATACGCGCCGGGCTTGATCGTCAGGAAGCGGTAGCGGCCTTCGTCGTCGGTCAGGCAGCGGCCCGCGCCGAGGAAGTTCGGATCGAGCGGCGCGTCGTGCTGGTCGACCTTGTGCACGTAGCGGCCGGCCGCGTTGGCCTGCCACACTTCGACGAGCGTGTTGCGCACGGGCTTGCCGCCTTCGTCGAGCACGCGGCCGGTGACGACCATCCGCTCACCGAGCGGCTCGCCGTTCTTCACGGCGTTCTTCGTCAGGTCGTGGTCCAGCGCGCCGAGATCTTCCGCGCCGTAGACGGGCGCGTACTGGTCGCGCAGCTTCTCCTTCAGCGGGATCAGCGGACGGGTCGGGCCGCGCTTCACGGACGAACGGTACTCGGGGTGAACATAGGCCGGATGCGACGGCCAGTCGCGCGGCGTGAGGATCGTGGGGGAATCCATCGGGGCGTCTCCTGATAGGTATTTCGCGAAGTGGACGCCACGACTTTAGCCAATCCGGAAAGTTATGAAAAATGACCTTTTTTCGTGAATTACATAACCGTTTGTTATGTTTGTCCCGCCCATGAAAATTCCGCCGGACAGGAACCCTGTCCGGCGGAAAAAGCGATCGGGCTTCGCGTCGTCGGTGACGACCCCGTGCACGGCCCTCCAGCCAGCCCGTCGCTGCTTTTTGTCTTTCGTTCTCGTTGTTATCCGGTCTCCCCAGGCGTGCCCGTCGTCACGGATGGCGGGGATCGAACACGATCCCGTCGAATTCGAGCGCCAGCGTGCCGCTGCGCAGCAGGGCCGACGGTGTCGACGCGTGGCCGGCGCCGAGCACGTCGTTCACGTACTGCGCGCAGAAGCCGCGCCGCGCGCGCAGATTGAAGCGATTGCCGAGCAGCGCATCGATTCGCCGTTCGGCCAGCGCATGGATGTGGCGCTGCGCGTCGACCGAGGCCGCCGCGACGCGGCGCGCCAGCGCGATGCGTCCGCCGTCGGCACGGGCGACGAAGCGCGACAGCGGCGCGAGCTTCGTCCACGCGAACGCCGTGGCTTCGGCGATCATCGGTTCGTCGCCCGACGTATCGACGACGATGCCGAAGCGGTTGGCCCAGACGCCCGCCGAGCCGGTCGCGGCATCCGGCGCACCGGCCGGCTCGCGGATGAACACGAGATCGCCGACGTGCGCGCCGGCGGCCAGCGTGCGCAGGGTGGCGAGCGGCATCGTGCGATCGGTGTCGCGTGCATCGCGCGGGGCGGCGTGGTGCGATTTGCAGGCGGCTGTGTCGATTCGGGCGGTCATTTCGGCTCCGTCGTTGCGTGACAGGACGGAGCGGATTATGCAGACAAGTAACCTGAATTACTGATGTGGATGTGTGAGTAGCCTAATATCCGACCACGAGCATCATTTTTCGATACCAACATGACCGAGACCGCCCAACTCATCGAAACGCTGAAGCGCCAGTTGAAGGCGCAGGGAATGACTTATCGGGACGTCGCGCGTGCGCTCGACATCTCCGAGACGAGCGTGAAGCGGCTGTTCGCGAGCGGCCGCTTCACGCTTGAGCGCATCGCGGAGATCGCGCAACTGCTCGGCTATACGCTCGCCGAGCTCGTGCAGGAAGCATCCGCGTCCGCGCCGCGCTTGCGTGTGCTGACCGAGCAGCAGGAGGCGTTGCTCGTGTCGGACGAGAAGCTGCTGCTGGTCGCCGTGTGCGCGATCAATTACTGGACCGTGCAGGACATCGTGTCGGCCTATCGCGTCACGCAGGCCGAGTGCGTGAAGTATCTACTGATGCTCGACCGGATGAACGTGATCGCGCTGCTGCCCGGCGACCGGATTCGCGTACGCGTCGCGCGCGATTTCGACTGGCTGCCGGGCGGGCCGATCCGCCGCTACTTCCATGCGCACGTGCTCGACGACTTTCTCGGCAGCCGCTTCGACGGCCCGGGCGAGACGATGACGTTCCTGCAAGGAATGCTGACGGACGCGGCCGCCGCGGAGCTCGAACAAGAGCTGCGGCGGCTGAGCAGCAAGGCGGCGGCGCTGCATGCGGAGTCGTCGTCCGCGCCGCTCGGACAGAAGCACGGCACGGCCCTGCTGATCGCGAAACGGATCTGGGAGCCTACGGGATTCCACGCGCTGCGGCGCCATGCATGACGCCGTGCCGAACGCTTGGGCCTTTCCGGAAAGTTATGCAAAATGGCGATTCATCGTCATTCGCATAACCACCCGTTATGAATAACCGTATCGCCGACGGTCGCGTCAAATTCCGGCACCTGCAGTGTTTTCTCGCGGTCGCGCAACTGGGCGGCGTGCAGAAGGCGGCCGAAAGCCTGTCGATCACGCAACCGGCCGTGTCGAAGACGATCGCCGAGCTGGAGGCGATCCTCGGCGTGAAGCTGTTCGAGCGCGGCCGGCACGGCGCACAGCCCACCCGCGAAGCGCAACTGTTCATGCCGCACGCGAATGCGTGCGTATTGGCGCTGCGGCAGGGCGTCGGGCTGCTGGCGCGCGAGGGCGGGGCCGCTGCCGCGACGCTGGAAATCGGCATGCTGCCGACCGTCGCGGCTTCGCTCGCACCGGCCTTGATGAAGGCGCTGACCGCGCGCTGGCCGCGCATCGTCGTGCGGATCGCGACGGCCGCGAACGCCGAGTTGCTCGAGCGTCTGAAATCCGGGGCGATCGAATGTGCGATCGGGCGGCTGTCGGAGCCGGAGCGGATGATCGGGCTCGCGTTCGAGCAGTTGTACAACGAGCCGCTCGTCGCGGTCGTGCGTGCCGGGCATCCGCTGCTCGCGAGCGCGGCGCCGGCCGCCGAGCTGGCGCGCTACCCGGTCGTGCTGCCGCCGTTCGGCACGTTGATCCGCCAGTCCGCCGAGCAACTGCTCGGCGCATGCGGCGCGCCGCCGCTGGATTCGTTCATCGAGGTGCTGTCGGTATCGGTCGCGCGCGCACTGGCGCTCGAGAACGATGCGGTCTGGTTCGTGCCGCTCTATGCAGCCGAATACGATCTGTCGGCCGGCGCGCTGGCGCGCCTGCCGCTGCCGTCGGCGGGCACCGACGAGCCGGTCGGGCTCGTGCTGCGTACCGATGCGCAGCCGTCGCCGGTCGCGCGGACGCTGATCGACGCGGTGCGCGACATCGCGCGATCGCGGTTCGGCAATGCGCGCCCGCACCAGGCGCCACGCGCGGCGCGCAAGCGCGCTCGCGGCAAGCGGTGATCCACCGGGCCTGGCGGATGCGCCGGGTCCGATCTGCTTCTTGCCGAAGGATTGAGTGGCCATCCGGTCAGTAGCCATCATCGGGGTGCTTGGCATATCGTACCGTTTTTGATACGATGGGTGACAAGACGATGGCGAGACAGCAGATTCAGGTCACGCTCGGCGTGCGGTTCTTCCGGACGGCCCGCGGCCACGAGCCGGTGCCCGAATGGCTCGATGCGCTCGTGCAGGCGGAGCGAAGGGCGATCGGCGAAGAGATCAAGACCGTTCAACTCGGCTGGCCGCTCGGCATGCCGCTGGTCCGGAAGATGGCGAAGGATCTGTGGGATATCCGCGTGACGGTGCCGGGGCGAAGCGCGCGCGTGCTGTTCACGGTCGTCGGCGACACGATGGTGCTGCTGCGCGGCTTCTTCAAGCAGTCGCGAGCTACGCCGTCGGACGATCTCGACGTCACCGTCGCGCGCTTGAAAGCGCTGACGCACGCCATCTGAATTCCCCGGTTGCGCCGGAACGCACCGTCTCCGACGGTCGGGCAGCCGGCAACGCCATGCACCTGGAGTACGACATGACGACCACGAACAATCCGCATATCGGCAGCGATTTCGATGCCTTCCTCGAAGCGGACGGCGCTCTCGAAGCGGCCACCGCCACCGCGATCAAGCGCGTGATCGCGTGGCAGATCGGGCAGGAAATGAAGGCGCAGCACATCACGAAAACCGCGATGGCCGCGCGGATGAAGACCAGCCGCGCCGCGCTCAACCGTCTGCTCGACGAAACCGACACGAGCCTCACGCTGGCGACGCTCGCGAGCGCGGCCGCCGCGCTCGGCAAACGGCTCAGCTTCGAGCTGGTGCCGGCCTGACGGGCGCGAACGAACGGCGCACGGCCGGATCGGCGTGATCGTTCGTGCGATCGGTGCGGCGAGCCGGTGGGCGTCGGCCCGCGGCGCATATCGGATCATTGACGCGGGCCGGTAACCTGCAGATAAAGCAGTGCGCCGCCCGCGAGCAGCAGCGGGCACAGGAAATACCATCCGGTCGTCACGAACAGCCCGGCGACCGCAATCAGCGAAATCCACGCGCAACGATATGCGATGCCGCCACGCGGCAGCAGCTTCAGCGCAGCCGCCGCGCCGAGCCCGTACACCATCACGAAACACCCCGACGTCACGAGCACGAGCGGCTTCGGTCCGACGTCCGACAGCGCCGTGGCGGCCAACGCGATGGCCGCGAGCACCGCGATCACGCCGAGGCTGCGGCGCGGCACGCCGCCGACCTGGCTGCCTTGCGCGAGCCATGCGGGCAGTGCGCCGTCGCGCCCGAGCGCCGCGCCGAGTTTTGCCGCGCCGGCGAAATATGCGTTCATCGTGCCGAGCGTGAGCAGCAGTGCAGCGGCGGCCGCCAGCACCTGCGCATGGCCGCCGATGCCGCCCGCGATCAGTTCGGCGAGCGGCGCGCCCGATGCACCCGCGGAAGGCCCGAGCACCGTCACGCTCGCGGCGGCCACCGACAGATACAGGAACCCGACGACCACGACCGCGATGCCGGCCGAGCGTGGCATGTCGTGCGCGGGCCGGCGGAATTCGGCCGCGAGATGCGTGATCGCTTCCCAGCCGGCGAAGCTCCACACGAGCAGCGCGGCAGCCTGGCCGACCGCGAGCCAGCCGTGCGGGGCGAACGGATGCAGGTTCGCGGCGCGGGCATGCGGCGCGGACGCAAGCACCGCGGCAAGCAGCAGCGCGACGAGCAGCGCCGACAACACCAGTTGCATGCGGCCCGACACGGTGACGCCGAATGCGTTCGCGGCCGACACGGTCGCGATCAGGGCGGCGGCCGTGACGACGACCGTCGTGTGTCCGCCGCCCGTGACGGCCGCGACGTATGCGCCGCCGAACATCGCGGCGGCCGGCGCGCCGGCCGGCACCGCGAAGTAGAAGCACCAGCCGACGATCGCCGCGGCCTTCGGGCCGAATGCGCGCCGCGCGTAGGTCGACACGCCGCCGGCATCGGGATAGCGGGCGCCGAGTGCGGCGAAGGTGGCCGCGAGCGGCCCGGACAGTACGACGAGCGCGGCCCATGCGAGTAGCGAGGCCGGCCCGGCGACTTCGGCGGCGAGCGCGGGCAGCGCGATCACGCCGGTGCCGAGCACCGCGCCGATATAGAGCGCGGCGCCCTGGAAAATGGTCAGCGAACCCGCGTGATGGGCAGCGGGCGAATCGGCATGCGAAGGCATGAGCGGCAGTCTCCGGAAGTCTTGTCTTGTGTGGGCGAGGCGTGCAAGCGCGCGGTCGATCGTTCGATGCTACCGGAACGATGGTGACCGCGCGGCCCGGCGATCAGTAGTCTTGTGCCGCGTGCGTGTCAGCCGATGTCAGCAGGAACGCGCGAGCCGCAGGCGCGCGTCCTCGCGCGCGGCGGGCGACAGCTCGGGCGCGTAGTGGAACGTACCCGATACCAGCGATGCGACGGGCACGCCATCGCGGAACAGCACGCGATTGCCGGCCAGCGCCGGCACCTTGTCGCCGGGCAGCAGCGTGCCGGCGAGATTCAGCGGGTCGGCGCCCGTCACGCATACATACTGCCCATCGCCCGGTTGCCGGCGCAGTTCGCGCAGGATCGGGATGGCCTCGGGCAGCGCGAACTGCTCGCCCGCGAGCCCGGCGACGAACCGACCGCCGCGAATCTCGCCGCGTGCTTCGAGGCGCTGCAGCACGCGCACGAGTTCGCGCCAGCTCGGCAGCCAGTCGGCTTCGCGTTCGAGCAGCCGCCAGAACACGACGCCGTAGCGGCGCAGCAGCGTCCACACGATGTGTTCGAGTGCGTCGGGATCGGTCATGGCGGGGCCGCGTTTCGGTGCGGGCGCGCCGTCGTCCGGTGGTGCCCGACGCTGCACGAGCGCCCAGCGGCCGGCGTCGTCCATCCCGCCGATCAGCGCGCCGCCGCGTCGTGTACGCGGTGCATAGGTCGCGCTGCGCTTGACGGCCGGCTTCAGCAGCGCGCGCAGGCCCGCGTAACTGTCCGCGTTCACGAGGCCGGCCGACACGAGTTCGCCGAGCGCCTGTTCGAGTTCGACGGGCAGCATGTGCAGGTCGTCGAGCAATGCGTCGAAGAACATCGCGCCGTGCGCGGCAAGCGCGTCGCGCACCTGTGTGGCGCGTGCGGATAGCGCCGGCTGCGCATCGGGATCGCGCAGCGCCTGCCATGCGGAAAGATGGCGGCGCGGCAACAGCACGATCGGCGTCGTCTTCACGGGCGTGCCGGCCGCGCGCGCCGGCGCGCCGATGCGGGTCCACACCAGCTTGCCGGAGCGGCACAGCTCGTCGAGGCCGCCCGCCGTGTAGTCGGTGAGCCGCGCGGGCAGCAGCGCGTCTTCCCAGGCGCTCGCCGCGGCCTCGTAGCCTTCGAGCTGTTCGACCACGGCTGCCAGCGCGTCGCGACCGGTGCCGCGCGTGTCGGGCGTCAGGTGCTGCCAGTGGAACAGGAAGCGCATGAAATCGGCGCGTTCGACCGGCTCGATCTCGCGACGCAGCCGCTTTACCGTATAGCGATGAATGCGCGCGAGCAGGTGACGTTCGCACCATTCGTCGGTCGTCGCGCCCGGCGTGAAGCGGCCGCGCATCACGTAGCCTTCGCGCTCCAGCGCTACGAGCGCCGTCGAGATCGACGCGGGCGGCAGGCCGAGCGGCGCGGCGATCGCATCGAGCGTGAGCGGCCCGAAGCCGGTGAGTCGCGCGCGGATCACGTCGACGAGCGCCGCATCGGCTTCCCACGGCTGCGCGCACGCGGCCGGCACCTTGAGCGCCGGTGTCGTGCGGGCGTCGGGATGCAGCGCGCGCACGCACACGAGCCGCTCGACCGGCACCCACAGCACGGCGCCGCCCGGCGTCGCGAGTTTCGTCGCGCGGCGGCGTTCCGCGAGTTCCGCGAGTCGCTCGGGCCAGCCTGCGTGCGCGTGCGCCTCGCTGTCGGCGACGCATGCGAGCGTAAGCAGCGCATCGTGCATTTCGTCGGCGTCGCGCGCGAGCGGCCACGCTTCGTCGCGCACGGCGGCGATCGCGTCGGCGTCGAGCGCGCCCAGATCGTCGGCCGATTCGGGGTCGCTCCAGCGGCGCGACTGCACGGCCTGCGTGCGGCGTTCCTCGAGCGGCGCATCGTCGAGGAATGCGTAGGGCTTCGCGTTCAGGATCTCGGCCGCGAGCGGCGACGGCGCGGGCAAGTCGCGCTCGACGAGTTCGATCGCGCCGCTCTCGATCCGGCGCAGCAGCGCAAGCCAGCCGTCGGTGTCCATCGCGTCGTGCAGGCAATCGTCGAGCGTCTGGTCGACGAGCGGATGATGCGGAATCTCGCGTTCGCCGACGATGTTCTCGAGACATGCGGCCTGATCGGGGAACACCGTCGCGAGCAGATCGTCGCTCTTCATCCGCTGCAGTTGCGGCGCCGTGCGCCGGCCGCCGGTGAAACGCGGCAGCGCGAGCGCGGTGGTCGCGTTCCAGCGCCAGCGCACGCCGAACATCGGCGCGTCGAGCAGCGCCTGGATCAGCACGTGCTCGGCGCTGGCCGAACGCAGGTAGCGCCACACTTCGTCGAGTGCGAAGCTGTGCGCGAGCGACAGCGACAGGATGATCGCGTCGTCGGTCGCGGCGGCCTGCAGTTCGAAGTTGAAGTTGCGACAGAAGCGCTTGCGCAGCGCGAGCCCCCATGCACGATTGATCCGGCTGCCGAACGGCGAATGGATCACGAGCTGCGTCCCGCCCGATTCGTCGAAGAAACGCTCCATCACGAGCGTGTCCTGCGTCGGCAATGCGCCGAGCGCCGAGCGGGTGCGCGCGAGGTAGTCGGCGATCTGGCGTGCGGCGTCGGGCGACAGGCGGAGATCGTCGACGAGCCAGCGCAACGCGGGCGCGAGGCGGCTTTCGGCGGGCGCGAGCGCGGTGGCGGCGGCATCGGTTCGCGAGTCGGTGACGATGCCGGCCGAGCCCGCTGGTTGGGCGTTACCGTGCGTCTCCGTCTTGCCCGCCGCGTTGCCGACCGCGCGCTTGCGTCCGCCGGCGTTCGCTTGCCGGTCGCCTTCCGCGAGCAGGCCGTCGATCCGTGCGCGCAGCCGCCCGACCGCCGCCGACAGCTCGTCGCTGCGTCCGAGCCCCTCGCCGAGCCAGAACGGAATGCTCGGCGATTGACCTTGCGCGTCCTCGACGCGCACGCGGCCCGTTTCCACGCGAATGATCCGGTACGACTGGTTGCCGAGCTGGAACACGTCGCCGGCCAGACTTTCGATCGCGAAATCCTCGTTGACGGTGCCGACCTGGATGCCCTGCGGTTCGAGCAGCACCGCGTAGTCGGCCATGTCGGGAATCGTGCCGCCGGAGGTGGTCGCGGTCATCATCGCGTTGCGGCGGCCGCGCACGGTGCCGCCGACCACGTCGCGGTGCAGGTACGCGCCGCGCACGCCGCGGCGGCTCGTGAATCCCTCGGCGAGCATCTTCATCACTTCGTCAAAGCGTTCGCGCGTCAGCCGCGCGTACGGCGCGGCGCGCGTGAAGCTCGCATACAGCGCGTCTTCGTGCCATTCCGTGCACGCGACTTCGGCGACGATCTGCTGCGCGAGCACGTCGAGCGGCGCTTCGGGAATCCGCAGCGCATCGAGTTCGCCGCGTTGCACGCAGTCGAGCAGCGCCGCGCATTCGACCAGCTCGTCGCGCGACAGCGGAAACAGCCGCCCCTTCGGCACGCCGCCGACATGGTGCCCCGAGCGGCCGACGCGCTGCAGGAACGGCGCGATGCCGCGCGGCGAGCCGACCTGGCAGACGAGATCGACGTCGCCGATGTCGATGCCGAGTTCGAGCGACGCGGTCGCGACGAGCAGCTTCAATTCGCCGCGTTTCAGCCGCTGCTCCGCGTCGAAGCGGTGCTCCTTAGCCAGACTGCCGTGATGCGCGGCGATCGCGTCCTTGCCGAGCCGGTCGGCGAGATGGCGCGCCATGCGCTCGGCGGTGCGCCGCGTGTTGACGAACACCAGCGTCGTGCGATGCGCGGCCGCGAGCCCGGCGATGCGGTCGTACACCTGTTCCCACACGTCGGTCGCCATCACCGGTTCGAGCGGCACGTTCGGCAGTTCGAGCGCGAGGTCGCGCTCGCGGGTGTGGCCGGTGTCGACGATCGCGCAGTCGCGCGGCGCGTCGGCCGGCCCGCCGACGAGGAAGCGCGCGACCGCGTCGATCGGCTTTTGCGTGGCCGACAGCCCGATGCGCGGCAGCGCGTGCCCGGCCAGCGCGTCGAGGCGTTCGAGCGACAGCGCGAGATGGCTGCCGCGCTTGGACGACGCCAGCGCATGGATTTCGTCGACGATGACCGAGCGCACGCTCGACAGCATCTGCCGCCCCGACGTGGACGACAGCAGGACGTACAGCGATTCGGGCGTCGTGACGAGGATGTGCGGCGCGCGCTTGCGCAGCGCCGCGCGCTCGGCCTGCGTCGTGTCGCCGGTGCGCACCGCGGTGCGGATCGCCGGTACCGGCAGGCCGAGTTGCGCGAGCGATTCGGCGATGCCGGCGAGCGGCGCGTCGAGGTTCACGTGGATGTCGTTCGACAGCGCCTTCAGCGGCGATACGTAGACGACCAGCGTCGCGTCGGGCAGCGTGCCGTCGTGCGCGAGCGCATCGCGCACCAGATCGTCGAGCGCGCACAGGAAGGCGGTGAGCGTCTTGCCGGAACCGGTCGGCGCGGCGACGAGCGTGGAGCGGCCGGCCTTGATGTGCGGCCACGCGAGCGCCTGCGCGCCGGTCGGCGCGGCGAACGTGCGCCGGAACCACGCGGCGACGGCCGGGTGGAACACGTCGAGCGCGCGGGCGGCAGGGCGGGTAGCTGTGACGTCCATCGGAGCGTTGAAATGGGGTGCGAGCGTGCGGATTGATCGCACGCGAGTCGAATCGTCAGTGTGCCAGACGCCACCGGTGCGTGCCGGCCATGCGTGCCGACGATTCACCGTCAGATGGGGGCCTGCAGCGCGCTTTCAATGGACGGAAAGTTGCGTGCACGTCGACATGCCGATCGCGTGCCGATTTGTGTCGAATTGCAACTAGACGCGATGCAGCCAGCCGAGCCAGTGTTCGATCAGCGGCGCACGCGACCACAGCGATTGCGCGAGCCACAGCGTGCCGGCCCAGGCGGCGGCCACGACGATCAGGTCGCAATGCCCGCTGTTCCACAGGTTGAGCGAGTGGCGCCGCCAGATCCACGGTACGCCGAGCGGATTGGGCCAGTCGGCGAGCAGATGCATCACGCCGCCGCAGGCGAAGCCGAACAGCGGCGCGGCCCATGGCGGATGCGGATGATGGATGAGCCCGTGCCAACCGAGCGCAAGCAGCGCGACCCAGCCGATGCCCCAGTGCGTGAGGGTGCGATGCGTGATCCACAGGCGGCGCTTGCGGCTCCACCATGCGACTTCGAGCCAGTCGGGCGCGGTGCCGCCCGCGACGCCCGCCGCGAACGCGGCGAGCATGCCCGAGTGCCACGGGCCGGTTGCGCCGGTTTGCGCGACGAGGACGGCGGCGGCGACGCCGGCCGCGACGCCGGACGCATGATGCGCATTGTGTGATGCCATAGGAAGCGAGACGGGGAAACGTGAAGCGGCGCGTGCACGAAACGATGATGCGGCGCGCAAGCGGGGCGCTATCTTCGCAGATCGGCCTGTGCCGCGGGCGGGTCGTTCGCAGATTTTTTTGCATCGGTGGCGAGGGCCGCCGCACGGTTCGCAACTTTCGGTTTTGTGCATTGCGCGATGGCGTGCACCGTAGGGGAAGGTCGACCGATCCCCATGCGCGTCGCGGCGCCGCAACGTGAGCACGCGTACACAACCGGCACGCTTTCGTCGCCGCCGTGTGTTCGACCCTTTTTGTCCCCCTATACTACGAAGCCGGCATATGGCCGTCGGCGCGCCAGCGGCCATCCGCGGATCAGGTGCTCGTCGCGCCTGAAGGAGATCCACATGGGGGACATGCAATGACTACGCTGAATCGCTTCAAATCATCCGCCGCCGTGCTGGCGACGGTGGCCGGCATCGGCTTCCTGCCGAACGCGCCCGCCTATGCGAAAGGGCCGCAGCCCGCGGTCCTGACGAGCTCCGCGGTGGCGGTGGCCGACAAGTACAGCGCGGATGCGGCGGAGCGGATCTTCAAGGAAGGCGGCAACGCGATCGACGCGGCCGTTGCGATCGCGTTCACGCTCGCCGTCACGTACCCGGAAGCCGGCAACATCGGCGGCGGCGGCTTCATGACGATCTACAAGGACGGCAAGCCGTACTTCATCGACTACCGCGAGCGTGCGCCGCTCGCCGCGACGAAGGACATGTACCTCGACAAGGACGGCAACGTCGTCAAGGGCATGAGCCTGTACGGCCCGCGCGCGGTCGGCGTGCCGGGCACCGTGGCGGGCATGTGGGAAGCACAGAAGCGCTTCGGCAAGCTGAAATGGAAGCAGGTGCTCGCGCCGGCGATCCACTATGCGCGCGACGGCTTCGTCGTCGACGAGCAGCTCGCGCAGCGCGGCGTCGACGCATCGAAGGAGTTCGGCGGCAAGACCAACTTCGACAAGTACTTCTCCGGGCTGAAGGCCGGCGCGAACTTCAAGCAGCCCGATCTCGCCGACGTGCTGACGCGCATCGCGGACGGCGGCGCGGAAGGTTTCTACAAGGGCAAGACGGCCGAGCTGATCGCCGCGTCGATGAAGACCGGCGACGGCAACGGGCTGATCACGACCGAGGATCTCGCGCAGTACCGCGCGGTGTGGCGCCAGCCGGTGCAGGCGAAGTGGAACGGCTACGACGTGATCACCGCGCCGCCGCCGAGCTCCGGCGGCATCGGCCTCGTGCAGCTGCTGAAGATGAAGGCCGACCTGAAGCAGGACTTCGAGGGCGTGAAGCTCAACTCGCCGCAGTACATCCACCTCGTCGCGGAAATCGAGAAACGCGTGTTCGCCGATCGGGCGCAGTATCTCGGCGATCCCGACTTCTACAAGGTGCCGATCGCGCAGCTGACCGACGATGCGTACATCGCGAAGCGCGCGGCCGAGGTCAACCCGAAGGAGCCGTCGGACACGAAGAGCGTGCAGCCCGGCCTCGGCACGACGATGCCGGAGAAGGCCGAAACGACGCACTTCTCGGTGGTCGACAAGTGGGGCAACGCAGTGTCGAACACGTACACGATCAACGGCTACTTCGGCTCGGGCGTGATCGCCGACGGCACCGGGATCGTGCTGAACGACGAGATGGACGACTTCTCCGCGAAGCCGGGCGTCGCGAACATGTTCGGCGTGGTCGGCAGCGACGCGAATGCGATCGAACCGAAGAAGCGCCCGCTGTCGTCGATGTCGCCGACGATCATGACGAAGGACGGCAAGGTGTCGCTCGTGATCGGCACGCCGGGCGGCTCGCGCATCTTCACGTCGATCTTCCAGGTGATCAACAACATCTACGACTTCAAGATGCCGTTGAAGGAAGCCGTCGGCGCGATGCGTTTCCATCACCAGCTGCTGCCGCCGAACACGATCTTCTGGGAGCCGTACCACCCGATCGAAGGCGAACTCGCGAAGCAGATCGAGGCGCGCGGCTATACGCTGAAGGGACAGGATTTCAGCGGCGACATCCAGGTCATCAAGATCGACGGCAAGACGCCGGAGGCGATGGCCGATCCGCGCGGGCGGGGCGTGACGCGGATCATTCGTTGACGTTGACGTGAATCGTGCGTGCGCGTCGGCGACAGCGGCCGCGCGCGCCGTTCGGCAGCCGGTGTTTCGATCCGGCTGCCGAATTTTTTCAGCCGGTCGTTCGGATGATGCCCCGCGATCCGCGCGGCAATGGCATCGCGCGCATCCTCGAAGCAGTTGTGCCCGACAGCCAGCCGCTCGATCGGCGCGGATGGAAACAGTGCAGTAAAGAGCGGCAGGAAGTGTTCGGCGCCAAATGTTCGGTCGGCGTCTCCCCAGATCGCGCGCGCAGGCTGTTTCCGTTGCTCGTCGCTGCGACAGTGGGGCGACGATTTCTTCTTCGAACCGGATGAGGCACACGTGTTGCGCGTCGGCCGGAAAACCGGGCTGTCGGTCAGGAAACCGGCGTTGCGTTCGCAGGGCGGGCGCGTGCCGGGGCCGGATGACACGGTCGTGCCGCCGCCGCCCGACCCACGCGCGGCGAGCCGGCGGGAGTCGCGCGCGCGGGCGGCGGGTTGCCCGCATGCCGCTTTCGATGGGCGTGGCCGCCTGTTTTCATGAATTTGACGCGCGACGCTGGGATAATGGCCGAGTTTGGCTGCGTCAATGATGGAAGGAGGCCCCATGGGCGACAACGATACCCGCACCGAGACCGACGACCGTACCGATACGAACTCGATGGAAGCGCGCCAGCGCCGTTTCGAGGAGGATCTCGTCGACGCATACGACGAAGAGCTCGAAATGGAGCTCGACGACCGCCGCTTCGACGACAGCGGGAACCTGCTGCTCTCGCCGGAGCGTCGCCAGGCGCGCAAGGAATATTTCCGCGAGTTGTTCCGCTTGCAGGGCGAACTCGTGAAGCTGCAGGACTGGGTGGTGAACACCGGGCACCGGCTCGTCGTCATTTTCGAGGGGCGTGACGCGGCCGGCAAGGGCGGGGCGATCAAGCGCATCACGCAGCGCCTCAACCCGCGCGTGTGCCGGGTCGCCGCGCTGCCCGCGCCGAACAACCGCGAGCGCACGCAATGGTACTTCCAGCGCTATGTCGCGCATCTGCCGGCAGGCGGCGAGATCGTGCTGTTCGACCGAAGCTGGTACAACCGCGCGGGCGTCGAGCGCGTGATGAATTTCTGTACCGACGACGAGTACGAGGAATTTTTCCGGTCGGTGCCCGAGTTCGAGAAGATGCTCGTGCGCAGCGGGATCCAGATCGTCAAGTACTGGTTCTCGATCACCGATCACGAGCAGGAGATGCGCTTTCAGAGCCGGATCGCGGATCCGCTGAAGCAGTGGAAGCTGAGCCCGATGGACCTCGAAAGCCGCCGCCGCTGGGAGGCTTATACGGCCGCGAAGGAAGAGATGCTGCAGCGCACGCATATTCCCGAGGCGCCGTGGTGGGTCGTGCAGGCCGTCGACAAGAAGCGCGCGCGGCTGAACTGCATTCACCATCTGCTCGGCCAGGTGCCGTATCACGAGGTGCCGCGCCCGACCATCGATCTGCCGCAGCGCGAGCATCACGAGGATTACATTCGTCGGCCGGTGCCCGACAGCATGATCGTGCCGGAGATTTATTGATCGGTTCGCGCCGGTCGATCGCGAGGCGATGAAGCGCGCCGCTCGATGCGGCGCTTTTTTTTCGGGGTGGCCGCTTGACGGCGGGCGATTCGGCCCGACCGGGTCTTACCGTCTTTCGGAGTGTCGGACGAACAGCCTCGACAGCGTGCTTCTAGGTGCGCGTCGATATGCGTCGACGCCGTCGAAACGGCGCGATTCCGACGCATTGGGGAAAACGACGCGCGCCGAGCGCTCCAGGCTTGCGCTGCTCGGGCCTGTCGCCGCAACGGCTCAAATCTCCGGAAACCCCGAGCGCCCCTGCGTCAGATCGAACAGTTCGCCTCTTGCCGCGGCTTCGGCGGTTTCGGGCAGCTTGATCACGAGCTTCACCGTCATCCCGTACGCGCTGTCCACCAGCGCGTAGCCGGCCTGTTCGATCCAGCGACGCACGCGCGCCTCCTCCGGGTAGCCGATCTCGATCGTGAGCCGCGTGTGCCGGATGCGCTCGACGCGCTCGGCATCGAGCAGCGCCGATGCGATCGCGTCCGTGTACGCCCGCACCAGCCCGCCCGCGCCGAGCTTCACGCCGCCGTAGTAACGCACGACCGCACCGAGCACGCCGTCGAGGTCGTGATGGCGCAGCACTTCGAGGATCGGCCGGCCCGCGGTGCCCGACGGCTCGCCGTCGTCCGACATGCCCGACTGGCCGCCCGCCAGTAGCGCCCAGCACACGTGGGTGGCCGCCGGATGCTCGTCGCGCAGGCGTTGCAGTACCTGCATCGCGGCATCGCGATCCTCGACGGGAACGGCATACGCGATGAAACGGCTCTTGCGGATTTCGAGTTCGCGGGTGTAGGCGGTGGCGAGCGAGTAACTCATGCGTCGCGGCGCGGAAAGCGTTGGGAAATCAAGGCGATGATGGCTGGTGGATGCTTTTGACGTTGGCCCGGGGGCGGATGGATATCGTCGGCCCATGCGCGGGGCGAAGACGCGATTTTACCGTGGCGCGCGTCGAGGCATTTCGACGCCGGCACAACACGGTTCAGGCGACGTGCCGGATACGAATCGACGAAGCGCGCCGGGGATCGATGGGGGCGGCTCGACCTGTCGCGGAGTACGGTCAAGCGCGTTGCAACCGAATTTCACGGCAGCGAGCGGATCTGGCTCGTCAACCGGGATGCAGGGCAATGGGCGGTTATTCGTCAGTCGGATACACGGCCGACCGGGATGGCGTCGGATGCGTATTCCGGGGTGCGCGAAGAGGACCAACCGACCTGCAATATCTCGCAACGGCGACTCGCTGCCGTCGCCCGCTCGATCAGGGGCGCAAGCGCGGAGCCACTTCGTTCATCGGTTCGTCCGACGCATGCATGTCGCTTTCCTGCGAGGCGTTCAAGTCGGTTCGTCGAACCCGCGCGCGGCATCAACGCACGCCAACCGACGACCGTAGCGCCGCGCCCAGCGTACGCAGTGCCTGCCTGGCTCGTGCATCGGTCAGATTCGAGTGGAGCACCACATCGCGCGTGGGAAGCGGCGGCAGCCCGTACCGCGCACCTACGTCGACGGTGCCGGCAGGCGCGACGCGATGCCCGAGCGCCGCGACGGCAAGCCCCGCGGACACCGCCGCGCCGATCGTCGCCACGCCGCCGCCGACAAAGACTTCCGTCCATGCGACACCGGCTTGGTCCAGCGCGTCGACCGCCATGCGGCGCACGCTGCATGGTTCGGCCTGCGTGGCGAGCCGCAGCGGTTGCGGCGGATGGTGCTCGAAATCGGCCGCCGCCATCCAGCCGAACGACTCCGACAGGATGGTTTCGCCGTCGAGCCGCCGGCTGTCGTGCTGCAGCGCGACGGCCGCATCGAGCTGGCCGCGATCGAACGCCTCGAGCACGTCGCGCGACGTGGCGACGCGGATCTCCAGCACGAGCGCCGGCTCCGCTTCGCTCATTCGCCGCAGCAGCATCGGGAGATCGGCGCCGACGACATGGTGGCTGACGCCGATGACCAACCGTCGCTGGCTCGTGCCGAATGCGCTGATTGCGCCGTGGTGAGCGGCCACCAGTTCGCGCGCCGGTTCCAGGAACGCTGTGCCGTCGGCCGACAGGCGAACCTGGCGCGGCGTGCGTTCCAGCAGGCGGCGGCCGAGCCCGTCTTCCAGCCGCTTGATCTTCAGGCTCACCGCGGACTGCGTCGTGTCCAGCGCTTCCGCGGCCCGCGTGAAGCTCTTGAGATCGGCGGTCAGCACGAATGCCTGCACGGCTTCGACGTCGAGCGTTTTCATCGCACCCTCGTTCATTTCAGAATCGAATCATTGAAATATTCTGCCATCGTCTTTTCAAATGATTCAAGGTCTTCTACGCTGCCTTCATGTCGTCCGGAATTCCGTGGATTTCTTTCGCCAGGAGTCGATCATGCTGACCGCGTACTACGTGCACCGCCTGCCGGCGGACTACGACCTCGACATCATCCGCAATCGCGTGCACGAGCGCGGCCGGCTGTGGGACGACACGCCGGACCTGCTGTTCAAGGGCTTCCTGCTGCGCGAGGCCGGCCGTCACGGCGCGACGGAAAACGGCTATGCGTCGTTTTACCTGTGGCGCAACGAACAGGCGTTCGCGCGGTTCGTGACGGACGGCCGCTTTCGGGTCGTGACGGACAGCTTCGGCCGCGCGCCGATCGACACGCAGGTTGTGCTCGACGCACGCAAGGGCAGTGCGTCGACGGGACGTTTCGCTCGTCTGGAAACGATCGAGATCCCGGCGGACGCCGATCTCGACGCGACGCTGGCGCGGGAGATCGCACGCAATCGCGACGCGGCGGCTCGGCAGGGCGTGGTTGCGGCGGCCGTCAGTGTCGATCCGCTGCGCTGGCGGTTGACGCGTGCGCTCGTGACGGAACACGAACCGGACGACGGCGGCGCGGGCACGGTGTACCAGGTCCTGCATCTGGCGAAGCCGCTGCTCGACACGCTGGAAGCGGGCGGCGCGTGATGGCCGGCATCGCGTCGCGATTGCCGGCCGGCGTGGTGATCGCCGCGCATCTGGCGGGGGTGGTGGCGGGGATCGCCGCGATTGCGGCGCTTTCGACGCTGCTGGCGCTGTTGCTCAGGTAAGCGCTTCGGCGCAGCCGGTGGTCGACGCGGGAGCGCCGCGCCTGCGATGCATGGCGCCCCCGGTCGCTTCATCGTCGCTCGGTCAGTGGCCCTGCAAGCGGATGTCGCGCGACGACGCGCCGACGTACACGGTCCCGCCCGGGACGACCCGCCAGCCGTTGCGCGACGTATCCCAGACGCTCTGCATCCGCGGCGACACGGTCACATGCACACGCCGCGCTTCGCCCGGATTCAGCCGGATCTTTTCCCAGCCGACCAGCCGCTTCGGCGGCTCGTCCTTGTACGGCACGCCGAGATAGACCTGCGGCGTTTCCGCGCCGGCAACGCGCCCGTCGTTGCGCACGGTAAACGCAACGCTCAGCGAGCCGTCCCATTGCTTCGACACCGACAGGCCCGAATACGCGAAGTGCGTATACGACAGGCCGTAGCCGAACTCGAACATCGGCTTGATGTTGCGCGCGTCATACCAGCGGTAGCCCATGTTCAGCTTTTCCGCGTACACCGGGTCGGTCTCGAACGTGCCGTTTTGCCCCCACGTCGGCGAATCCTGATCGCGCGCCGGGAAAGTCACGGGCAGCTTGCCGGACGGGTTGACCGCACCGAACAGCACGTTCGCGATCGCCTTGCCGCCGGCTTCGCCCGGATACCACGCCTCGACGATGGCCGACACGTTGTCCTTCCACGGCATCAGCACCGGGTTGCCGCTCTGGACGACGACGATCGTATGCGGATTCGCGCGCGCGACGGCTTCGACGAGCGCATCCTGGTTCGACGGATTCGCGAGGCTCAGGCTCTGCAGATCGCCGAAATCCTCGCCGGCCGGCTGCGCGACCACGACGATCGCGACGTCCGAGCGGCCCGCGAGCGCCGCGGCCTGATCGATCTCCTGCTGCGTGTACGCGCGGAACGGCGACTGCTGGTCGCTGTTGCCCGCATACGTGACCTGCGCGGCCGGCGCCAACGCGCGGATTGCGGCGACGATCGGCACGTCGACCTTGAGCCACGGATTGCGCCACCAGCTGCAGCCGGTCGACGACCCGAACGTCAGGCCGCCGCAGCCTGCGAACGAACCCGATACGGGATCGCGCGTGTTGCCCGAACCGCCGCCGGACAGCACGGCCGCATCCGCATGGCCGCCGATCACGGCGATGCGCGACAGCGCCGACGCGACGAGCGGCAACTGGTTGCCGTCGTTCTTCAGCAGAACGATCGACTGCTCGGCGGCTGCCTGCGCGAACCGGTTGCCGGCCGCGAAATCGATCGTGCCGCCGCCTTTGGCCGGATCGTCCATCACGCCGACGCGGATCATCACGGCGAGCTTGCGGCGCACCATGTCGTCGAGGCGTGCGGTCGACACCGAGCCGTTCGCGATCGCCTGCTTGACGGCCGCGGGCGTCAGGTAGACGCTCGGCCCGACGTCCTCTTCCTCGTCGAGCCCGGCGTTGATCGCGGCGGCGGTGCTGTGCGTCGCGCCCCAGTCGGACTGCACCTGGCCCTGGAAGCCCCATTCGTTCTTCAGCACGTCGTTCAGTAGATGAGAGTTCTCGCACGCATAGGTGCCGTTCAGGCGGTTGTAGCTGCACATCACGCTGCCGGGCCGGCCGCGCTTCGCGGCGATCTCGAACGGCAACAGATACAGCTCGCGCAGCGTGCGTTCGTCGATCTGCGTATTGCCGCCCATCCGGCCGTGCTCCTGCTCGTTGCCCGCGTAGTGCTTGATCGTGGCGATGACCTTCTGTCGCTGCGTGGCGAGCGTGCGTTCGGCGAGCAGGTCGCCGGCCAGTAACGGATCCTCGCCGAGATACTCGAACAGACGGCCGCCGCGCGGCTCGCGCGCGAGGTTGGTGCCGCCGCCGAGGCCCATGCCGAATCCCTGCGCGCGCAACTGGATCGCGACCTGCTTGCCGAAGTCGTACGACAGCCGGCGATCCCAGCTCGCCGCGATCGCGATCGTCGCCGGGAACGTCGTGCTGGCCTGCGACGTGCTGCCGGAGCCGGTCGCCGAATCGACCATGTTCAGATCGGGAATGCCGAGTCGCGGCACGCCCTGGATGTAGCCGGCGCCGCCGCCCGGCACCTTCGACATTTCGTATTGCGAATGAATGAATTGAAGTTTCTCGTCGAGCGTCATCTTGCGCACGAGCAGGTCGGCGCGCCGTTGCGCGGCGGCCGATGCGAACGCGTCGGTGGCGTCGCCCTGCGCATTGAAATCGGCGTCGCCGGCGTAGGCGGTGGTGCAGAGGGTCGCTGCCAGCACGACGGCCGGCCAGAGGGTGTCCCGCATGTTGCTCTCCATGATCGTATTGCCGGTTGTTCGGATGATGTCTGGAGCTGCGCGCGCCCGGTGGATTCGCACCGGACGCATTCGGCTGGCGATGCAGGGTGGTTGCGCGTCGGCATGCCAGGCCAGGCGGGGAATCGTTACGGCCGGTTGGGCTCGACCGGTCAATGCGGGCGGCGACGCGTAGGCCGCCCGACACTGTCGAATCGGATGTAGCGATTCTCTGCAACGACAAATGGTATGAATGTAGTTTGACTACAGCATCGGTGTTTCTACCGATACGTGCGATCTTTATTTCGTAGGGGCGCGCGGCGGGGTGGAAAGGCGGTCATCGTTCCCGACGGCGGAGGCGGGGCGAGTAAGAAGTACTTGGAGGCAAGCGGTTTTGCGGAGGAGTGCGTCGGGATGGCGGCCGACTCGTTGCGTGCGCATCGAACGCGGGGAGGTGTCATGCGAACCCGCTCCCCGCGTGCGGCCGGCCTGGCTACTTCGTGACGAGTGCGCCGGTCAACCCCGCGCTGATCGCCGGCAGCAGCAGGTTCAGCACGCGGCTTGCGCGGACGAGCCCGGTGTTGTCGACATACACGACATCCTTCGACGCGAGCGGGAACTGGTTCGCGAGCAGCATCGACACCGGCGACTGCATGTCGAGGTGATAGATGACGGGCGCGCTGTCGGCGGCCTTGCGCAGCACGAACACCTGCTTGGCATTCGACGTTTGCTGGTTGAGCTGACCGGCCTGCGTGAGCGCTTCGCTCAGCGTGAGCGAACCGTCGCGCAGCGGCGCGACGGCTTGCGGCCTGACCACTTCGCCCATCACGTACACGGGATTGTCGTCGCGCGCGCTCACATGCAGCATGTCGCCGGGCTTCAGCATGATGTCCGCCGGGTTTTTTCCCGTCTTCATCATCTGCGCGACGTTCAGCGGATAGATCGTGCCGTTGCGGGTGAGCGTGATGCGGCTCTGATCCGCGGTCGGCGCAAAGCCGCCCGCGCGGCTGACGGCTTCGATCAGCGTCATCGGAATGTCGTTGATCGGCTGTGCACCGGGATTACGCACTTCGCCGTCGACGTAGACCTGCGTGGCGCGGAACGACGCGACGCGAACCGTGACCTGCGGCTTCACGAACACCTTGGCGAGTTCGGTCCTGACCTCGTGCTGGAGCTGCGCGACGGTTTTCCCGGCCGCGTGGATCGGCCGCGGGATATACGGAAACTGCACGTTGCCGTTGCCGTCGACGACGAAGCCGGGCGCGGCGTCCGCGGCCTTCGTGTTCTGCACCGGCTGGCCGGCGGCCGTCGCGAATTCGGGGTGATCCCACACCGTGATCTGCAGCACGTCGCCGGCGCCGATCCGGTACATGTCCGCCTTCGCGAACAGGTTCGGCGCAATGGTCGCGCCCGGCGCACGTTTCTGTGCGGCGCGAATCTGCTCGATCTGCGTCAGGTCGATCTGCTTGACCGGCACCTGCATGTCGCTGGTGACGTCGCCGTTGTCGGCGGTCGTGACCGGCAACGCGGTCGAATTCATGTGCTGCCCCGGCACCGTGCAGGCGGACAGCGTCGCGATGGTCGCGAACGAGAACGCCATGCACATGCGGCGCATGACGGTGCGAGGGTGGCCCGGCGCCACGGAGTCCAGCGGTTGAGCGATTTTCATTTTTGTGTCCAGCATCGTTGAATCGATTGTTACGTTATCCGGATCGAATCGAAGGTGCCTGTCGCGCCTTCGCTTCGTTCTGCACATCGTGACGACACTCGCGGGCGGCATTCGGGCGCACGGCGATCCACGCGTCGTTCATGGCGAGGCGGCTCCCGGCATCGATTGTCAAACATTGCCAATGACGGCAGGAAGTCGTCATGCGTGGCGGGGACGTGACGGCGATTCCGACGCAGGTTCGCACGTCGCCGTGCCGCTCGCGAACAGAGCGTAACGCAGGTTGAACGCCTGGATCGAGCGGTGGCGGCTTAATGTAAGCCATCGCACGCAGCGCGCCGGACATCTATCGCATAGTGGCGCCAACGAACATGGTCGTGCATTCCCGACCGAATGTGCGGAGGCGCGAACGGCATCGTGCCGGCGTCCGACTCACTGTCTGCGAGAGATTTCATGACACGCTTCATTGCCCGTTCGAGGGCGCCTTTGCGGTTGGGTCTGGGCGGCGGCGGAACCGACGTGCCGCCTTATTCGGACCGGTTCGGCGGTCTGGCGCTCAATGTCACGATCGAGAAGTTCGCGTATGCGTCGATCGCGCCGCGCGACGACGCGAAGGTCGAACTGGTGGCGGCGGATACGGATACGCGCTGGATCGGCCCGGTGTCGCCGGTGCTCGACGTGCAGAAGGGGCTCGGGCTGCATGTGGGCGTCTACAACCGGATCGTGCGGGATTTCCACGGCGGTCATCCGTTGGCCGTCACGATCACGACGTGCTCCGAAGCGCCGCCCGGCTCCGGGCTCGGCTCGTCGTCGACGATCGTCGTTGCGCTGGTCAGGGCATTCTGCGAACTGCTGTCGCTGCCGCTCGGCGAATACGACATCGCACACCTCGCGCACGACATCGAACGAGAGGATCTCGGGCTCGCCGGCGGCAAGCAGGATCAATACGCGGCGACGTTCGGCGGACTGAACTTCATGGAGTTCTACGGCGATCGCGTGATCGTCAATCCGCTGCGGATCAAGCAGGAAATCAAGGCCGAGATGGAGGCGTCGCTCGTGTTGTATTACACCGGCGTATCGCGCGAGTCGGCCAACATCATCAAGGAACAGAGCAGCAACGTGACGGAAGGCGTCGTCGATTCGCTGGCCGCGTTGCACGAGGTCAAGGATGAAGCGGTACGCATGAAGGAAGCCGTGCTGCGCGCCGATTTCGAAGCGTTCGCCGCGTCGATGCGCGACGCGTGGGAATCGAAGAAGCGGATGGCGAAGAACATCTCGAACTCGATGATCGACGATCTGTACCGCGTCGCGGTCCGGGCCGGCGCGAAGGCCGGCAAGGTGTCCGGCGCGGGTGGCGGCGGCTTCATGATGTTCTTCGTCGATCCGGTCGAACGGTCGGCGGTGATGCGCGCGCTGGACGCGTACAACGGGATCAACGGCCAGGTGCTCAACTGTACGTTCACCGACATCGGTGCGCAGTCGTGGAGAAAGAATCAATGACGATCGGCGTGGAGAGCGAAATTCGCCAGACGCTGTCGGTGCTGACGGCGCTCGTTTCCGACCGTGAGCAAGTGGCGCGGATCGAACAGGTGGCCGAACGCGTGACGGAAGCGCTACGGACAGGCAACAAGATCCTGCTCGCGGGCAACGGCGGCAGCGCCGCGGACGCGCAGCATATCGCGGGCGAATTCGTCAGCCGTTTCAACTTCGACCGGCCGGGGCTTGCGGCGTTCGCGCTGACCGTGGACAGCTCGGTCATGACCGCGATCGGCAACGACTACGGTTACGAGAAGCTGTTCGAGCGTCAGATTCAGGCGACCGGGCGCCCCGGCGACGTCTTCTGGGCGTATTCGACGTCGGGGCGTTCGCCGAACATTCTCCGCGCGCTGGAAGTGGCCAGGACGGCCGGCATGGTTTGCGTCGGCTTCACGGGCAACGGACCCGGCGCGGCCGAGATGCGCACGCGCGCCGACATCTGCATCGAGATTCCGTCCGCGTCGACCCCGAAGATCCAGGAAGGGCATCTCGTATGCGGCCACATCATTTGCGGCATCGTCGAAGAGCGGATCTTTGCATGAACGCGATGCTGCCCTGCCTGATCCTGGCCGGCGGCCTCGGCACGCGGCTGCGCCCCGTGTTGGGCGACGCACTGCCGAAGGCGCTCGCGTCGATCGACGGCGAGCCGTTTCTGGGCTGGATGCTGCGCGGGCTCCAGCAGCAGGGCGTGACGGAGGTCGTGCTGTCGCTCGGCTACGGCAGTGATCCGATCAAGTCGTTCGTGACGTCGCGCGACTTCGGCATCGCGATTTCCGTGATCGAGGAAGACGAGCCGCTCGGTACCGGCGGCGCGATCGTTCATGCGCTGAAGGCTCACGGCGCGCGCGACATGATCGTGATGAACGGCGATACGTGGTCGAACCTGGATCTGCGCGCGTTGTCGGCGTTCCATCGTGCGACGCGCCCCGATCTCGTCGTGGCGGCCACGTATGTCGACGATGCGTCGCGCTACGGCACGCTCGAATTCGATGCGACGTCGCGCAGGCTGTCGGCATTCCGCGAGAAGCGGCCGGCACGGGGCTACATCAATGCGGGCACGTATGTCGTCGACGCGAGCAGGCTGCTCGGTTTCGCGCTGCCGGCGAAATTCTCGTTCGAGCAGGATTTCCTGGCCGAACGCGCCGACGCGCTCGACATCCGCGTATTTCCCGAGGTCACGTCGTTCATCGACATCGGCGTGCCGGCGGACTACCGGCGCGCGCAGACCGCGATTCCGCCGATGCTGGAGACCGGAACCAGTGAAGCGTAAAGCCCTGTTCCTGGATCGCGACGGCGTGATCAATATCGACTACGGTTACGTCCACCGGCCGCAGGACTGCGTGTTCGTGGACGGCATCTTCGATCTCGTGCGGCTGGCCAATGCGAACGGTTACCAGGTGATCGTCGTGACGAACCAGGCCGGGATCGGCCGCGGATATTTTTCGGAGTGGCAGTTCGCCGCATTCATGGACTGGATGCGCCGCAGGTTCGACGAGCGTGGCGCAAGAATCGACCGTGTCTATTTTTGCCCGCATCACCCGGTGGCCGGGATGGGCCGCTACCGGCAGGCATGTGCATGCCGGAAGCCGCAGCCCGGGATGCTGCACGACGCGCGGCGCGAGCTCGACCTCGACCTGTCGGCGTCGATCCTGGTCGGCGACAAGCCGTCCGATCTCGAGGCCGGTGCGTGCGCCGGCGTCGGGCGCCGTTTCCTGTTCGTGGGCGACCGGCCGG
This sequence comes from Burkholderia sp. MSMB1078WGS, assembly GCF_001528895.1. Classification (NCBI taxonomy): domain Bacteria; kingdom Pseudomonadati; phylum Pseudomonadota; class Betaproteobacteria; order Burkholderiales; family Burkholderiaceae; genus Burkholderia; species Burkholderia sp. MSMB1078WGS. The sequence goes on along the minus strand of NZ_LPDI01000098.1, from coordinate 222,567 downwards.
GCCCGGTGCGAGCCGATCCGGCGGCTGACGTCGTCGCGCGGCTGTCCGACATCGGTGCGGCGCTGCAACCCACGGGTGTCGTCGCGGCGGGTGTATAGCGGGTCGCAGCCTCGACGGCTGCATGCCGAGATGAAACGAACGAGGACTCGACGACGGCTTGCCGGCCGTTGCGCCGATCGGGCAAGCGCGAGGCATCCAGGCTCCCGACGCAGTGCGCTCCGGCCGGCACCGAAGGGTTTCCAGCCGGATTTTCAAAGACATGAACGTGAATCACAACGCGCGTAAGGCGGCGAAGCCAGCCGGATCTTCCATTCTGGAGTTCAGCATGAAGATGGACCGACCTGCATTGACCGGGCATCAGAACGAACCGAAACAGGCTGCCGGACATGCGACGCGGTTGTCGCCGATCGATTTGCTGGAGAACGTGCTCGACAACGGGCGCCTGTTTGCGGCCGTGTTCGCGGCCTGCCTGCTGCTCGCGATCGTCTATGCGATCGCGGCGACGCCCGTGTATTCGGCCGACATGTTGATCCAGATCGAGGAGAACAAGCCCAGCGCACTGGGGTCGCTGTCGTCGATCTCCAAGGCGCTCGATATCCAGAATTCGGCGGTGGTCGGCGAAATCGACATCGTCCGTTCGCGCTCGGTCGTTCTCGAAGCGATGAACGCGACGGCCGCACAGGCCGAGGTGTCGGTCGAGAACCGGTTTCCGATCGTCGGCGGGCTGATCGGTTCGTTCCTGCCGAAGGACGCGAACGGCCTCGTCGACGCACCGCTCGGGATGTCGTCGTGGGCCTGGGGCGGCGAGCGTCTGGAGTTCAGGACGTTCGAGGTGCCGGCCGCGCAGATCGGCAAGCCGCTGACGTTCGACTATCTCGACGGCAACCGCTTCCAGCTGACGGACCGCGGCGGCCAGGTGGTGCTGAGCGGTGTGGTCGGCGTGCCGAGTGCGAACGACGGCTATCGCGTGGACGTCGCACAGATCGTCGCGCGCCCCGGTGCGCAATTCAGGGTGCGGCGCATCGCTACCGACGTGCGTCTCGACGCGATCCTGAAGAAACTCGGCGTGATCGAGACGAAGCGCCAGTCGGGCATCATGCAACTGAGTTTCGAGGATCCCGACCCCGTCTTTGCCGCACGCATGCTCAATGCGATCGCCGCGGCCTACCTGAACTTCAACGCGAGACGCCGTGCCGACGATGCGGAGCGCAGCCTCACGATCCTCAACGCGCAGATGCCGATCGTCAAGGCGCGGCTGCAACAGGCCGAGCAGGCGCTGAACACGTTTCGCAACCAGCAGGGGTCGATCGACGCGCAGGGCGATATCCGGCTGCTGGTCGAGCAACTGGCGCTCGTCGACAAGTCGCGGCTCGAAACCCGGCTCGAGTATCAGGATCTGCTGTCGAAATACGTGCCGGGGCAGCCGCAGGTCGTTGCGGCGGCCAACAAGCTGAAGGAACTCGACAAGCAGGCTGCGATGTTGAAGGACAAGGCCGCGCGCCTGCCGTCGCAGCAGCAGACGTACTTGCGTCTTGCGCGCGACGTCGAGGTCAACAACCAGCTCTATGTCGGATTGCTGAACAATACGCAGCAGTTGCAGATCGCGGAGGCCGGCACGGTCGGCAACGCATCGATCGTCGACAAGGCGGTCGCGAGCGACAAGCCGATCCGGCCCAAGCGCCTGATCGCGATCCTCGCCGGTGCGGTGATCGGGCTGATGCTCGGGTTTCTCGCGGCGCAGGGCCGTGCGCTGCTGGCCGGCCGCATTCGCGATCCGAATGAGCTGGAAGCGGCGCTCGGCATCCCGATGCTCGGCGTCCTGCCGAAATCGCGCCGTCAGGCCGATGCGGATGCGAATCGCACGCCGGCCTTCATCGCGACGCAGGAGTCGGCCGACGAACCGCTGGCCGATGCGATGGACAGCCTGGCGCTGACGTTGCGACACCGGCTGGCGGCCTATGGCGGCGACGCGAAGGTCGTGCTGGTGTCGTCCGCAGCGCCCGCGCAGGGCAAGTCGATGATTGCCGCCAACCTCGCGTACCTGTTCGCCGAGAGGGGGCTCAAGACGGTGATCGTCGATGCCAACGTGCGCGCGCCGGCGCTGCATCGCTATCTGCCGGTCGCCGCGACGCCGGGCTTGTCCGACGTACTGAAGGGCGCGCTGCCGGCCGACGAGGCGATCACGCGCGTGGCCGGGAAGCTCGATGCGCTGTCCGCCGGCACTCAGCGCGCGTCGACGCGCAACCTGTTCGACGTCGCGCGTCTCGACAAGCTGGTCGTGTGGTTGCGCAGCGGCTACGACATGGTCATCGTCGATGCGCCGTCCGTGCTGCCGGTGGCCGACATCGCGGCCTTGTCGCGCGTGGCCGACATGACGCTGTTGGTGGCGCGCCAGGGTTCGGCGAACTCGGCCGGCATGGCGGACGCGCTCGACAGCCTGCGCAAGATCGGTGTGCGCATCGACGGGCTGGTGTTCAACGGGTTCGAGCCGTCGCCGTTGCACGGCGTACGCCGGATCGGCGCCGGCTTCGCCGCAGCGCGCGCCTGACCGCTCGGGAGGTGTCGATGCAATCGGGCGAGGAGGTGCAACGCATGAGCGATTCGATGGCGGGCAACGACGGGCTGCGGCGCGAGTCGCCCGCGGTGCGGGTCGTGTGGTTTCTCGGCCCGCGGCCGGTGAGCTGGAACGGCGTCATGCGATACAGCCTCAAATGTATCGATTTCATCCCGGCATTGGCGGGATTCGACGTGGAGCCGGTCGACATTCCGGCCGAGCCGCGTTCGTTCCTGCGGTACTGGACGCAGTTCGTGCTGTATCCGCTGCGTGCGATCGCGGCGGCGCGCGCCGGACACTTCGTGATGCTGTACCAGGAAGACCTGGCCTTCATGATTCCGCTGATCCGGTGGGCGGGCGGTCGCGTCGGCATCGTGCTGCATCATGTGCAGCGTCCGGGCCAGGTGCGCGGCGTCGTCGAGCAGTTGAAGAATGCGTACATGCGATTGACGCAGTCGCTGATCGCGACCGCGGACGTGGTGCTCGCGCCGTCGGACGTGACCGCGCAGGAAGCGCTGGCGGAGCTGCGCATCCGCGCCGACCGGATACAGGTCGTTCCCAATGCGTTCGACGATCGCTATGCGCCGATCGACGCCGCGGTGCGCGAACGGGCGCGCGCGATGCTGCTCGCGCGCTTCGGCATCGACGTCGGCGACGCGCTGGTGGTGCTGAACGTCGGCTCGGACGAGACGCGCAAGAACAATGCGACGCTGTTTCGCGCGCTCGCGTCGCTCGGGCGCAAGGACGTGATGGTGCTGCGGGTAGGCAGCGCGCACAACCAGGCCAACCGCGACGAATGCCGCAGCATTGCCGCGCAGGCTGGCATCGCTGCCCATTTCGTCGAGAACGTCGGCGACGAGGATCTCGGCTACTTTTTCCAGGCGGCGGATCTGTACGTATCGCCGACGTTGCACGAAGGCTTCGGTCGCACGGTGATCGAGGCGCAATTCGTCGGCGTGCCGGTCGTCGCGTCCGATTTGCCGGTGTACCGCTACACGATGGGCGAGTCGTTCGTGGCCGTCGCCGATGCGATGGATGCCGCCGAATGGGGCCGGCAGATCGAACGCGTCGCCGGCGACCCGTCGCTGCGCGCCGGGCTGGTGAGCGCCGGGCGGGCGAACGCGCGGCGTTTTTCGTCCGGCGCGGTCAGCGCGCAACTGCACGATGCGCTGGAGCGCGCCGTGCATGGCCGGCCGCGCGCCGGCCGGGCACAAGCGTGAAAGAGGCGGCGATGCGAACGATTCAGGCCGACGGCCGAACCGCGGCGCTCACGGGCGTGGCCGTATCGACGCTGTTCGTGCTCGCGTTGAGCGTCAATGCGATGCTGCCGGCGCTCGGCGCGATGGAACCGAGTGCGACCTGCACGTTGCTGGTCGCGGTCGCGGGCGTGATCGCGCTGATCGTCGCGCGGCCGGTGTTCGCCGTGTCGATCCTGTACACGCTGGTGATCGGACTGACCGCGTTCGTTGCCGGCGTAGGGATCGAGTCCGGCGGATTCCTGCGGGAAACGGACATCTTCGGCGTCGCGAACGGCGCGTTCAGCCGGCTGCTGTCGTTCTATGTCGTTTTCATCGCATGCGCATTGTTCGCGTTCGACCGCATCCTGAACGCACGCTCCGGCCATCCGCCGATCCGCGCGCGGATGACGCTTCAGCCGATAAGCGTGGCGCTCGGGCTGGGGCTGGTCGGCGCGATCCTCGCGACGGGCGTGCTGGCCGGCCTGACGGGCGGCTTCGCGGTGCTGAGCGGCGTGAATCGTTACGCGCTGCGCAACGACGCGTCGAACAGCACGCTGTTCAACCTGTTCCTGAACAACCAGACCTTCGTCGCGGTGCTGCTCGGCACCTTCTGCACGAGTTCGGCGCGGGTCGTACGCTGGACGTCCGTGTGCCTGCTCGTCGTCGATCTGGTGCTGGAAGCGTTGCACGGCGAACAGTTCATGGCCGTGCTGCACGTATGCCTGACCGTCCTGATCCCGTTCATCGCGATCCATGCGATGAACGGCAAGCCGGTGATGCGCTACCTGGGAATCGGCTCGCTCATCGCACTCGTGATCGGCAGCGTGTCGGTGTTCTACGCGTACCGGGGGCAGGGGCTCGACGTCGCGGAGACGGTGGTGTCGCGGTTTCTCGAACAGGGGCAGGCGTGGTACGTGGTGGACGGCGACGCACACCTGTTCGGCGCGCCGACGTTCGGGGGCATGGCGGCGTTCGGGCGCTTCGTCGATTCATTGGGTTCGTTCACCGAGCCGACGTTCTTCAGCGATGCGCCGGTGAGCGGGCTGCGCGACCTGATGCTGTCGTACGGCACGCCCGAGATCCTCAAGGCCTACGTGTTCGACGACGTGACGTTCACGATGGGCAACATGGCGGTGCCGGTCTACTGGTTCGGCTATGCGGGCGGCGCGCTGTTCATTGCGCTGACGGGCGCGATCTACGGCGTGGCGAGCGCGATGCTGATCCTGGTCGCGATGCGCGGCGGGGTCGTGATGCTGTGGTTGGCCACGAAGATCTTCGCCTACGCGACCTATGCGATGCAACAGGGCGATTACTGGACCTTGTTCGGCGCACGCACGCTGTTCTATCTGGCGATCGCGCTGATCTGGTGGCATTGCGTCGACGCGCGGCGCGTGCACGCCGATGCGATGCGGACGGGGACATCTTGAACGCGTTCGTCAGGCTTCTGTTTTCGTCGTTCGCGGGCGTGGTGTGCGAAAAGATCATCGGTGCGTTAGCGGCGATCGCGAGCAATCACCTGTTTGCGAACATCTACGGCGCGCGGCTGTTCGGCGAGCTGCAGTTCGCGTTGTCGCTGGCCTACGTGATCGGCAGCGTCGCGCTGATTTTCGGCGCACAGGTGATCCAGCCGATCCTCGGCAAGCACCCGCGCCTGCGGCACATGGTCGTCTACCGCGCGTTCCGCCTGCGGCTCACGCTGACGCTGGCCGTCATGCTGCTGTTCATGGGGGTCGTGGTGATCGTCATGCGGCCGTCGAGCGTATCCGAGCTCACGTTGATCGCGGCCTTTGCGTTGATCGTGGAGCCGATCGCGCTCGGTTCGCTGATGGCCTACGCCGAATCGAAGCCGTGGGTGATCACGCGGGCGCGGGCGTACGCCAGCTGCGTGCGGGTGCTGTGGCTGTACATCGCGGCACACGCGTCGCTCGGCGTGATCGTCGCCGCGTTCGCATGGCCGCTCGAGGCTTGCGTGGCGGCCGCGGCGCCGTTCAGCCGTTATCGCGAGCTGGCGTTGAAGACGCCGAAATCGTTTCGCGGCAGCGCGGCCGTCACGAAAGCGCTGGTCGTGCGCGGGCTGCGGATCTGGCCGGCCATTGCGGCCAGCGTGCTGGTGCTGCGCATGGATCGGCTGCTGCTCGGCGTGCTGGTGTCCAAGGCCGATCTCGGCATCTATGCGTCCGCCGCGTCGCTGGTCGAGCAATGGAATTCGGTCGGCACGACGCTGGCGCTGGCCCTGGCGCCGAGCATGGTTTTTTCGGCGCGGACCGAGCCGCTCGTGCGCGCCAAGGCATTGAAGCTCGGTCTCTATCTCGGCCTCGTCGGCTGTGCCGCGTGGGTCGGCAGCTACTTCGTCGGCCGCAAGGTGTTCCTGATGATCTACGGGCCCGCGTTCGTGCAGGGCGTGCCGATCATGATCTACGCGACCGGCTGCGCGATCGCCACGTTCATCGATGCGGGGCTGAGCACGTGGCTCCTGGCCGTGCGGCGCTACCGGCTCATCATGATCAAGCAGGTGCTGATCGTCGCGGCGATCGTCGCCGCGCCGTTCGTCATGCCGCGCACGCTGGTGATGTATGCGCCGTCGACCGGCATTGCGGTATCGCTCGTGGTGTTCTGGTGCGTGGTGCTCGGGAATCTCGCGTTCACCCGGGAGCGGCCATGAGCCGGCGTGCAGGCGGTCGTTCGCCGCGCCGGCGTGGATTGGCGGGACATGGAATCGGGAAGGTTTCGGATCGTAGGGGAGGTCACTCGTGAAAAACCGGGTGCTGATGGTGATGACGCGGGACATTCCGCAGGACGTATCGAACGGACGGGAGCGCACGTTGAGCTTCATCCGGAAGGCAATCGGCGACCACATGGACGTAACCGAATTCAAGATCCGCTCGGTGTTCGAGGACGGCGGCTGGCGCGCGAAGATCGGCGCGGCGGTGCGGGTCGGATGGAGCGTGTTGCGCGGCGCGCCGTGCGCGCTTCAGGTGGCGATGTTTTCGCATCCGCGCAAGCGCACGGCGCTGCTGCGCGCCGTCGAGGCGATCAGGCCGGACGTGATCTATTTCGACGGCATCCGGCTCGTCGATTACGCGATCCTGGTGCGGCGCAGCGTGCCCGGCTGCCGGATCGTCGTGGATTTCGACGATCTCATGTCGCGCCGCGCGAACATCCTGCGCGAGCAGGATTTGCCGTTGTCGGCCGGGTATCTGGAGAAGTCGATTCCGGGGCCGTTCGTCAGGCTCGCCAACGCGAGGCTGGTTCGCAACGCATTCCTCGGCTATGAAGCATTCGCGCTGAAACGGCAGGAGCGCGCGGCGATCGGCTCGTCGCATGCCGTCACGCTCGTTTCGACGGAGGACGCGCAGTCGCTGCGGCGGTCCCTCACGAACGACGAGGCCGTGAAGACGCACGTGATCGCACCGCCGATGCATGCGCTGGTGCCGATGCGGCGTCCGGCGGCGCCGTTCCGGTTCGTCTTCATCGGTTCGGACCGGCAGTTGCAGAACCGGCTCGCGATCGAATTCCTGGTGGCGTTGTGGGCGCGTATCCGGCCGGCCACGCCGCTGGTGATCTACGGGCGCATGGCCGGCCGGTACGCACCCGTTCCGAACGTCGAGTTCGCCGGGTTCGCGCCGACACAGGCGGATGTCTACACCGAGTGCTCGATCGCGTTGTGTCCTGCTTTTCTGCGTGGCGGCATCAAGTCGAAGGTGCTGGAGGCGGTTTCGTACGGTTGCGTGCCGGTCGGCAACGAAGCCGCGTTCGAAGGACTCGGATTCCACGACGATGCGCTCGCGATGAGCGACACGAGACTGGAGCGGTTCGTCGCCGATCCGACCGCGGATCTGGATCGCGTCGTGGCGGCGGCCACGCGCTTCGCCGCGTACTGCGAGCAGCATTTCAGCATGCCCGTATTCGATCGTCGGTGGCGCGAGCTGATCGCGCCGCCGGCAGGCAGCCCGTCGTGACGGGCGCCGCAACGAAGAGGAGGGCCCCGATGGCGTGATCCGAACGGCTCGCGGGCGGCCGGCTTCCGGACCTTGCATGTGCGGCATGGATACCGGAAAGGGGAAGGCTTCCGCGGGAGATTTGCCGTCCTGCGGCCGACCGGTTCAGCGGTCGGGCCGCAGGGCGCCGTACCCATTCTTCACCGATACCTAATAGAAAATGAGACCGATCATATTTGACGGGCGGTTCGGATGGCTGCATCCGGGCAGCGGGACGCGGGGTGTCGTCCTGTGCAACGCGTACGGACACGAATCCGTCTGGAGTCACGGCGGCATGCGGAATCTGGCGGATCGCCTGTCCGCGCGCGGGATGCCGGTGCTGCGTTTCGATTACCGCGGCACCGGCGATTCCGCCGGGGCCGATGGCGCGAACGACCAGTTCGAAACGGCCGTCGACGACGTGTGTGCGGCCATCTCGCGATTGCGCGAGGAAACCGGCGTGACCCGCGTGACGCTGTGCGGCCTGCGGCTGGGCGCGGCATTCGCGCTGCTTGCGGCGGACCGGGACGACGTCGATCGGCTGGTGTTGCTGGCGCCGGTGGCGAGCGGGCGCAGCTACGTGCGCGAGCTGTCGATCATGCGCAATATCTGGCTCGACCAGTTGCCGGCGCCGCTGCGCGCGGCCCAGCCGCAAGACGCGCCGCTCAACGTGCTCGGGCAGGTCTACAGTGCGGCGTTCCGTACGCGGCTCAATGCATTCGACGCGATCGACGCGTTGAAGGACCGCACGGGTGCGCCGGCATCGGAAACGCTGATCGTCGACATGAGCGGCGGCGGTACCGAACCGCTGCGCAAACGGCTCGAAGCGCTGGGCGGCAAAGTCGAGCAAAGGCCGTTCGAAGGCTATGCGGCGTTCATGCAGGAAACGACGTTCTCGCGCTTGCCGACGCGCGTGTTCGATGCCGTCGTCGACTGGATCGCGGCCACCGATGGCCCGCAGCGACCGGCGGCGCGCACCGCGCAGAAAACGGACTGGGAGCCCGACCTGATGCTGCGCACGCCGGAAGCCTGCGAGCAGCCGGTTCGATTCGGGGCGGCCGGCCGCCTGTTCGGCATTCTGTGCACGCCGCACGAGATGCACGACCGGGGGCCGGTGGTGCTGATCACGAACACGTCGGCCAGTCCGCACGTCGGCGACAGCCGGCTGTCGGTGCGGATCGCCCGCGAGCTCGCGCGCCGCGGCATCGCGTCGCTGCGGTTCGACGGACGCGGGATCGGCGACAGTTCGCCAGCGCAAGACGGCGCGCCGCTCGATGCGCCCCAGCCGGTCTATTCGAGCGCCGTCGTCGACGACGTCGCGACGGCAGCCCACTGGTTGAAGGAGCAAGGGTATCGGCAGGTCGTGTCGTTCGGCATCTGCTCGGGCGCATACAGCGCGTTGCGTGCGGCGCTCGCGGGACGCGCACTGTCGGGCGTCATATCGGTGAACCTGCAGCGTTTCCACATGCCCGACGGCATCTCGACCGACGCGCTGCGCGAGCATCGTCCCAATTCGATGGCCGGATACCGGTCGTCGTTCTTCGAGCTGAAGAAGTGGAAGCAGGTGCTGAGCGGCGATCGAAAGATCATGCCGTTCGTCCGGCTCGTGCTGAAGCGCTCGACGACGACGCTGGCCGTGCGAATCGGCGCATGGCGACGCCGGATCGCCGGCTGGTCGTGCGCGGACACGACCCCGGTCGATCCGCACGAGATCCTGCGTGCGCTCCAGCGCAAGGAGGTGAGCACGTTGTTCGTCTGCGGCGCATACGACAGCAGCCTCGATCTGGTGACGATGTATTTCGGCCCGCGCGGAAAGCGGCTGTCGCGATTTGCCGGTGCGCGCGCCGTCGTACTCGACGATCTCGATCACAGTGTGTTCGGTTCGCATGCCGCCGACGCGGTGGTCGGGCTGTGCAGCGAATTCGTCAAGGGGCTCGAATCGCGTCGCGCGACGGCGGCGACGATCATCAACGCGGAGTCGCCGGCATGACCGGACCGACGCGGGGCTGTGTCACATGTCGCACAGTCGCTGCACCGGTGCGGTGATACGGTAACGCGTCTGTCCTCCGCCGACGCCGGCAACCTCTACGCGACCATGACGATGCATTCCGAACCTTCCGGACGTCTGGACCATATCGATGCGATGCGCGCCGTCGCGGTCCTGCTCGTCATATGGACGCACTATGCCGAGCGGTTCGTCGCGCTGGCGGGCGCTCAGCAGTGGCTCGACACGCTGCAGCGCTCCGTCAATTTCGGGCGGATCGGCGTGGTGGTCTTTTTCGGCATCAGCGGCCTGCTGATTCCGGTCAGTTTGCACGGCCCCGCCGGACCAGGCACACGGCGCTTCCTGATCCGCCGTTTCCTGCGGCTGTATCCGGCATTCTGGTTGTCCATTCCGATCGGCTGCGTCGTCTTCTGGACGCTGTTCGGCAAACCGGTGAGCGCGACGCTGCTGATCGCCAATGCGACGATGATCCCGACCGCGTTCGGTCAGGAGCCCGTCATGGGGCATTACTGGACGCTCGAAACGGAGCTGTATTTCTACGGGCTTTGCCTCGTGCTGTTCTGGTGGGGCGGGCTGCATCGGATGCGCGACCTGTCGCTCGCCTGCATCGGGCTGTGCGCGGTGTTCGTGACGACCGTCGCGCTGCACGTCTTTCCCGACGACACGCTGGGCCAGTACAAGGCCATGCCGTACCACCTCGCGATCATGTTCTGGGGCGCATGTTTTCGTCAGGCCTACGACCGGCCGCTCGACACGCTGCGGGTGAGAGGGGGGCGGGGCGAACACGCCGGCATCGCGCTGACGTACCGATGCGTGGCGGGGCTGCTGACCGCGATGATCGTCGGCGTGGCGCTCGTCGGCGCGGCCAACGACTGGCGTCATCACAACGTCGATCATCTGCCGTCGTCGCTGGCTTATGTGGTCGGCGTCGCGATCTTCGTGGCGATGGCGACGGTATTGAAAGTCCGCGCGCGCGCGATGGCGAAGCTCGGCGAGGTCAGCTACTCGATTTACCTGTTTCACGCGATCCCACTGTTCGGGTTCTACTGGCTGTGCGAACACTACCGATGGACCGGATGGCCGCTGGGCGTCTACATGATCGTTCCGGTCGTGCCGTTGATTGCGTTGTCGTATCTGAGCTACCGGTATTGCGAAGCGCCCTGTGTGCGGCTCGCGCATCGCTTGACCGCATCGCGGTGGCGCGGCGGCGATCTGCCGGTCGGCAATCGGTCGGTCGATGCGACGCCGGGCCCGGTGCGAAGCGGCTGGCGCGCGGACGGATGAAATGGCTTGGAACGGTTTGGAACGGCGATCTCGCGTTGCCGATACGAATGGAATGGACGATACGGAGCGCAGACGATGCTGACGAGTACGGTGGTGCATGACGATGGCGGCGGCATGCCGCGATACCGGGTGGTTCGATGCACGTTCGGGATGCCGAATTGAACGGGTGGTCGTCGATCGGCTCCCGCGCGGAGGCGACGCGCGTCGTCGTCGTCAACGACTACGCGCGCAAGGGCGGCGCGGAGGAGGTCTACCAGACCTCCATCGAGGTGCTGCGCAAGATCCCGGACGTGGACGTGTACTCGTTCGACGAGACGAATTTCGCGGCGGGCGAAGGCGCGTTCGCGCGCGGCTGGAACCGCGCCGCGGCGGGCGCACTGGCGACGTTGCTCGACGACGTGCGTCCGCATCGCGTGCTCGTGCACAACTATCACAATCTGCTGACGCAATCGATCCTGCCGGTACTCGCACGGCGGCGGCGCGAGCAGGGATTTCGCACGTATCTCACGTGTCACGACTACCATCTGGTGTTCTACAACCCGAACCTGCTCGCCTATCGCAACGGACGTCCGGTGCCGGTTCCGGTCGATGCGCTGTCGAATCCGGCGCGCCTGTTCGCGCTGGCGAGCCCGCGCGGGCGGCTGCACGACACGGTGAAGAAACTGCACTGGCACGCGGTGTACGCGTATTGCAATCCGCGGAACGTGTTCGACCTGTTCCTGTGCCCGAGTCCGTACATGCGCATGGCGCTGGCGCAACGCGGCATCACGCGCACCGCACTGCTGCCGAATCCGGTGAGCACGCTGGCGGAGCCGTTCCCGCCGCGCGTATGCGATCGCGAGCAGTTCGATCTCGCCTATGTGGGGCGGCTCGATGCGGAGAAGGGCATTCACGAGTTCATCGAACTGGCGCGCCGGACCGCGTTCCGCCGTATCGGCAGTCTGACGCTGTACGGCGACGGCACACTGCGCACGCAGCTCGAAACGCGCCACCAGGATCTGGTTCAGGCCGGCCGGTTGCGTTTCGCCGGGCGACTCGGCCACGGCGAGCTGTTTCACGCACTGCGCGCGCACGATGCGCTGGTGCTGCCGTCGGTCTGGGCCGAAAACGCGCCGCTCGTGCTGGTCGAGGCCGCCACGCTGGGGCTGCCGGTGCTCGCGCACGAGATCGGCAGCCTGTCGACGTTCGGTAGCGAGATCGGCAACAAGATCCTGTACCGGAATTCGCCGGACGGCCTGACGAATGCGTTCGACGAATTGGGTCGTCATTTGCGCATCGCCGATCGGCACTACGATTGTTCGGCGTACACGCCGTCGCGCTACGCGGCGCAGCTTGCATCGTGGATGGGGCTCGGCGGGCAGCAGGGCGGTTAGCGGCGCGCAGCGGATGCGTCGACCTGGGCCGGGTTCGGCCAGGATACATCGCGGCCGCGCGTTCGTCCCGCGGCCGCGATACTTGATCAAGAGGAGCGTTATGCGGGCATTGCGACGCATCGTGGCGGTCGCCCTTGGCGCACTGGCGTTGTCGGCCGTCTACGGTCATTGCCAGGGCGGTGAGCGCGTGATGGCGCTCGCGCCGGCCAATACGTCCGGCAGCCCCGATTTCAAGGGCTCGTCGAACGGGCTGCTCGCCGGCACGACGTCGATATCGAAAATCGACGTGCACACGTTGCTGTACCCGGGCAGCACGACACAGGTGCTCGCGCACTACCTTCCATGGTGGGGCCCCGACCGGCGCGGCGTGAACGTCGGCTATCGATCCGACGATCCCCGCCAGGCGTTTCGCACCTTCGCCGACATGCGTTCGAGAGGCATCGACGGCGTGATCGTGGATTGGTACGGCGAGGGCCATTTCGTCGACACGGCGTGGCAGGCATCGCTGCCCGAACTCGCGAAGTTTCCCGGGATGACGTTCTCGATCATGATCGACAGCGGTTCCTTCAAGTTCAATGCGTGCCGCGGCTGCGACCTGACCGCGACGATCCTGCACAACCTCGCGTACATCAGCCGCGAATACTTCACGTCGAGCCAGTATCTGCGCTACAACGGCCATCCGGTCGTGTCCGAGTTCGGGATGGACGCGGTCGGCAAGGCCGACTGGGCACGGATTCACGCGGCGTACCCCGACGTCTACTGGATTCATACGTTGGTGCAGGGCTTCGATCTTCCGTACAGCAAGGGCGCGTACGTGTGGACGCAGCCGTCGCCGCGCGCCGCGCCGCAAGCGGTCGGCATACGACGCGACCTGCTGTATCGCGAGCGCTTCTACGACATCGCACGGAATCAGCCGCCGGGGACGATCACGGTCGGCGGCGTATGGAGCGGCTTCGACGATACGAAGGCATCGTGGGGCGCCGCGGCGCCGCGCTTTCTCGCGCCGTCGTGCGGCCAGACCTGGCTGGACACGTTCAGGACGATCAACGAGCGCTACAGCGTGCGGCAACAATTGCCGTTCGTTCAACTGATCACCTGGAACGACTACGAGGAAGGCAGCGCGCTCGAAACCGGCATCGCCAGTTGCACCGCAATCGACGCGCAGCCCGTGGGTGCGAGCCTGACCGTCAGGATCACCCATCCGGAGACCGTCGACCATCTCGAGCTGTACGAGCGGCTCGGCGACGGCGCGTTCGCGCTGGCCGGCCGCTATCCGGCCGACACGACGAGCATGCCGCTGCCGGGCGCCCGGGCGGGCACCTACTTCATCAAGGCCGTCGGCAAGCCGTTCATCCAGAACGTCGTGTCGACGGCGATCGTCGTGCGGTGACGCGCGGGCGCCATGCCCGTGCGGTCAGCACGCGTCGCCCGTCGACGGCGCGGCCAGCACGGCCGCCTTCCGCGTAGCCGGTTCCGGCGGTACGCAAGTCTCCCGGCCATACTGATCGTCGAAGCGGACGATATCGTCCTCGCCGAGATAGTCGCCCGATTGCACCTCGATGATTTCGAGCGGAATCCGGCCGGGATTCTCGAGTCGATGTACTTCGCCGACGGCGATGTACGTCGATTCGTTCTCGCACAGCAGGAACGTCTCGGCGCCGCGCGTCACCTTCGCGGTGCCGCGCACGACGATCCAGTGTTCGGCGCGGTGATAGTGCATCTGCAGCGACAGCCGCCTGCCGGGCTCGACGACGATCCGCTTCACCTGGAAGCGCTCGCCGAGATCGATCGAATCGTAATGGCCCCACGGCCGCTGCACCTTGCGGTGCTCGCTCGCCTGCGGGCGCCGGTCGGTCTTCAGGCGCGCGACGATGTTCTTCACGCGCTGCACGTCGTGCTTGTTCGCCACCAGCACCGCATCGGCCGTCTCGATCACGACGACGTCCTTCATCCCGACGCACGCGATGAGGCGGCCTTCCGAGCGCACCAGGCTGTCCTGCGTATCCTCGAACACGATGGGGCCGCGCGCGACGTTGCCGTGATCGTCCTTCGGCATGATTTCCCAGATCGCGTCCCATGTGCCGACGTCCGACCAGCCGGCCGCGAGCGGCACGACGATGCCTTCTATGCCGAGCTCGCCGTGTTCCGCGAGGCGCTCCATCACCGCATAGTCGATCGAATCCGACGGGCATGCGTCGAAGGCCGCCGCGTCGATCCGGAAGAACGGATCGTCGGCGACGCCCGCGCGCCACGCGCTCTCGCAGGCCGCATGAATGTCGGGCGCAAGCGCGCCGATGGCCTTCAGCCAGACCGATGCGCGCGTGACGAAGATCCCGCTGTTCCACCAGTAATCGCCCGATTGCAGATAGCGTTCGGCGAGCGTCGCGTCGGGTTTTTCGACGAAACGCCCGATCGCGTAACCGCCCTGGCTGCCGTGGCGGCCCGAACGCGGCTCGCCAACCTGGATGTAGCCGTAGCCCGTCTCCGCGCGGCGCGGCAGCACGCCGAGCGTGACGATCGCGCCTTCCTGCGCATAGCGTGCCGCACGTGCGATCGCGTCCTGGAACGCGCCGACGTCGACGATCACGTGATCGGCCGGCATCACGGCGAGCACGGGATCGTCCGCGAGCGCACTCGCGTCGAGCGCGGCGAGCGTCAGCGCGGGCGCGGTGTTGCGCGCGGCCGGTTCCAGCAGGATGCGGGCGGGCGCCGAGCGGCCGTGCACCTGCTCGGCGCTCATGAAGCGATGCTGTTCGCCGCATACGAGCAGCAGCGTGTCGCCGAGCGATGCGTTCGCGATACCGTTCAGGCGGCGCGCCGTTGCCGACAGCGGCGACTCGTTCGATACCAGCTCGATCAGTTGCTTCGGATACTGCTCGCGCGACAGCGGCCACAGCCGCGTGCCGGAGCCGCCGGCGAGAATCACCGGCAGGATGCTCGGCAGATCGGGTTCGGGAACCGGACGAAGGGTGCGGGTCATCGGTTCGCTCCGGTATCGGCAGGGAGCAGGGTGCGCGCGCGGCCGTCGGCGCGCGCGTCGTCGTGGCGCGAGACCGAAACGGCTCGCGACAGCAGGTGACGCAGCGCGCCGGCCGCGCGGTCGGCCGACCGTATCATGCCGACGAACGGCGCGCCCTGTTCGAGATACGGCCCGTAGGCCTTGCGGAATCCGAACTGTTTGTAGAACGCCTGGCGCGGCGCGGGGACGTGCGTGCGCACCGCCGCCTCGGGCCACGCGGCCTGCGCGGCGGTGAGCGCGCGCCCGATCAGGCGTTCGAGCGTGTCGTCGTCGCGGCAGCTTTCGCTCGTCAGCACCTTGTCGATCACGACGTCCGGATCGATGTCGTCGCCGGGCAGGATGCGTGCGTAGGCCGCGACTTCCATCGCGTCGCCGTCGCGCACGCTCGCATAGACGTGCAGCGCGCCCGCGTCCTTGCCGTCGATGTCGAGATGCGTGTGCGCGTCCTCGACCACCAGCACGGCGTTGCGCGCGCGCAGGATTGCATAGAGATCGACGGCGCTCAGATGTTCGAATTCACAACAATGCCATTCCATGATGCTGTCCTCGCGTGATGCCTTCGGCACGCCGCGCGGATGCGGTCGATCCGTGCGGCGCGGCGATCTTCATCATCCCGATGCGTGGTGCAGCGGTCTGTTCGAAAGCGCACTCACGCTCCGGATTCGCAGGGCGCGGCGCGGGATACCAGGCGATGCGCGCGTCACGGGAGCGTCGCAATGTGCGGTAGCACACACCGTCGGGGCCAGTGCTTTTTCATAATTGGTTCATCGTGGCGGCCTGCAATGAAGCGCGCCCGGCCGACATCGCACGCAAACCGCGCGCCGGGAGACGGGGCCGAGATTGCATCGTTGACGACGGACCGGCTGCGCGC
The DNA here is from genome assembly GCF_001528895.1 of Burkholderia sp. MSMB1078WGS. NCBI lineage: Bacteria > Pseudomonadati > Pseudomonadota > Betaproteobacteria > Burkholderiales > Burkholderiaceae > Burkholderia > Burkholderia sp. MSMB1078WGS. The sequence goes on along the minus strand of NZ_LPDI01000098.1, from coordinate 206,246 downwards.
AGGAGTGCCGGGCGCTGGCTCGCCGTCGATCGCATCGTGCACACCGGGCGAGGTGATCCCCCCGCCATCCGATCGCCATCCTGCACGCCCGCAAGGGGGCGCTGCCGCTCGCGTGCCTGCACCGCCGCGGTGATCTGCCGGTGGGGGCGCTTCGGGCCGGGACCTGCGGGCGGGCGGATCGCGCAAGGATGGCCATCATGCTGCACCGCACGACGCGCGGGCCGCCGCCCGGTATCCGGCCAGCCGGCAGGATTTCGCCGAAAAGCGCCTGCGCGGCGCGATGCCGGTGATTACGACGTGTAACGGCCGGGTGGCCGGCGCGCCGGCGGGAGGCGATGCGGCGACCCGGGGGCGCGCGCGATTATGCGGTCCGCGGAGCACGGTACTTTGCTTTTTGGGAGATTTCGATGGAAATCGCGGGCAATCGACCGGATCAATCTTGCGGAAAAGTAGTATTTGCCACTGATTGACGGGAATGGTCATAGATAATCAAATCTCAGTGGTCAAAAGCGCGGAGCGCCGGGCCACGAGCAGCGTAACCGACTGATTCACGTTTATCTTTTGGTAACAAGGCCAACTGGCAACGGGGTGTAAATTCAGGTGCGGATGAAATGGGGCGGGCGATCCGGGCGCGGTTTGGCCGCCCTCCGGCTCGGCATCGGGTGCGACCGTCGTGTACGATGCGACGCCCATGCGGGTCGGCGTTTCCGTGTGCCGACGTGCCCCGCCTGACGGCGGGTCGCTTCAAAGCCGGAATGTCATGGCTCCTGCAGTCGCGCATTCCGTTCGAGTTCGATGACAACGAGGCCGGATGACAGCCGGCTCGATCTCCGGGGGTTCTCGCCGTGTGCAGTTTCGATCTTCGCCAAAGCTGCGGAAACGCAGCGCGGAAAGGCGGCCATGCGCCGCCGGCCGCAGCGCACGCGAACGGTTCGCGGAGTGCGGAAAGTGATGGTTCGTTATGAATATGCCAATAACGCGCGATAAGAGCGCCGGCGTGGGGAGCGGTAACGGGCAGCGTCCGCTGATTTACTGGACGCAGTCGCCGTCCGTGATGCTGCGAAAGGAATTGTCGCGCCGCGACTGGAAAGTGTCGGTCGTCGCGCATGCGAACGAGCTGCGCGACACGTCCGGCGAAATTACCTGCGGCATTCTCGACTTGAGCGGCGGCCACGCCGATGCGATCGGCAGCATCGCGTCGACCTGCGCGTCGATGCGCGACGTCGTCTGGGTGGCGCTCGTGGATGCCGGCCAGACCGCGTCGCCGAACGTGCGCGCGCTGTTGCGCGACTACTGCTTCGACTACGTCACGCTGCCGGCGTCGCACCAGCGGATTGCCGATACGGTCGGCCACGCCTACGGCATGGAATGCCTGTTCGCGCGCGATCGCGAACAGCTCGAATCGGAGGAAAAGGGCATCGTCGGCACCTGCAGCGCGATGCTGCGGCTGTTCGATACGGTGCGGCGTTTCGCGCGCACCGACGCACCGGTGTTCGTGTTCGGCGAAACGGGAACGGGCAAGGAGCTCACGGCCGTCGCGATCCACCGTCATTCGGAGCGGCGCAACGGCCCGTTCGTCGCGGTCAACTGCGGCGCGATTCCGCCGCATCTGCTGCAATCGGAACTATTCGGCTACGAGCGCGGCGCGTTTACCGGCGCGAACGCGCGCAAGATCGGCTACGTCGAGGCCGCGAACGGCGGCACGCTGCTGCTCGACGAAATCGGCGACCTTCCCCACGAAAGCCAGGCGAGCCTGCTGCGGTTTCTGCAGGAGCGCGCGATTCATCGGCTTGGCGGCAGCGATCCGGTACCGGTCGATGTCCGGATCGTGTCGGCGACGCACGTCGATCTGCGCGATGCGATGGAGGAAGGGCGCTTTCGCGCCGACCTGTTCCACCGTCTGTGCGTGATGCGCATCGATCAGCCGCCGCTGCGCGCGCGCGGCAAGGACATCGAACTGCTCGCGCATCACATGCTCGAGCGCTTTCGCGGCGATGCGCGCCATCGCGTGCGCGGGTTCTCGACGGATGCGATCACGGCGCTCTACAAGCACGACTGGCCGGGCAACGTCCGCGAATTGATCAACCGCGTGCGCCGGGCGGTCGTGATGACGGAAGGGCGTCTGATCACCGCGCAGGATCTCGAGCTCGAATACTGTCTCGACGCGGCGTCGCCGTCGGTGGCCGACATCCGCAAGTCGATCGAGCGCGAAGCGATCGAAACCGCGTTGCTGCGCACGCGCGGGCGCGTCGCCGCTTCCGCGCGCGAACTCGGCGTGTCGCGCGCGACGCTGTATCGCTGGATGGAAGCGTACGGCATCGAGCGGCCGCGCAGCACGGGCTCGTCCGACTGATACGCGGCAGCGCGACGCTCGCGGCGGCCGCGAGCGTCGTCACCCGGCCTGGCTGGCCCGCACCGCGCGCGCGGCGTTCACGGCCCGGATTTCCACCGCGGGCGGCGCATCGCCGTCGGCCGCCGCGGGCTTTCCGTCGATTCGCAATGGAATGAGCGCGATGCGCGCCGGCGTGCCGGGCGCGAGATGGAACCAGTCGTCGCTCGGCATGAAACCCGGTGCGTCGATCTGCACGTGGCGTGCGACATGCCGCGTGTCGATGTCGACGTGCCAGGTCTCGCCGGTGCGCGATACGCACGCTTCGATCCCCGGTTCGCGACGCGCCAGCACGGCAGGATGCGTGCGGGACGGGAAATGGAACGCCTGCGACAGCAGCGTGCCGTCGTCGGCGCGCAGTGTCGCGACGACCGTATCGTGTTCGCAGGGGCCGAAGCGGTACGCGTAGGTCCAGTCGAAGAAGCGGCCGAGCAGCTCGGCCGAGCCGAGCCGCACCGTGTCGTGCGCGGCGATCCGCACCGGGCAGCCGGCCCGTGCGACCGGCGTACGGCCGTCGCGTAGCGCGACCAGGTCGATCGCGGCCGACAGCGGCGCCGGGCGCTCGTTGACCACGTGCACGTCGAGCCCGTTCAGGCCTTCGTCCACGAGCAGCACCTGGATCGGCTGCAGCACCTGGCGCAGCGCATACCATGCCGATTTCGGGCGGTGCGCGGCGTCGATCACGCCCCATCCGGCGCCCGGCATCACGTCCTGGAACTGCCACACGAGTGCGCCGGCGCAACGCGAACCGGTGCGTCGCCATTCTGAAAACGTCTCGCGCATCACGTCCGCGATCACCGCACGCGACAGCTCGAAGTAGCGCGCCGGATCCTCGCGTCGCAGCCGGTCAGGCGCGACGTCGTACAGCGTCTGCAGATAGTGGTCGCGGATATCGTCGAAATCCCACGACGTGCCGGGGTCGCGCGGCACGGCCGCCTTCCAGCGCGGCTCGTGCACGCCGGGCCAGCCGAGTTCCGCGAGCGTCGCATCGCACGGCACGTTCGCGAACGCGAGGCATTCGCTCGCGAAGCGCACGTCCGCGCGGCGCGCGTCGTCGAGCGGACGCAGGTACGCGCCGACGCCGTAGTAGTGCGACACGCGTTCGCGCGGCGTGAACGGCAGCAAGCCGCCGTCGGGCGAATCGGGCACGTACGGGACATCGGGGCGGTGCGCGGCCGCGTGGCCGGCCAGCCGGTCGGCCGTCAGCTCGACGAAGCGCTGCTTCGGCCCGAGCCCCGACATCGCGGCCTGTTGCGCGATCTCGCTGCCGCCGCACAGCACCGCAAGCGACGGCGAAGCGCCGTGACGCGAAAGGAACTGGCTCGCTTCGCGATCGACGTTGGCCGCGAACTCGGGATCGTCGAGCGCGTAATCGAAGTTCGCGAAACCGAAGTCCTGCCAGACCAGCAGCCCGAGCCGGTCGCACCATGCGTGGAACGCGTCGGCCTCGTAGGTCATCGTGCCGCCGACGCGGATCATGTTGAAGCCGGCGTCGCGTGCGAGCCCGAGCAGGCGGGCGTAGGTCGCGTCGTCGGCGTGCAGCGCGAGCGGCGCGGCGCTGCTCCAGCATGCGCCGCGCGCGAACACCGGCACGCCGTTGATGCGCAGCCCGAACCCCTTGCCGTCGATGCCGGAATCGATCTCGATCGTGCGGAAACCCGTCGAGCCGAGCGACCGGCGCGCGGCGCCGATATGCAGCACGACCTCGTAGAGCGCCGGGTCGCCGTGCGTATGCGGCCACCAGCGACGCACGTTCGGTATCGCAACGCTTGCGCGCAGTTGGTCGATGTCGGCACGTTCTAGCGTCGCGTGATGGTCGCCGCACGACAGCCGTGCCGCGAACGCGTCGGGCAGCGGCGCGGCGAACGTCAGTTCCGCGTCGAGCCAGCCCGTGTCGCCTTCGATACGGGCATGCAGTTTGCAATCGGCCAGGACGGGGCCGTCGGCCGGATCGAGCACCTCGACGGGCCGCCACGGGCCGGTGGGTACATACGGCGGAAACCAGCCCGGCATGTGCCCGAACAGCGACGTGCGGATCGTGCGCAATGCGGCGGGTTCGGCGAGCCGCGTGCGCCAGCGCGCACGGCGCGGCGCGCGCGCGTCGCGCAGATGCGGCGCGAGCGCACGGAAGCAGATGGTCAGCCGGTGCGTGCCGTCGAGCGACACGGGCACGTCGTGGGCGACGAACATGCTGTCCGAGCGGTGGATCGGCGTGTCGTCGAGCCATGCGTGGGCGAGCGTCGCGAGGCCGTGAAAGCGCAGGATGCGCGGCCCGCGCCCGCGCAGCTCGAGCCGGTACCAGTGATCGCGCTCGTCGAGCGACGCGGCTTCGTCGAGCCGGCCGGCCAGCGCGAGCGCCTGCGCGACCGTGCCGGGCACCGGCGCCGCAATCCAGCTGCCGCGATCGGCCGGGAGGTCGCGCGGTTCGCGCACGGCGCCCGCGGCCGTCGCCAGCATCGACCATGCGGGCAGGGGGCGCGCGCGCGTCACCGCATGGCCGACACGGGTGCGGTGTCGGCGCGCACGGGCGTCACGTGCCGCAGCGGCGCGCCAATCTGCCGCGCGCACGCGACGAGGTCGGCATACGCGACCTCGATCGCTTCGAGCGTCGAATCGCCGTATTCTTCCTTGCCGCGTGCGCACGCGCGCGCGAGCCGGAATTCGAGCACCATCGCTTCGGACGCGATGCGATCGCACGCGGCGCGGATTTCGGCGAACGGTCCGGTGCAGCCGCTCGCTTGCAGCCAGCGTGCATAGTGGCCGAACAGTTCGAAATTCGCGCCGAGCTGCCGCACCGAATTGAACGAGTACGCGTGGAAGCGCTCGAGCGGCGCGCCCGCGAGGATGCGCGCGTCGGTCTGCAACTGCCGGCGGAACGCCGCGATCGGATCGACGATCGGCAGGCGCCGCAGGTGGCGCTGCAACGCGGCGAGCGAGGCTTCGCACAGCGCGCGTTCGTCGAGCGGTGCAAAGCGTCGCTTCGCGCATTCGACGTACGGCGGCAGCGTCATCGGCGAGCTGGCGCCTACGAGCCCGTTGTAGTCGAAATCCTCGGCGACGTAATAGCCGCTGTTGTGGAAGTAGCCGATCTGGTGCTTCGCACGGTCGATCGCGTCGATGCCGATCGTCGTCTTCGTGTGCTGCGTGCGGTAGCTGCTGCCGCGCGTATCGGGCAGGAACCACGCGTCGACCTCGACGATCATCAGGTGGCCGCGCGCGACCTGCGTCTCGATGTGCTGGTCGAGCGGCTCGTAGATCGAATGTTCCTGCACGACGATCCCGTAGAGCCGCTCCAGCTCGTCGTGCGGAAACTTGAAGAACGTGAACTGGTCGCCCTCGAAATCGAGCGCGATCGTAAACGGCAGCGCCGCATACGGATTGAGACCCCACCACCGGAGCACCTCGAGCCACATGTCGACATAGCAGTTGGTCTGCTTCCAGACCATCTCCTGACTGTGCAGCGGGTGCGGCCGGTAGTGGCGTGCGCGGTGGCGCACCCCCTCGAACGACGCGTCTTCGCCGTCGCGGGAAACGAACCTCATGGCGTGCCCCACAGCACGTCGCGGACCGCTTGCGGCCAGGCGTCGATGTCGAAGCCGTGGTGGCGGAACAGCGCGAGCGTGAGCCGTTCGAGGCCGAAACCGACGCAGCCCGTGTGCGCGACGTCGCCCGTCGCGGTGCGGATGTCCCACAGCAGCCCGAAATGGTCCATGTGGTAGTTGAAGCTCAGGCACGCAGTCTGCCGGCCGTCGTGCTCGATCGGAATCAGCAGCTCGAACTTCAGGTTCTGCTCGCGCTGGCTGTTCGCGACGATCTTGCCGCCGCGCCCGAAGAACGGATCGTTCGCGAGATCGATCGCATTCGGCAGGTGCAGCGCTTCGATCATCCGCGTGCCGCGTTCCATCCACGTCTCGCGGAACGAGACGATCTGCTCGGGCGTGCCGATTCGCACGTATTCGCGCATCCGGAACAGCTGCATGCGGGTCGGGTCGAGCGACGGTTCGTGACGGAAGCAGTACGAGAACACGTCGACGATCCGGCCGTCGGCGGGCAGCGCCCCCGCGCGCGCGACGACGGGATACACGGGGTAGCACGCGGCCGGCGTCATCACGACGTAGGTCGGCTTCTGGTTTTCGGTCCAGTCGTCGCCGCGATCGAGGCATTGCAGCACGCGCTGGTGCTGGCGTTCGTCGCCGCAGAACGCGTGCACGCTGCCCGCCAGTTGCGGGAAGCTCTTCATGTATTCGCTGCGCTCGAACTCGGTGCGGCTCATCGCCGGCGGGAAGCGCAGCACTTCGGCCTGCTGGTCGGCGCCGAGGCGCGTGACGAACGCGTCGAGCGCTTCGACCACGCGCTCGAATCGTTCGCTGCGGCCGAACAGGCCCTGGATGCCGGTCGAAACCAGCAGGCCCGCGTCGATCAGCGCATCGCGCAGCGGATTGACGCCCGCACGGTCGAGCGGTGCGTCGGCGGGGACGGAGGCGGCGGAGGGCACGGCAAGGCGATCGTTCACGTATGTTTCTCCAGCGTGGCGGGACGCAGGGCGAGCAACAGGCTCGCGGTGTTGGCGGCAATGCGGTCGTTGCTGATCATCAGCGGCGCCGCGTGCAGGTCGCGAATGTGGCGGCCGATGCTGAACGGCGTGCCTTGCTTGTAGCCGGCCATCCCGCAGATCATCATCGCCTGGTGCGCGACTTCGAGCGCGGTCGCCGACACGTAGGTCTTCAGCGTATTGATCTCGGCGGCCCAGGCCATGCCGGCCGACCACGAGCGGGCCGACGCGTTCGCGTGGAGGCGCAGCACGTTGTCGACGCGGGCCTGCATCGCCTGCATCAGCGCGAGCGATTCGGCGATGCGTCGCGCGGCGGGTGACGGTGCGCCGTCGGTCTGGCGCGCCTGCGCGCGGAAGAACTGATGCGCGCGATGGAACGCGTCGCCGGCCACGCCGATCCACACCGCGGCCCACAGGATGTGCGAGACCGGCACCATCGTTTCCTCGGCGATCTTCGCGAACGGCACCGGCAGGCATTGCACGGCGGCGCCTTGCGCGTCGAGCACGAAGCCGTTGCTGCACGTGCCGCGCATGCCGAGCGTGTCCCATTCGCCGCGGCGCGTGAGCGTATAGCCGTCGCGCAGCAGCGTGACGAGCACCTGCTCGGAAGCAGGCGCGTCCGCATCGCGTCGCGCGGTGGCGAGAATACCGTCCGCGTAGTCGCCGTACGAGATCGTCGGCGCGGATTTGTGCAACCGGAACCCGCTGGCGTCGATTTCGAGCGCGCACTGGCTCGCGCGCAGGTTGCCGCCGACGCCGTCTTCCGACGTGGCCGATGCGAGCAGCCACTGGTGACGCACGAGCTGCTGCAGGAACAGCTTGTGCCAGCCCTGGTCGGCGGCGTGGTCGACGATGCAGGCGACCTGGATCTGGTGCATCGCGAACACCATCGCCGACGATGCGCACGCCTGGCCGAGGATCGAGCAGGCTGACGCGATATCTTCGAGCGACGCACCCGCGCCGCCGAGATGGGTCGGCACCATGGCGCCGAGCAGCCGGCGCGCGCGCATCGCCTCGATCGCCTCGACGGGGCAGCGCGCGTCGCGATCGACCGCATCGGCATGCTGGGCGGCGATTTGTGCGACGGCATGCGCGGCCTCGTCGAGCCGATGCGAATCGCTGTTGGACGCGAGTTCGGGAAGCAGCGCGCTCATGCGGAGTGCTCGGTGCGTTGCAGCGTGGCGATCGTGTCCGCGAGTGCGTCGATGCTGCGGAACAGGTTGCGGTTCAGCATCTCGTCGGGAATCTCGATGTTGAACTGCTTTTCGATCGCGAGCATCAACTGGATCGTATCGAGCGAGGAGAGGCCCGCTTCGTAGAGGTCGTCCCCGTCGCCGATCGAATCGATCGCGGCTTCGAGGTGGGCGACGTGCTTCAGGATGGTTCTGATTTCGTTTTTCACGTGCTGCTCCGGCATGCGTGGTGTCGTCCGCTCGGGCAGACGCGCGATAAGCGCTGACATCCCCCCGGCAGTCCGGCATCAGTAGACCATCGGTGGACACGGCGTTCTGTTCGCCACCCTACAAACAGCTGACCCGGCACGCCGGCGGCGCAGAAGCGCCGTCCCGGCCCGGTGCGCCGGTCACGCGCGTGACGCGGCCGGCACGCCCGAGTCGGCCGACAGGATGCGCTTCATCTCGTCGCGCACGATCGCGCGGCAGCCGCACGACATTTTTTCGAGGCCGTCGAGGTCCGCGAGCTCGATCGAGCTGCGGTATTGCCGGATCAGGCCGAGCTTCTGGATTTCGCCGGCTGCGTCCGTGACCGTTTCGCGCCGCACGCCGAGCATTTGCGCGAGCATGCTGTGCGTCACCTGGATCTCGATGCTGCGCGTGCGGTCGAACGCGAGCAGGAACCATCTGCACAACTGATGTTTTAGCACGTGATGACGGCTGCAGAACGTGATCTGCGAGACCTGCGCCATCAGCAGCCGCACGCCGACGAACACGAGATGGCGGATCACCGGCGACGCATCGAACGCGGCCGCGAAGACGCGCCGGTCGAGCCGGTAGACGAAACCGTCGCGGCACGCGACCGCGCGGCAGGGCATCCGGCCGCTGCCGCCGATCACGTCGTCGCAGACCACGCCTTCGCTGCCGATCTCCGCGACCTCCAGCGTCATGCCGCCGGACGACACGTACTGCAGCGAAATCGCGTTCGTGACCGGCAGGTAGACCGCGGCGAGCATTTCGCCGGGTTCGCATAGCACCTGCCCGGATTTCAGGTGAACGAGCTGCAGGTGGGGTGTCAGCGTGGCGAGTTCGTCGCGGTCGATGGCCGCGAGAAACCGGTTGGCGTCGAAGCTGTGGGAAAGCTCGATCACGCCGTTCGCATACGCGACGGCGTCGGCGGCCTGGTGAGTCACGGCGCATCCTCGCAGGTTGGCGGTCGCGCGTCGTTTCGGCGAACCCCGGAACGGGATTTCGCACGATCGTGCGGACTTTTGTTGATCAAAAACGGAATGACGATACTCGCGAAAAAGGCTAGCACGCAATTGAATTCGAGCAATTCCGCATTCTGTCATTTCACAAAGTTTGACGATTGCAATTGAGCCGGAACGTTATATCGATTTAATGATTCGTTTTCCCGGAATTAATCATCCGGAAATGGAATCATGAGCCTGCTTGTCATTCTATGTCGACCGGGAATCAATCGATCGACATGGCGAATCGTACAGCGAAAGTGGCGAGATGGCGTTGAACATTATTTGACAAATTAATGGGGTCAACCTGATTTGTCATTAAAATCAATGGCTTGATTGTGATATGTGCGGTAACGGACAGAGCCGCGAATTAGTGTATCGATTCAAATTTGAGACAGTTTGAAACGAGCGTGTGCGGTGCGGCGATGGCGCGAAATGCTGCGCCGCACATCAAGAAAACAATTGAAAATCGGCTGTAAGTATTTGAACGATAAGCGTCGCGGCCGCCAACCGGCCGTCCTGGCCCGAGGCAAGGGAATTGATCAGTCGAATGCTCGCTGTGTCCGTCGCGCGGGAGAGTGTCCGGAAATGAGACGCTTTTTGGGATTTGGGGACGGTTATTCGGCGGCTCTAAATCGGATGTGATTCATATATTAAGGACGGGCGGGTATTGGCACGTAAATCGCTTATTCGGGCTGGCGTGTCGAAACGGGGCAGTCGACTCAATTCGGCGATGACAAGCCGATGATCAGTCGGATTCAGGGTTGTGGGCCGCAACCGCTGTCAATGTCCGGGCGCGCATCGAGATAACGAGTTCCGTGCCTGCTGCTGCCGGCGGCGCGGACGATAAAAGGGATACAGACATGCTTCATCTTCACTCGAGCTATTCGGCGAACGCCATCCTTGCTGCCCTCCCGGAGGACAGCATCCGCGCCATCGCACCGCATCTCGAACTGGTCAGGATCAAGGCCGGGATGCTCGACCGGGTCGGCGAGCCGATGCGCCACCTGCATTTCCCGACGACGGCGATGATGTCGGTGCAGCACCTGATGGAGGACGGTGCGATGGTCGAAGTGGCGGTGGTCGGCCGTGAGGGTGTGGTCGGGCTGGGGACGCTGGTCGGCGGTGTCGCCGCATCGAACCGGGTCGAGGTGCGTATCGGCGGAATGGCCTATCGCGTGCCGAGTTGCGTGATGCGCGCCGAATTCGAGCGATCGGCGCAGACTTACCGGCTGCTGCTCAACACTTGCCAGGCGACGATGGCGCAGATCTCGCGCAGTGCGCTGTGCAACCGGCATCACTCGGTCAGCGAGCAACTCAGCCGCTGGCTGCTGCTCGCGCACGACCGGATCGACGGCGACGAGCTGGCCGTCACGCAGCAGACCATCGCGAACATGCTCGGCGTGCGGCGCGAGGGGGTGACGGAAGCGGCCGGGAACCTGCAGGAAGCCGGGCTGATCCGGCAACGCCGCGGCCGCATCACGGTGCTCGACCGGCACGGCCTCGAACATCAGGCGTGCGAGTGCTACGACCTGATTCGTGCCGACTATCGCCGGTTGCTCGGCACGCGCGCAAATGCGAGGCCGGCGACGGTTCGCCCGCGCATGCCGGATGCGCATTTCGGATTCCCCGCGCACGGTGCGTGACGATGCAGTCGATGTCCGGTGGAACGAATGCAATGCGGCGTGCCGCGATCGCGGCGGCCGACGTCGCGCTCGTGCTGGCCGGGACGCTCGTCGCGCAGGCGGCGTCGGGTCTCGGATGGCATGAACTGTCCGATGCGCAACGCGGTTCGATCGCGCTGCTGTGCGTGCTGACGGTGGCGTTGCTGCCGCGCTACCTGCGCACCGTGCCTGGCGGTGTGGCCGTGCAGGGCGGCGCGCACGTGCTGACGCACACGCTGGTGGCGGTGATGTGTGCGAGCGTGTTGACGGTGGCCGGCACGATGTGGATCATGAATCGCGGCGGCACGGTGACCACCCGCTGGATCGTGCGCACGGTGCTGGCCGGCGACGCGGCGCTGCTGCTCGGCCGCGCGGCGCTGCTGGCGCTCGCGCTGACGCGCGGCGACCCGCGTGCGCGGCAGCGCCGCGTCGCCGTCGTCGGCGCAACGGCTTACGGGCGCGTGGCGATCGAGCGGATGCAGCTCGCGCCGAACGGCCCGTTCGTGCCCGCATGCGTATTCGACGACGATGCGCAGGCCGCCGCGGGCGGCATCGGCGGCGTACCGGTGATCGACGACTGGAACACGCTCCGCGACCTGATTCGCGGCGGCGACATCGACGAGGTCTGGCTCACGCTGCCGATGTCGCACGAGTGGCGGATCCACCGCATCGTGCGCGAGTTGCGCGACGAGTTCGTCGAGTTGCGGCTGTTGCCCGACGTGCGGCAGATGGCGATCGTCGATCGCTCCGCGACCGACGTGCTCGGCATGCCGGCGATCAATCTCGCGACCACGCCGCGCTCCGCGCCGGAGTTGTGGGCAAAGTTCGCGTTCGACCGGCTGTTCGCGTTCGGCGTGCTGATTCCGTTGCTGCCGCTGCTGGCGCTGCTGGCGATCGCGGTCAAGCTGTCGTCGCCGGGGCCCGTGCTGTTCAGGCAGCGCCGCAAGGGCGTCGACGGCCGCGAGTTCGACATCCTGAAGTTCCGGACGATGCGCGTGCATCGCGCCCAGCCCGGCGTCGTGCGGCAGGCGTCGCGCAACGATGCACGCATCACGCGCGTCGGCGCGTTCCTGCGGCGCACGTCGCTCGACGAGCTGCCGCAGTTCTTCAACGTGCTGTTCGGGCAGATGTCGGTGGTCGGTCCGCGTCCGCACGCGATCGAGCACGACGACTTGTATCGGCAACTGATCGACTGCTACATGTACCGCTACCGCGTGCGGCCCGGCATCACCGGCTGGGCGCAGGTGAACGGCTATCGCGGCGAGACGCGCAAGATCGAGGCGATGGAGGCGCGCGTGAAGCTCGATCTGTTCTACATGCAGAACTGGAGCTTCTGGTTCGACATCAAGATCATCCTGATGACGGTGGTGCGCGGCTTCGTCGGGCGCAACGCGTTCTAAGGATACCGAATCATCGAGGCGACGCCGTGCGCGCGATCGTATCGACTGCGTGATGCCGGTTCGCGAGAACGGAAGGATGCACCGTGGCCGCACGGGAAATTGCTGCGCTGCGGTTGCGCCGGCGGCCTTCGCGGTGCGCGCCGCAAGCCGGGATTGCGCGTCGGTCCCCAGTTTCCGCGCCGCTGCCGCTGCATGACGGGTACGCCGATTTCGGTCAACACACGCGTGTTCAATGGGTTTATCCTGCGTCGAATGCGTCCGGCGTTTCGCACGTCCGGCCGCCCATCCGGATGCGGCGGCGCAGTCGTGCCTGCGTGCCGTGCACCGGCGCGATACCGCGCGCCGCTCTTTTTCGCGCGGAACCCGGAACAGGAGAGACGGCCATGTCGCTCGACCCACAACAAAGGCAGACGCTGAAGCAGCGGCTGAACGAGAGCGAGCAGGCGCTGCGTGCGGAGATCCGCACGAGCGAAGACCAGCGCGCGTCGGAATCCTATGCGGATCTGGCCGGCGCGGCGCCGGACGAGGGCGACGAGGCGAACGCGGACCTGTTCGTCGACGTCGATCATGCATTGATCGGCATGAAGCTGACCGAGTTGCGCGCGATCGGCCGCGCCCAGCAGCGGATGCGCGACGGCAGTTACGGCGAATGCATCGACTGCGATGGCTCGGTCGGTTACGAGCGCCTGCTGGCGCGTCCGACCGCCGAGCGCTGCGCGCATTGCCAGTCGCTCTACGAGCGACGCTACGCGACGACGCCGCGCGCGTCGCTCTGACGTCGCGGCTTGAACCGCGCTGCACGCGACGCGCGGCCGGCGTAGGATGACCAACGGGCGCCCGGCGGCGTCGATATGCGGCGCCGGGCGGGCAGACGCCGTCGCGCACGCGCGCGGCGCGACATCCACGTGGAAGGAGCCACGCCGATCATGCCGATCCACAATGCCGAGTGCGCGGCCGTGTTCGCCGAGATCGCCGACATGCTCGAGATCCAGGGCGCCAACCCGTTTCGCGTGCGTGCGTACCGCAACGCCGCGCGCACGGTCGCCGACTACGGCCGCGATATCCCGACGATGATCGCGAACGGCGACGATCTCGCGAAGATTCCGTCGATCGGGGCCGATCTCGCGGCGAAGCTGCGCGAGATCGCCGCGACCGGCACCTGCGAACTGCAGCAGACCTTGCGTCATGCGTTACCGGGCGCGATCGTCGAGCTGCTCGATGTGCCCGGGCTCGGCGCGAAACGCGTGAAGGCGCTGCATGACGCGCTGCACGTCGATTCGCTCGAACAGTTGCGCGCCGAAGCGAAGAGCGGGCATGTGCGCGAGCTGCCGGGCTTCGGCGCGAAAACCGAAGCGCATCTGCTCGAAGCGATCGACGATCGCCTGCAGCGCGAGCCGCAACGCTTTCTGCTGCCCGACGCCGCGCATGCGCTGATGCCGTTGCTCGAACGCCTGCGTGCGGTGGCCGGCGTCGGCAAGGCCGTGCCGGCCGGCAGCTTCCGCCGCCGCCGCGAGACGGTCGGCGATCTCGACATCCTCGTCACCGCACGCGAGCCGGTCGCGGTCGCCGAAGCGTTCGTCGGCCACGCCGACGTGGCGCGCGTGCTCGCGCACGGCAAGACCCGGTCGAGCGTGACGCTTGCCAGCGGGTTGCAGGTCGACCTGCGCGTCGTCGATGCCGATGCGTTCGGCGCGGCGCTCGTCTACTTCACGGGATCGAAGGCGCACAACATCGCGCTGCGCAGGATCGCGCAGGCCGGCGGCCTGAAGATCAACGAATACGGCGTGTTTCGCGGCGACGAGCGGATTGCCGGCGCGACGGAGGCATCGGTTTATGCGGCGATCGGGCTGCGCGAGGTGCCGCCCGAGTTGCGCGAGGATCGCGGCGAGGTCGATGCGTCGCGTGCCGGCACGCTGCCGGCGCTGGTCGAGCGCAAGCATCTCCATGGCGACCTGCACGCGCATACCGATGCATCGGCCGGCCGCGACGGCCTGCGCGCGATGGCCGACGCCGCGCGTGCACGCGGGCTCGCGTACCTGGCCGTCACCGACCGTGCCCCGCCCGATGGCGCTCGGGACGGCTTCGACTGGCTTGCGCGCCAGATCGACGAGATCGATCGCGTCAACGCGACGTTCGACGATTTCGTGTTGCTCAAGGGCGTGGAAGCCGGCATTCGCGAGGACGGCAGCCTCGACGTACCCGACGCGATGCTCGGCCGGCTCGATCTCGTGGTGGGTGCGGTACGCGACGGTTTCGACCTGCCGCGCGGCGCGCAGACCGATCGCATGCTGCGCGCGATGGACCATCCGCATTTCACGATTCTCGCGCATCCCACCGGCCGCGTGCTCGGCGAACGCGACGCCTGCGCACTCGATGTGCCGCGCGTGCTCGCGGGGGCCGCCGCGCGCGGCTGCTTCGTCGAACTCGATGCGCAGCCGCGGCGATTCGATCTGCCGGACGTCTGGTGCCGCGAGGCCGCGAAGGCCGGTGTACTGGTGGCGATCGGTTCGGATGCATGCAGCGCGGACGAACTCGACAACCTCGCGTTCGGTATCGATCAGGCGCGGCGCGGCTGGCTGACGCGGCAGGACGTGCTGAACACGCGCACGCTCGCGCAACTGCGGCCGCTGCTGGCGCGCACGATGAGCGGTGCGGGCAGCGCGGGCGGCGGCGCGAAGCGGAGCCGATCGAAGGGCGCGTGAACGCAACGCGGCCGGCCGCGTTGCGTGCAACGCATGCCGGCATGGTCAAGCGAGCACGCCGGTCGCCGGCACGTAGGGCAGGCCGAGCGCCAGTGCGACCGCTTCGTACGTGATGTGCCCGTCGCACACGTTCAGGCCCGCACGCAGATGCGGATCGTCGAGCATCGCCTGTTTCCAGCCCTTGTCGGCGAGCGCGAGCGCATGGCCGAGCGTTGCATTGTTCAGCGCAAAGGTCGACGTGCGCGCGACCGCGCCGGGCATGTTCGCGACGCAGTAGTGGACCACGCCGTCGACGACGAAGGTCGGCGCCGCGTGCGTGGTCGCATGCGAGGTCTCGAAGCATCCGCCCTGGTCGATCGCGACGTCGACGACGACCGCTCCCTTGCGCATCGTCGCGATCATGTCGCGCGTGACGAGCCGCGGCGCCGATGCGCCCGGCACCAGCACGGCGCCGATCACGACGTCGGCATCGCGCACGGCTTCGTCGACCGTTTGCGCATTCGAGCAGACGGTCGCGATCCGGTTCGCGAACACGAGATCGAGCTGGCGCAATCGGTTCACGTTGTTGTCGAGCACGGTGACGCGTGCGCCCAGGCCCACCGCCATCTGCAGCGCGCCGGTGCCCACGACGCCCGCGCCGAGCACGACGACGTGCGCGGCCGGCACGCCGGGCACGCCGGCCATCAGCAGGCCGCGGCCGCCGCGCGGGCTTTCGAGGTGGGTCGCCGCGACCTGGATCGACATGCGGCCGGCCACTTCGCTCATCGGGGCGAGCAACGGCAGGCCGCCGCCCGGGCCCGTCACGGTTTCGTACGCGATGCAGACCGCGCCGGATTTCACGAGCGCGGCGGCCTGATCGGGATCGGGCGCGAGATGCAGGTACGTATAGAGGATCTGGCCGCGCCGCAGCATCGCGCATTCGGCCGGCTGAGGCTCCTTGACCTTGATGATCATGTCGGCGCGCGCGAAGATTTCGTCGGCGCGGTCGCTGAGCGATGCGCCCGCTGCCGTGTAGTCGTCGTCGAGCAGGCCGATCGCCGTGCCCGCGCCGCGTTGCACGAGCACGCGATGGCCGTGCCGCACGAGTTCGCGCGCGCCGGCCGGCGTGAGGCCGACGCGGTACTCGTGGTTCTTGATCTCTTTCGGCACGCCGATCAGCATGAGTCGCCTCCATGGCCTTCGTTATCGTCGTCGTGCGGGCAGCCGCTCGCGTAGCGGCGTGCCGACCGCAGTACTGGAATAACAGGGTAGTTGTGCACGGAGGGAAGTCAAGCGGCCGGCCAGCGCGACGACGCATGCGCACTGCGACGCAACATGCGCGGCTATCGGTTGCGGCCGTTGCGACCCGACGTCGCAATGCGCGCGTGGCCGGGTTTCGGTATCGTCATGCGGGCGGGGCCGTGGGCCGGAGTGCTTTCGGCAAAACGACGAGACGACGAGACGAGGACCTTGATCGACATGACCGGTGCGTATTTCAGCGTGCCGATGCTTTGCGCCATCGCGTTCGTGCACGTCTACTGGGCGTTCGGCGGGCGGCTGGGCAAGCGCGCGGCCATTCCCGAGCACGACGGCGTACCGCTGTTGCGGCCGACTGCCGTCGGCACGCTCGCCGTCGCGGCGGCATTGCTGGGCGGCGCAGGCGTGGTCGCCGCGCGTGCCGGATGGCTCGGGCGCAACGCGTATCCCGGCACGATCGCGTTCGCGGTCGTTGCGCTCGCATTGATCTTCGCGGTGCGGGCCGTCGGCGATTTCCGTTACGTCGGCTTCTTCAAACGGATTCGCGGGTCGCGTTTCGCGCGGATGGACACGCTGTATTACTCGCCGCTGTGCGCGGCGCTGGCGTTGTCGATCGCGTCGATGTTCTGGCCGTGGTGAGGGGAAAGCCGCGCGCGATTCGGCACGCGTGCGTGTCGGTCGGCGTCAGGTATTCGGCCGGCCCGGCATCGTGGGTATGCATAGGAGGGGGGAACTACCGGAGCGCGGTCCAACTCGACATCGCCATCCGAGCGGGCGTCCCCGGAAAGCGACACGCGGCCCTCGCAGCCCCCGCGGCCCTCACGCCTCTCACGCCTCTCACGTCCGGCACATCTCCCGCGCTCCGCTCGTTTGCCCGACCGGCGAAGGCGTCGCCATCTCGCCATCCTTGCACATTCAGTCTTGCAGTCTTCCCATTGTTGCTAATTTCGATGCACTGAATTGCATCGAACCCTCTAGTAATGGAACCGGTTCCATATATAATTCGCCGCACTCGTCGCCCGGCCGGAAAAGAGGGTCGTGCACGTTGCGCTTGCTGTCCGCGGACGCGACGTCTAAGTTGAACAAGGGTCGTGGGCGATGGCGGGTAGATGCCGGCCGATGCCGGTATTTGTCCGACGATAGGGCCCGCGAAGAGGTCGAGCCGCGCAGCGCCGCCGGCGCCGGGGCGACGTGCGGCTGCGTTGACGGCACCGCTGCGGACTGCGTTGCCGGACGTCTGCATCGAGGTAGTGCGCAACACCGAAAGAACATGGCGACCGGCCGCCCGCGGCACGGCTGCCTGCCGGGCACGCGGCATGCGGCATGCGCGCGTCCGAACCCGATCCCCAACGATCAACATCCGACCATGTCCACGCCACCTGACAAACCCAATTCGCGTCGCCGTTTCCTGCGCACCTCGGTCGCGCTCGTGCCGATCGCGTCGGTCGCCGGCTGCGACCTGCGCTCGTCCTCGTCGTCCGCGACGACGGCCGGCAACGCGTCCACTGCGTCGGCCAGCGCCGAACGCGCGCCGTACAAGCCGACCTTTTTCGATGCGAAGGAATGGGCGTTCGTCCAGGCCGCCGTCGACCGGCTGATTCCTGCCGACGCCGAAGGCCCCGGCGCACTCGAAGCGGGCGTGCCCGAATTCATCGATCGCCAGATGGAGACGCCGTATGCGCACGGCGCGACGTGGTACATGCAGGGGCCGTTCCAGCAGGGCGTGCCCGAGCTCGGCTACCAGTTGAAGCTGGTGCCGCGCGACATCTACCGGCTCGGCATCGCGGCCGTCAACCGCTATTGCGAAAAGGCGCACGGCAAGGCGTTCGCGGATCTCGACGCGCCGACGCGCGACACGGTGCTCGGCGCGCTGGAGAAGGGCAGCGCACAGATCGACGACGTCCCGCCCGGCGTGTTCCTCGGCCAGTTGCTGCAGAACACGCGTGAAGGCTACTTCTGCGATCCGGTGCATGGCGGCAATCGCGACATGGCCGCGTGGAAGATGATCGGTTTCCCGGGCGCGCGCGCGGACTTCATGGATTTCGTCAACCAGAGCGGCAAGCCCTATCCGTACGGCCCCGTCTCGATCAACGGGGAGCGCAGCTGATGGCCGCAGATAAGAAGCCGCACGTCGATGCGGTGATCGTCGGCTTCGGCTGGACCGGCGCGATTCTCGCGAAGGAACTGACCGAAGCGGGCCTGAACGTCGTCGCGCTCGAGCGTGGCGAATACCGCGACACCTATCCGGACGGCGCGTACCCGAACACGATCGACGAGCTGACCTACAACATCCGCAAGAAGCTGTTCCTCGACTTGTCGAAGACGACCGTGTCGATCCGCCATGGCCTGCAGGACACCGCGCTGCCGTACCGCCAGCTCGCCGCGTTCCTGCCGGGCGAAGGCGTGGGCGGCGCGGGGCTGCACTGGTCGGGCGTGCACTTCCGGATCACGCCCGAAGAGCTGCGTCTGCGCAGCCACTATGAAGAGCGCTACGGCAAGAAATTCATCCCCGAAGGGATGACGATCCAGGATACGGGCGTCACGTACGACGAGCTCGAGCCGCATTTCGATTTCGCCGAGAAGGTGTTCGGCACGTCGGGGCAGGCGTACAAGGTCGGCGGCAAGGTGGTCGGCGACGGCAACGTGTTCGAGGCGAACCGCAGCGACAATTTCCCGCTGCCCGCGCAGCTCAATACGTATTCGGCGCAGCGCTTCTTCGATGCGGCGCACTCGCTCGGCCTGCATCCGTACCGGCTGCCGTCGGCGAACACGTCGGGGCCGTACACGAACCCGTACGGCGTGCAGATGGGCCCGTGCAACTTCTGCGGCTACTGCAGCGGCTACGCGTGCTACATGTACTCGAAGGCGTCGCCGAACCTGAACATCCTGCCGGCGCTGAAGCAGGCACCGAACTTCGAGCTGCGCTCGAAGTGCCACGTGCTGCGCGTCGACCTCGACGACACGAAGAAGCGCGCGACCGGCGTGACCTACGTCGATCCGGCCGGGCGTGAAGTGCACCAGCCGGCCGACCTCGTGATCGTGGCCGCGTTCCAGTATCACAACGTGCACCTGCTGCTGCTGTCGGGCATCGGCAAGCCGTACGACCCGGTGTCTGGCGAAGGCGTCGTGGGCCGCAATTTCGCGTACCAGAACCTGTCGACTATCAAGGCGTTCTTCGACAAGGATACCTACACGAATCCGTTCATCGGCGCGGGCGGCAACGGCGTCGCGGTGGACGATTTCAACGCGGACAACTTCGACCACGGCCCGCTCGGCTTCGTCGGCGGCTCGCCGCTGTGGGTGAACCAGGCCGGCGTGAAGCCGATCAGCGGCATCGCGACGCCGCCCGGCACGCCGCAGTGGGGCTCGGCGTGGAAGAAGGCGGTGAAGGACAACTACGCGCACACGATCTCGATGGACGCGCACGGCACCAACATGTCGTACCGCGACGTCTATCTCGACCTCGATCCGACCTATCGCGATTCGTACGGGCAGCCGCTGTTGCGGATGACGTTCGACTGGAAGGACAACGACATCAGGATGGCGCGGTACGTGACCGGGCAGATGAAGAAGATCGCGGAGGCGATGGGGCCGAAGGCGATCGGCGTGTCGACGCGCGAGTTCGGCAAGCACTTCGACTCGCGCCAGTACCAGACGACCCACCTCGTCGGCGGCGCGATCATGGGCACCGACCCGAAGACGAGCGTGCTGAACCGCTATCTGCAGTGCTGGGACGTGCACAACGTGTTCGTGATGGGCGCGTCCGCGCTGCCGCAGGGCATCGGCTACAACCCGACCGGGATCATCGCGGCGCTGGCCTACTGGTCGGCACGCGCGATCCGCGAGCAGTACCTGAAAAATCCCGCCCCGCTGGTGACCGCATGAAGAGGACGATGAACCACCACAACGCCGCGCGCCGCATTGCTCCGCTGCGGCGCGCGCTGGCGATCGGCGCGGCATGGGCGGCATTCGGTCTGCCAGGCGGCGCCGCGTTCGCGCAGCCGGCGTCCGCGCCGGCCGCGGCTTCGGGCCCGGCGGCCGCACCGGCGGCGCTGTCCGCCGACGCGGCCCTCGTCAAGCGCGGCGAATACCTTGCCCGCGCCGGCGACTGCATCGCATGCCACACCGCGAGCGGCGGCAAGCCGTTCGCGGGCGGGCTGAAGTTCGACACGCCGATCGGCGGCATCTACTCGACGAACATCACGCCGGACCCGAAGACGGGCCTCGGCGGCTGGACCTACGAGGACTTCACCCGCGCGGTGCGCGAAGGCGTGCGCAAGAACGGCGACACGATGTATCCGGCGATGCCGTTCCCGTCGTATTCGCGGTTGACCGACGACGACATGAAGGCGCTGTACGCGTACTTCATGCACGGCGTCGCGCCCGTCGAGCACGAGAACCGCGCGGTCGACATCGTGTGGCCGCTGTCGATGCGCTGGCCGCTCGGCATCTGGCGCAAGATGTTCGCGCCGTCGCCGAAGCCGTTCGACGCGGCGCCGTACACCGACCCGGTGGTCGCGCGCGGCGCGTATCTGGTGCAGGGGCTCGGCCACTGCGGCGCGTGTCATACGCCGCGCGCGCCGACGATGCAGGAGCGCGGGCTGACCGACGCGGACGGCCTCGACTTCCTGGCCGGCGGCGCGGCGATCGACGGCTGGGTGCCGACGAGCCTGCGCGGCGAGCCGCGCACGGGCCTCGGCACGTGGAACGAGGCCGAGATCGTGCAGTTCCTGAAGACCGGCCGCACGCTGCGTACGGCCGCATTCGGCGGGATGACGGACGTGGTCGGCCACAGCATGCAGCACATGACCGACGACGACCTGAACGCGATCGCGCGCTACCTGAAGACGTTGCCGCCGCGCGTGCAAGGCGAGCAGCCGCACGTGTACGACGCGGCCGCGGCGAAGGCGCTGCAGACCGGCGACGCGAGCAAGCCGGGCGCGGCCGTCTATCGCGACAACTGCATGGCCTGCCATCGCAGCGACGGCCACGGCTATACGCGCGTGTTCCCGGCGCTCGCCGGCAACCCGGTCGTGCAGGGCGACGATCCGACCTCGCTGATCCACGTCGTACTGGAAGGCAGCGCGCTGCAGGGCACGCGCACCGCGCCGTCAACCTTCACGATGCCGCCGTTCGGCTGGCGCCTGTCGGACCAGGAAGTCGCGGACGTGTCGAACTTCGTGCGCACGAGCTGGGGCAACACGGGCGCGCCGGTGACCGCCGCGCAGGTCGCGAAGGTGCGCAAGAGCGTGCCGTCGACGCGGCCCGAGCCGCCGCCGGGCGCGCGGTTCCCGCAAGCGTCGCGCTGACGGGCGCCAGCCCGCCGGCTGCCCGGCCCGCGCGACGTGCGGCCGGGCTTGCGACGCGTTTCCCCTGCGCAGGGGTTGCACCCCGCCAATATGCGCCGCCGCGTTGAAATTTTCGCGGCGGCGCGCCATTTTTCCGCCTCATCCCGTATCCTTTCACTCTTGAACCTTACTAAATCGTTACAAGAGCTTGGGAGGGGGGATGCCTCATGACGTCAGCCTGATTGCATTGCTCGCGGCCGGTTTCGGTCTCGCGATGATCTTCGGTTATCTCGCGTCGCTACTGAAAATGCCGCCGCTCGTCGGCTATCTGCTCGCGGGGATCGTGATCGGCCCCGGCACGCCCGGTTTCGTCGGCGACCTGTCGCTCGCGCAGCAGCTCGCCGAGGTCGGCGTGATGCTGCTGATGTTCGGCGTCGGTCTGCATTTTTCGCTCGGCGATCTCCTCGCGGTGCGCAAGATCGCGCTGCCGGGCGCCATCGTGCAGATTACCGTCGCGACGCTGCTCGGCGGCGGGCTCGCGCTCATGTGGGGCTGGAGCCTCGGTGCGGCGCTCGTGTTCGGGCTCGCACTGTCGGTCGCGAGTACCGTCGTGCTATTGCGCGCACTCGAAGGGCGGGGGCTCGTCGAGACGGTCAACGGGCGTATCGCGGTGGGCTGGCTGGTCGTCGAGGATCTCGTGATGGTGCTCGTGCTGGTGCTGCTGCCGCCAGTGGCGGGGCTGCTCGGCGGCACGCCGCCCGGCGACGCGCATGCGGCCGGCGGCAGCGTATGGGGCACGCTCGGCGTCACGATGCTGAAGGTCGCGGCGTTCATCGCGCTGATGCTGGTGGTCGGCAAGCGCGTGTTCCCGCGCATTCTTTGGCTCGTCGCGCGCACCGGCTCGCGCGAGCTGTTCACACTGTGCATGATTGCCGCGGCGGTCGGCATCGCGTTCGGCGCGGCGAAGCTGTTCGACGTGTCGTTCGCGCTCGGCGCGTTCTTCGCCGGGATGATGATGCGCGAGTCGGAATTCAGCCGGCGCGCGGCCGACGAGACGCTGCCGCTGCGCGACGCGTTCTCGGTGCTGTTCTTCATCTCGGTCGGCATGCTGTTCGACCCGAAGGTGCTGCTCGACGAGCCGCTGCACGTGATCGAGGTCGCGGCCATCGTGCTGATCGGCAAGACGCTCGCGGCCGTCGCGCTCGTGATCGCATTCCGCTATCCGCTGAACACGGCACTGACCGTGGGCGCCGGCCTCGCGCAGATCGGCGAATTCTCGTTCATTCTCGCAGGCCTCGGCCGTGCGCTCGGGCTGTTGTCGGCCGAAGGACAGAGCCTGATTCTCGCGGTCGCGCTGATCTCGATCGCGATGAACACGCTGCTGTTCGCGCTGATCGATCCGGCGCTCGCATGGATCCGCAAGCATTCGGCGTTCGCGCGCAAGCTCGAGGCGCGAGACGATCCGCTCGCCGCGCTGCCGATGTCGACGCCGCAGACGCATCTGACCGGGCAGGTCGTGATCGTCGGCTATGGCAAGGTCGGCACGCGGATCGCGCATGCGCTGGACGAGCGCGGCATCGCGTATGTCGTCGTCGAGCAGAATCGCGAACTCGTCGAGAAGCTGCGCGCGGACGGCATCGCGGCCGTGTCGGGCGACGCGATCGAGCCGATCGTGCTCGTGCAGGCGCATATCGCCCGCGCCGGGATGCTGGTCGTGACGCTGCCCGACGTGTTCGACGTGCGGCAGATCGTCGAGATCTCGCGCACGCTGAATCCGACGCTCGAGGTCGTGCTGTGCACGAACAGCGGCGACGAGGCCGCGCTGCTGTCGAGCGAGGGCGTCGGCACCGTGTTCATGGGCGAGACCGAGCTCGCGCGGGGGATGACCGAGCACGTGCTCGGGCGGATGGCGAAGCCGGCCGCGGCCGCGCATTGACGGCGCGCGGCCGCGATCGGCCCTGCGTGCGCCGGTCTCGGCGGTGCGTTCCTGGAGAGCGGGGTGGGACGGGGCGATGCGGACACGGCATCGCCCGTGGCGCCGTCAGCCGGCGGTAGCCGCCTTCGCGGGCGCGGGGAGCCCGGATTGCGCGGTCGTCTTGAGCGATGCCGACGGTTTCTGCGCGACGGTCGTCGCCGCCGCTTTCGGCGCCGCGGCCGTCTTCTGCGGCGCGGCGGCCTTCGCCGGCGCATTCTTCTCCGGTTCGACCGGTGCATCGGGCGGCACGCCGAGCAACTGCAGCGAGCCGCTCGTGACCGACGCGAACACCGGGCCGGCCACCGTGCCGCCGTAGTAGCCCTTGCCGCGCGGCTCGTCGATCATCACCGCGACGATCAGGCGCGGGTCGCTCATCGGCGCCATCCCGGCGAACAGCGCGCGGTACTTGCCCTTCGCATAGGTCGCGCCGACCTGCTTGCGCGCGGTACCCGTCTTGCCGCCGATCCGGTAGCCGTCCACGCGCGCGCGGCGCCCCGTGCCGCCTTCACCCACCGCCATCTCGAGCATCGAGCGGATCGCGGCTGCCGTTTGCGGCGACGTCACGCGGTGGCCGCGATGCGCGTCGATCGTCTGCTGGTCGGTGCCGTTCTTCAGCAGCGACACCGGGTGCAGCGTGCCGTCGCCCGCATAGGCCGTGTAGGTCTGCGCGATCTGCAGCAGCGACATCGACAGCCCGTAGCCGTACGCCATCGTCGCCTGCTCGATCGGCCGCCAGCGCTTGTAGCCGCGCAGCCGGCCCGCTGCGACGCCCGGGAACGTCAGTTCCGGTGCGCGGCCGATCCCGTACTCCTGGTATTTGTTCCAGATCGTTTCGGCGGGCAGGTTCAGTGCGAGTTTCGCGAGCGCGACGTTGCTCGACTTCTGCAGCGCCTGCGATACCGTCAGCGACCCATGGTTCGACGTGTCGTGGATTACCGCCGGGCCGATCTTGTAGGTGCCCGGCGACGTGTTGATGATCGTGTTCGGCGTGACCTTGCGCTCGTCGATCGACAGCGCGACGACGAGCGGCTTGATCGTCGAGCCCGGTTCGAACGTATCGATCACCGCGCGGTTGCGCAATTGCTGGCCGGTGAGGCGGGCGCGGTCGTTCGGGTCGAAGGTCGGATAGTTCGCGAGTGCGAGGATTTCGCCGTTCTTCGCGTCGAGCACGACGACGCTGCCGGCCAGCGCGTTGTTCTCGATCACGGCGGCCTTGAGCTGGCTGAATGCGAGCTGCTGGATGCGGCGGTCGATCGTCAGCTCGATCGTCGCGCCGTGCTGTGCGGGGACGAGCGGGCGCGTGTCCGACACGATGCGGCCGAGCCGGTCGCGGATCACCTCGCGCTGGCCCGACGTGCCCTGCAGGCGTGCGTTCGCCGCGAGCTCGACCCCTTCCTGGCCCTTGTCCTCGACGTTCGTGAAGCCGACCACGTGCGCGGCCGATTCGCCTTCCGGGTAGAAGCGCTTCGAATCGGCGATCTGCGTGATGCCGTCGATCGCGAGCTTGTCGAGCCGGCTGGCGGTGTCCGCGTCGACCTGCCGCTTGAGCAGCACGAACGTCTTGTCGTTGCCGAGACGCCGCTTCACCTCGACGAGCGGCATGTCGAGCAGCTTCGCGATCTGCGGGTAATCGGTGTCGGCGACCTGTTTCGGGTTCGCCCAGATTTCATAGGTCGCCAGGCTGACCGCGAGCATCGCGCCGTTGCGGTCGACGATGCGCCCGCGCATCGCGTCGAGCTCGATCGTGCGCTGATAGCGCTTCTGGCCCTGGCCGACGTAGAAATCCTGGTTGGCGACCTGCACCCAGAAAGCGCGCGCGATCAGCGCCGCGAACGCGAGGAACACGACCACCACGATCAACCGTGAGCGCCACATCGGCAGGCGCGAAGCGAGCATTGGATTCTTGGTCGCCGTCGCGTACGGATCGGCAGGGTGGGTCTTCTTTTTCACGCTCATGCAATGGCCGGGGTCGGGCCGCCGGACGGCGGCTGGTCAGTCTGAATAATGCGATTGTAATAAATGAGTAAACATCGTGTGGGGAAAGTATGTTCCGGCCCCGCAAAAAGACGAATGGAAGGCAGCCTGGAAAAGGGGGAAGAGCAGGAAAGGCGCGGCCGAGTGCGGGATTTCGCACCGGGTGCGGAGGATTAAATACGGACGACTCATCGCATGCCGACCCGGGCGGTCTCCGGCGAGGCTCGATGGCGATCGTCCCGGCGTACGATCAATTGCCCGCGCCTCGGTTATTTCTTTAATCCCGAAAATGAAAAGCGCCTCCAGTCGAGGCGCCATTCATGCTGAATATCGAAATGAATATTACTTCTACCGGAATAAACCCGAAAACCGCAGACGATTGACGTCAATAGTACTTGTCGATATCTATCGGGCAACGGAAATAAATTCCCGGTATTCCGGCTGGGTCGTGCAGGTATCGACAGCCTGCAGGCGCCACGCGCCGTCGGGGTGCTCGCCGGCGAGCACCGCGGGGCCCTGTTCGCGCTGCGTCGCATCGAACGACAGCCCCTTCAACTGGCAGACGGCATTGCCGCCGTCGGCCGCGCAGAGCGCCATCGCGCCCTCCACGTCGCGGACCTTGCCCCAGGTTGGAAGGTCGATGCCCTGGTGTGCCTCGCGCGACCACAGCCCTTCGTCGGTATCGACCCACAATACCGCGAACGAATGCCGGGTTGCCGATTCGCTGCCATTAATCCGAATGGTGAGGCGCATTGCATCGTCTCCTGAAAAAAATGACACATTCGACCGTTTGGACTTGAACAGTCTAGATAGACTGGTGTGAAACGCAAGTGATAATCCGCAATAAATCCGTATCGAGTCTATTTCGGTTTCAGATGAAACGACGTCTGACGATGCATGGTCTTCCCGATGCGCCAGCACACACGGGCGATACCGGCAACGACGATGTCCGGGCGGGCACGCGCGGTGACCCAGACATGGGATGACAGGGCCGCCGGCCGCGTCGATCGGTCGCGCACCGGCCGCCGTCGAAACCGGTGCGATCGACGCGCTGCGGAGCCGGTCGAATGCAGCCGGACCGAACCTCTCGGCGCGTCGACGCGGCGGCCGGCACGACACACTCCGACAATCGCGTACAAATCGGCACACTTTCACGAAACTTTCGGGACAGACTTGCATGCGGTCCGGCCCCACACTGGAAGCTTCCCGATCCTGTGCGACGGACGCCCGTCCGCGCCGGCTGCCGCCGCCTCGTGCCAGAGCGCGATCGACGCGATCGCTGGCCGCATGCCCGATCGGGAGCCGCCGGGGCGCGCGTCAGCCCCGGCCCGGCCAGTGAGCCGTGCGCCGCCCGCAACCGCGGGTGCCGCGCCGCCTGGCCGACTCTTCGAAGGAGACTATCGTGCTGATCTGGAAAACCGCGTTGTCGCTGAACTGGCGGACGAGCCTCGTGTCGCCGGCCAGCGCACCGGTCGCGGCGGCGAACGTCGGACGGCTGGTGCTGACCGGCGCGACCGGCTTCATCGGCAGTACCGTGCTGACGGCGCTCGTCAATGCAGGGCTGCTCGAACGCATCGTCTGCGTCGTGCGCGCGCAGGATCGCGGCCACGCGGTCGCGCGGCTGCGTGAAGCGGCGCTCCGCGCGGGGCTCGCGCCGTACTGGGCGTCGCGCCTGACCGATGCGAACGTGATCGTCGGCGCGCTCGCCGACGTCTGGCACGGCGCCGATGCGCCGCGCCTGGCCGGCGCGACACACGTGATTCACTGCGCGGGCCATGCGTCGCCGGCCGACGGCGCGCACCTGCAGGCCGACATCGCCGATGCGGTGCGCTTCGCCGAACGCTTTGCGCGCGCGCCGCGCCTGCAGCGCTTCGTCTACGTCGGCACGGCCTACGCGCATGCCGGCCGTGGCGGGATCGTCCAGGAGGAGGCGGAACGCGACGCGGGGAACGATGCCGCGCCGGGCGGCGAAGGCCTGCCGGGCGCGGTGCTCGCGGCCGGCTACCTGCACGCGAAGGCGCAGACGGAACAGCGCCTGCGTGCGCTCGGGCTGCCGCTCGTCGTCGTGCGGCCGTCGCACGTGGTCGGCCACACGGTGCTCGGTACGCGGCCCGCGCCGAATTCGTTCTGGATGTTCCGGCTCGCGCATGCGGCGCGCCGCTTCACCGCGCGGCCGATGACGCGCATCGACATCGTGTCGGTGGACGACGTCGCGCGCGCGACGATGCTGCTGGCCGTCAAGCCGACGCTCGCGCACGACGTCTATCACGTGTCGGCCGGCGACGAGGCGCCGCAGGTCGCGCAGATCGTGCGCGCGATGGACGAGGCGGCGGGGATGACCGGGGCGCCGCGCTACGCGGCATGCGCGCCGGCCGAACTGCCGCTCGTCGTGCGCGACGTGCTCGGGCGCCGCGATCCGGCACTCGAGCGCGTGATCGGCCGGGCGTTGCAGCGCTGCGGGGAATTCGCGACAGTCGATCGCGTGTTCGACAATCGCCGCGTGCGCGACGAAATCGATTTCGAGCCGTTGCCGTTCATCGATTACGTCGAAGAGTGCATGCGCACGTCGCGCGGCGTGGCCGTGACCGAGCTGATGCGCGGCGCGATCCACTGACCGCCCGCGTCGTACCGGCGCCCGTTCCCGCACGTGGCGGGCGCGGGCGCCGCCTTTACGCGTGGCTGCCGAGCTCGATGAGCCGGTCGAGCGCGCGGTAGATGTCCTCGAGGCCGTCCTGGCCGAATCGCGATTCGAGCTGACGATATTGCTCGTCGATGCGCGGACCGATTTCCGTCACCAGTTTCCTGCTTTGCGGCGTCAGGCTGACCAGCAGCCGGCGCTGATCCTCCTGCGCGCGCATGCGCGTAATCAGGCCGTCGCGCTCCATCCGTTCCAGCACGCCGGTCAGGCTCGGGCTCAGGATGCAGCAGCGTTTCGCGATCTGCCCGGCTTCGAGCGCCTGCGCCGGTTCGCCGTCGAGCACGCGGATGATCCGCCATTGCTGTTCGGTCAGCGAGAATTCCTTGAGAATGGGGCGAAACAGGCCCATCAGCGTTTCGCGGGCCTCGAGCAGCAGCATGGCCAGGTTGCGATGGTCGAGCGTACGGTTCATCAGGGTGAGCAGAGGACGGGGACGCATCAATCTTAACAGCCGAAGCTGATGAATTTCGTGTATCAGGGTAATCGAGGTTGCCAGCGCCCAATTGTTTACTTAAGATATTAACTATTGACGATGCGCCGCGACGCGCGGCAGGGGAATGACGCATGGAGCTGTCTTGCACGACCGCCGCGGCGCCGCCGTTGCCGGTCGCCATCGGTACCGTCTACGGCGCGCTGCTCAACGAGCGCGCGGCGCTCGCCGCGCTCGGCGATGCGGTGAACGCACCGCCTTACGGCCGCCCGCCGCAGGCGCCGATCCTGTACATCAAATCCGCCAACACGCATGTGGCCGACGGTGCTGCCGTCGTCGTGCCGGCCGGCGTCGACGCGCTCGAGATCGGTGCGTCGGTGGCCGTCGTGTTCGCCCGGCGCGCGACGCGCGTGGCGGCCGCGCAGGCGCTCGACTACGTGCACGGCTTCACGCTCGCGAGCGACGTGTCGGTGCCGCATCCCGACTACTACCGTCCGGCCGTGCGTTTCAAGTGCCGTGACGGCTTTTGCCCGCTCGGCCCGGCGATCGTGCCGGCTGCCGCGCTCGCCGACGTCGACGCGATCGGCCTGACGGTGCGGATCGATGGCGAGGTGGCCGCGTCCGCATCGACCGCGACGCTGATTCGCCCGGTGCGCGAGCTGATCGCCGACGTGACGGCCTTCATGTCGTTCGACGCGGGCGACGTGCTGCTGCTCGGCGTCGCGGGCGGCGCACCGCGCGCCCGCGCGGGCAGCACGATCGAGATCGCCGCGGCCGGTATCGGCGCGTTGCGGCATACGTTGATTGCGGAGGAAGCACGATGAAGACGGCGCGCGTGATCTACAACGGCGCACTGCATGCAGCCGAACCGGCCGGCGACGGCGCGATCCGCCTCGATACGGGGCGCGTGCTGGCGGAGGATGCGGTGGCATGGCTGCCGCCCGTCGCGCCGCGTACGACGTTCGCGCTCGGCCTGAACTACGCCGACCATGCGAAGGAACTCGCCTTCAATGCGCCGAGCGAACCGCTGATCTTCCTGAAGGGGCCGAACACGTTCGTCGGCCACCGGTCGCGCACGGTGCGCCCGGCGGACGCCACGCACATGCACTACGAGTGCGAGCTGGCCGTCGTGATCGGCCGGCCAGCGCGCCGCGTGAGCCGCGCGCAGGCCATCGACTACGTGGCCGGCTATACGGTCGCGAACGACTACGCGATCCGCGACTATCTCGAGAACTACTACCGTCCGAACCTGCGCGTGAAGAACCGCGACACCTGCACGCCGCTCGGGCCGTGGTTCGTCAGCCGCGACGAGATCGGCGACGCGGGCGACCTGACGCTGCGCACGACGGTGAACGGCCGGCAGACGCAGCGCGGCAGCACGCGCGACATGGTCTTCGACGTGCCGGCGCTGATCGAGCACATCAGCAGCTTCATGACGCTCGCGCCGGGCGACCTGATCCTGACCGGCACGCCCGAGGGGCTGGCGGACACGCAGCCGGGCGACGAGGTCGTGACCGAAATCGAAGGGATCGGCCGGCTCGTGAACACGATCGTCGGCGAAGCAGACTACTATCGCGCCGGCTGAGCCCGTCGCCCAAGGAGAGCACATGACCATCAAGCACTGGATCGACGGCCGCGAAGTGGAGAGCCGCGAAACCTTCACGACGCTGAACCCGGCGACGGGCGACGTCATCACCGACGTCGCGTCGGGCGGCGAGGCAGAGGTCGACGCGGCCGTGCGCGCGGCGAAGGAAGCGTTCCCGAAATGGGCGAACACGCCGGCAAAGGAGCGCGCGAAGCTGATGCGCAAGCTCGGCGAGCTGATCGAACGGAACGTGCCGATGCTCGCGGCGCTGGAGACGCAGGACACCGGCCTGCCGATCGCGCAGACGAGCAGGCAGTTGATTCCGCGCGCGTCCGAGAACTTCAACTTCTTCGCGGAAGTGTGCGTGCAGATGAACGGCCGGACCTATCCGGTCGACGATCAGATGCTGAACTACACGCTGTACCAGCCGGTCGGCGTGTGTGCACTGGTGTCGCCGTGGAACGTGCCGTTCATGACGGCCACGTGGAAGACGGCGCCGTGTCTCGCGCTCGGCAACACGGCCGTGCTGAAGATGTCGGAGCTGTCGCCGCTCACGGCCGATCAGCTCGGCCGGCTCGCGCTCGAAGCCGGCATCCCGCCCGGCGTGCTGAACGTCGTGCAGGGTTACGGCGCGACGGCCGGCGATGCGCTCGTGCGGCATCCGGACGTGCGCGCGGTGTCGTTCACGGGCGGCACGGTCACGGGCAAGCGGATCATGGAGCGCGCGGGCCTGAAGAAGTATTCGATGGAACTCGGCGGCAAGTCGCCGGTGCTGATTTTCGACGACGCCGATTTCGACCGCGCGCTCGACGCGTCGCTGTTCACGATCTTCTCGATCAACGGCGAACGCTGTACCGCGGGCTCGCGGATCTTCGTGCAGCGCACGATCTACGACCGCTTCGTGCAGGAATTCGCGCGCCGCGCGAACAACCTGGTGGTCGGCGATCCGTCCGATCCGGGCACGAATCTCGGCGCGATGATCACGCGCCAGCACTGGGAGAAGGTGACGGGCTACATCCGCATCGGCGAGCAGGAAGGCGCGCGCGTGGTCGCGGGCGGCGCGGACAAGCCGGCCGGGTTGCCCGACCATCTGCGCAACGGCAACTTCGTGCGGCCGACCGTATTCGCCGACGTCGACAACCGGATGCGCATCGCGCAGGAAGAGATCTTCGGGCCGGTCGCGTGCATCATCCCGTTCGACGACGAGGAAGATGGGCTGCGGCTCGCGAACGACACGACGTACGGCCTCGCGTCGTACATCTGGACGCAGGACGTCGGCAAGGTACATCGGCTCGCCCGGGGCATCGAGGCCGGGATGGTGTTCGTGAACAGCCAGAACGTGCGCGACCTGCGCCAGCCGTTCGGCGGCGTGAAGGAGTCGGGCACCGGGCGCGAGGGCGGCGAGTACAGCTTCGAGGTGTTCGCGGAGATCAAGAACGTGTGCATCTCGATGGGTTCGCATCACATTCCTCGCTGGGGCGTGTAACGGGAGCGGGTCGTGTCGCCGCAAGAACGAACGATTCCTTGGCCGGCACGCCGGCCAAGCATGGGGCCAGCGTAAGCGCTAAAGCGCTGACTCTGGCCGACCGCGAAGCATGGGACCGGAGTAACCGCTAAAGCGCTAACTCCGGTCGACAGGGAGACTTGAACGATGGGCAAATTGTCCCTCGCTGCGAAGATCACGCACGTGCCGTCGATGTACCTGTCGGAACTGCCCGGCCGGCATCACGGCTGCCGTGAGGCGGCTATCCGCGGCCATCAACTGATCGGCGAGCGCTGCCGCGCGCTCGGCGTCGACACGATCGTCGTGTCGGACGTGCACTGGCTCGTCAACGCGGGCTATCACGTGAACTGCAATGCGCGGTTCGCCGGCACCTATACGAGCAACGAGCTGCCGCACTTCATCCGCGACATGCAGTACGCGTATCCGGGCAACCCGGCGCTCGGCCGGCTGATCGCGGAAACGGCCACCGCGCGCGGCGTCGCGACCCGTGCGCACGAGATCGACAGCCTCGAGCTCGAATACGGCACGCTCGTGCCGATGCGCTACATGAACGGCGACCAGCACTTCAAGGTCGTGTCGATTGCCGGGTGGTGCATGTGGCACACGCTCGACGAAAGCCGGCGCTTCGGCGAGGCGCTGCTCGAAGCGATCGAGAAGAGCGATTCGAACGTCGCGTTCCTCGCGAGCGGCTCGCTGTCTCACCGCTTCAACGACAACGGCAGCCCCGAGGAATCGATCCACGAGATCAGCCGCGAATTCTTCAGGCAGGTCGACCTGCGCGTGGTCGAGTTGTGGAAACAGGGCGATTTCAAGACCTTCTGCGCGATGCTGCCGGAGTACAACGTGCATTGCCACGGCGAAGGCGGCATGCACGACACGGCGATGCTGCTCGGGCTGCTCGGCTGGGATCGTTACGATCGGCCCGTCGAGATCGTCACCGACTATTTCGCGAGCTCGGGCACCGGGCAGATCAACGCGATCTTCCCGCTGCCCTGAGCGTTACCGCCCGCCACGCATTCGAATCCGACCGGAGACCTGCCATGCCACACATCGTCGTCGAATACACCGCGAACATCCGCGACGACGCACGCATTCCCGTGCTGCTGCGCACGATCAACGCGACGCTGATCGCACAGGGCGGCGTGTTCCCGACCGGCGGCATCCGTTCGCGCGCGATCGAGCTGCGCGACTACTGCGTCGCCGACGGCACGGAGGACGACGCGTTCGTCCACGTGACGCTGAAGATCGGCGCGGGCCGCACCGACGCGCAGAAAAAGGCCGCGTGCGACGCGCTGTTCGACGCGATCAAGGTGCATTTCGCCGAGTTGTACGCGACACGCTACCTTGCGCTGTCGATGGAACTGACCGAGTTCAGCGAAAGCGGCTCGTACAAGCACAACAACATTCACGCCCGCTACAAGCGGGCCGGCTGAACTCCATTCCCGATCCGACCATGCTCGAACCCGCCATCATCGACCAGCTCGCGCACCGTCTGCACGACGCCGAACGCGCGCGCACGCAGATCCGCCAGATCTCGCTCGACCATCCCGACATCACGATCGACGACGCGTATGCGATCCAGCGCGCGTGGGTGGCCCTCAAGCTCGCGGAAGGCCGCACGCTGAAGGGGCACAAGATCGGCCTCACGTCGAAGGCGATGCAGAACACGTCGCAGATCGACGAACCCGACTACGGCGCGCTGCTCGACGACATGTTTTTCGAAGACGGCGGCACGATTCCGACTAGCCGCTTCATCGTGCCGCGCGTCGAGGTCGAGCTCGCATTCGTGCTCGGCAAGCGGCTCACCGGCCCGAACTGCACGATCTTCGACGTGTACGACGCGGTCGATTACGTCGTGCCGGCGCTCGAGATCATCGACGCGCGCAGCCAGTCGATCGACCCCGATACGAAGCGGCCGCGCAAGGTATTCGACACGATCGCCGACAACGCGGCGAACGCGGGCGTCGTGATCGGCGGCCGGCCGGTGCGCCCGCAGGACGTCGATTTGCGCTGGGTGGCGGCGATCATGTCGCGCAACGGCGTGGTCGAGGAAACCGGTGTCGCGGCCGGCGTGCTGAACCATCCGGCGAACGGCGTCGCGTGGCTCGCGAACCGGCTGTCGCGCTTCGACGTCGCGCTGGAGCCGGGGCAGATCGTGCTGGGCGGGTCGTTCACGCGGCCGTGCGCGGCGCGTTCGGGCGATACGTTCAGCGTCGATTACGGCCCGCTCGGGACGATCCAGTGCTACTTCGAATGAGTTGAGCGAACGATGCAGATTTCGTCGAATGTCTTCAAGGCCGCGCTCGCGCGCGGCGATGCGCAGATCGGGTTGTGGCTCGGCCTCGCGAATCCATACAGCGCCGAAGTGGTCGCGGGCGCCGGTTTCGACTGGCTGCTGATCGACGGCGAGCATGCGCCGAACACGGTGCCGACGATCCTCGCGCAACTGCAGGCGATCGCGCCGTATCCGTCGCATCCGGTCGTGCGCGTGCCGTGGAACGATTCGGTGATCGTCAAGCAGGTACTCGATCTCGGCGCGCAGACGCTGCTCGTGCCGATGGTGCAGAGTGCGGACGAAGCGCGTGCGGCGGTGGCCGGGACGCGTTACCCGCCGCACGGCATGCGCGGCGTCGGCAGCGCGCTGGCGCGCGCATCGCGGTGGAATCGCGTCGGCGAGTATCTGCATCGCGCGAACGACGAGATGGCTGTGCTCGTGCAGGTCGAGACGCGCGCGGGGCTCGATGCAATCGATGCGATCGCGCGGGTCGACGGCGTGGACGGCGTATTCATCGGGCCGGCCGATCTGGCGGCCGATCTCGGTCATCTCGGCCATCCCGGGCACCCGGACGTGCAGGCCGCGATCGACGGTGCGATCCGCGCGATCAAGGCGGCCGGCAAGGCGCCGGGGATCCTGAGCGCGGATGAGGCGGCCGCGCGGCGCTATCTGGACGCGGGGGCGCTGTTCGTCGCGGTCGGCGTCGATACGACGCTGCTGGCGCGGAGCGCGGAACGGCTCGCCGCGCAGTTCAAAAGGAGCAGCGACGCCGCCGCGAAGCAGGGCGACGGCACGTATTGACGCGGCAGCAGGCGGTGGTCGTGTGCCGCCCGCGGCGTTTCGCCACGCGGCTTCGTGCCCGCGCGTGGCCGCGCCTATCCGTTCGCGCTTCGTCCCGCCTCCATATACCGTCCTGGTGTCGTTCCCAGCGCGCGTCGGAACATGTCGATGAACGCGCTCACGTTGTCGTACCCGAGATCGAGCGCGATCGTCGTCACCGGCGCACCGTCGGCAATGCGCTCCAGCGCCCGCAGCAGTCGCGCCTGCTGACGCCACTGCGCGAACGTCAACCCCGTCTCGGCGACGAAGCGGCGGCTCATCGTCCGTGCGCCGATGCCGGCCCATTCGGCCCATTCCTCCAGCCGCCGGTCGTTCGCGAGATCCGCGGCCAGCGCATCGGTGATCTTCACGAGGCGCGGATCCCGCGGCCGGACCAGGCCCAGCGCCTCGGCTTCCGATGCCGCGATTTCATCGAGGATCACGTCGGCGATCCGGGCCTGTGCGGCATCCAGCTCGCCATCGCCCCAGCTTGCCGCGCGCTGCACGGCTTCGCGCAGCAGCGGCGTCGTGCGGATCGCGCGCGGCGTCGCCGGCAACGCCGCGCAGCGGGCTTCGGCGACGAACGCCGACCAGCCGGAAATGGGCCCGAACGAGCGCAACGAATGCCGGCAATGCGGCGGGATCCAGATCGCATGGATCGCCGGCACGACCCACTCCTGGTCGTCGAGGCCGATCGTTACCAGGCCGCTCAGCGCGCCGACGAGCTGGCCGCGCGCATGCGAATGCGGCGCGGTGATGCGCGGGTCGCGTTGCGACAGGACGGCGGCGACCACGAACGGGCCGTCGTCGGACGTGACGAAGCGGGCGGGCAGGAGCGGATCGGACATGGCCGGATATCGGTATCGAATGGCCGTTATACCGGAGATTGGACGGATTCGCACGCCTACACTGCGTCCATCGATGACAACCGGAGCAAGACGCG
Source organism: Burkholderia sp. MSMB1078WGS (assembly GCF_001528895.1). NCBI lineage: Bacteria > Pseudomonadati > Pseudomonadota > Betaproteobacteria > Burkholderiales > Burkholderiaceae > Burkholderia > Burkholderia sp. MSMB1078WGS. The sequence continues at coordinate 170,390 of NZ_LPDI01000098.1, read as the reverse complement.
ATGCGAGCCGAACAGATGCTTCCCGACCATGCCGACCGGGTCGATGCCGGCGGAACGACGATTCGCAAGGGGACCGTTGGTGCGTTTCTGGTCAACGCACGGGTGTTGACCGATCCGAATGCCGCGCCGGCGGAGCGGGCGCGTGCGGAGGCCGATGCGATCGACGCGTTGCCTGCGCTGCGTGCGCTCGGCCTGTTCGACGTGCTGGAAGTACGCGATCCCGCGCTGCGCGCATGGCTCGATGCCCGGTAAAGACCCATCTTCCAGAATTGAAGGAACCACCATGAAAGCAGCAGTCGTGACGGGTGCCGGCGAGCGTCCCGTTCATACGGAATTCGACGCTCCCGGCGCGATGCCGGGCCACCGTCTGATCGACGTGACGGCGTCGGCGTTGAGCCGGCTCGCGCAGGGGCGCGCGGCCGGCACGCATTACTCGTCGGACCGCCGCTATCCGTTCGTCGTCGGTGTCGACGGCGTCGGGCGTCTCGACGACGGTCGGCGCGTCTACTTCTTCGGTGCCCCGGCGCCGTTCGGCGCGATGGCTGAACGCACGATCGTGCCCGATACTCAGTGCGTGCCGCTGCCGGACGCGCTCGACGACGTCACGGCCGCGGCGATCGCGATTCCGGGGATGTCGTCGTGGGCGGCGCTGACCGAACGCGCGCGGCTCGTCGCGGGCGAGACGGTGCTCGTCAATGGCGCGACGGGCACGTCGGGGCGGCTCGCGGTGCGGATCGCGAAGCATCTCGGCGCGGCGAAGGTCGTCGCGACCGGCCGCAACGCGGCCGCGTTGCAGGCGTTGCTGAATGCCGGCGCGGACGCCGTGGTGTCGCTGCAGCAGGACGACGCGCATCTGGCGCGAGCGCTCGAGCCGCATTTCCGCGCGGGCGTGGATGTCGTGCTCGATTATCTGTGGGGGGCCAGCGCGCAGACCCTGCTGGTTGCCGGCGCGAAGGCGACGCCCGATGGCCGCCGGCTGCGTTTCGTGCAGATCGGCTCGATCGGCGGCGCGGACGTGCTGCTGCCGGGCGCCGTGCTGCGGGCGACCGCGATCGAACTGATGGGTAGCGGGATCGGCAGCGTGTCGCTGTCGCGCTTGCTGGCGTCGGTGCGCGGCGTATTCGAAGCGGCCGGGCCGGCGGGCCTCGCGATCGACACGCGCACGGTGCCGCTGTCGGACGTCGGCGAACATTGGGGCGATACGAGCAGCCTCGTGCGTCCGGTGTTCACGATGCGGGGCGAGTAAGCGGCGCATCGTCACGCGGCGGGCCGGCGTGGGCGTCGGGTTGCGCGGCAGCATCGGGCCGTTCGCCGTTGTGCCGCCGCGCATGGTGTGAACGCCGGCGGGCGGTTGCTGCCCGCCGGCGCCTGCAGAGTCAGACTCAGAACCGCTGCTGAATCCCCGCCGTGACCCCGACCTGCGTGGTTCCATACCCCGCGAAATCGCGCGACACGCCGACCTTCTGGTCGTGTTTCGCGATCGCGAACGCGCCGGCCGCGTACAGCACCGTCCGCTTCGAGAGCGCGTAGTTCGCGCGCATCGACACCAGCGTCGGATCGGCGTCGCTGCCGCCCTTGATGTTCTGGTGATAAACGGCTGCGATCAGCGAGAACGTCGGCGTGAACTGGTACGACCCACCGAGCCAATACATGTCGCTCAACTGGTTTGCGGCCGTCGTGTGATACGTGCGCCGATAATTTCGATAGCCGGCCATCGTTTTCAGGTTGCCGAAGTCGTAGCTCAGGCCCGCATGGATGCCCTGAACGTAGTTGACGGTATCGACCGGCGTGACGCTGTCGGCCGCGCCGTTCTGCCGGTCGAACGTGACGACCGCCGCGAACGGGCCGGTCTCGTAACCGACCGCGAAATCGTATTTCGAGCTGGTTTTCATGCTGCCCGGCACGTTGCCGAAGCCGTACAGCGCGCCGAACTTGAAGCCGCTGAATTCGCCGTCGTAGCGCACCGCGTTCGACGAGCGCGTGAACATGCCGTCCTTGCGGCCGCCCGTCGCCATCGACGACGAGGCCCACGAGTAGTTCTGCGCGTAGCCCATCGGGTCGAACGGCAGCATGTAGTCGTAGGTGACGGTGTAGTTGCGGCCGAGCGTCAGTTCGCCCCATTTGCTCTTCAGGCCGACCGTCGCGCGGCGCGCGAAGATCGAGTCCGGGCCGTCGTCGAACGCGCCGTTCGCGAGATCGATCCCGCTTTCGAGGCGGAACACGGCCTTCAGCCCGCCGCCGAGATCCTCGACGCCGCGCAAGCCCCAGCGCGATGTGTTCTTGTTGCCCGACTTGAGCTTGACCGAATTGCCGCCTTCCGGCGCCGCGTGGTTGGTGAATTCGATGCCGGCGTCCATGATCCCGTATATCGTGACCGACGACTGCGCGTGCACGGCCGGCGCGGCGATACAGGCCGCCGCGGCCGAACCGGTGAGGACTACTGTTCGAATCGAACGTTCTGCGCGTGACTTCATTTTGACGGTGTCTCCTTGGTTTGTTCTGGGTGGGGTGAAACGGAAAACCGGTATTCGGCGCGCCATCGGCGAACGCCATGACGGGTTCGCCGATGCGAGGCCGCAACGGATGCGTGCCTGACTGCATGCGCGGCGGCACGCGGGCCGCCGCGATCGGGTCAGCCCGCTTTCGCGAACGCCCAGCAGTCGTTGGTCGGGAATTCGATCCAGTGCTTGCCGGCCGCGCGCGGCACATGGCCGAACGCACGCAGGCGCATCTCGCCGCAATGGAACAGGTATTCCCAGCGGTCGCCGAGATACATCGACGTGACGAGGTCGGCCTGCAGGCGGTTCGCGCCCGGGCCGTCGGCGACCTGCACGCGTTCGAGGCGGATCACGGCCTGAGCGTCCTGACCCGGCGCGAGCGTGTCGCGGGCGACGGCGCGCAGCTCCCAGCCGTCGCCCGCGAGCGTCACGCATTCGCCGTCGATCGCGGCGACGCGCGCATCGATGCGGTTGTTGCTGCCCATGAATTCGGCGGTGTACAGCGAGCGCGGCGCGCCGTACAGCTCGGCCGGCGTGCCTTCCTGCTCGATGCGGCCGTTGCGCAGCAGCAGGATGCGGTCGGACATCGCCATTGCTTCGGTCTGGTCGTGCGTCACGCACAGGGCCGACAGCCCGAGCGACACGATCAGCTCGCGCAGCCACGCACGCGCTTCCTCGCGCAGCTTCGCGTCGAGGTTCGACAGCGGCTCGTCGAGCAGGATCACCGGCGGGTTGTAGACGAGCGCGCGGGCGATCGCGACGCGCTGCTGCTGGCCGCCCGACAGTTGATGCGGAAAGCGTTCCGCGAGATGACCGAGGCCGAGCTGGTCGAGTGCGGTCTGCACGCGGCGCTTCTGTTCGGCCGGCGCCACACGCCGCAGCTTGAGGCCGTACCCGACGTTGTCGGCGACGGTGCGGTGCGGCCACAGCGCGTAGGACTGGAATACGAGGCCGAGCGAGCGTTGTTCGACCGGCAGGTCGACGCGTTGCGCGCCGTCGAAGAACACGCGATCGTCGAGCTGGATGCGGCCGTCGGACGGCTGTTCGAGCCCGGCCACCGCGCGCAGCAGCGTGGTCTTGCCGCTGCCCGACGCGCCGAGCAGGCACACGACTTCGCCGGCCTTCAGTTCGAACGACACGCCCTTGAGGATCGGGTTGGCGCCGTAGCTGAGGTGCAGATCGTCGACGATGAGCTTATCCATGAAGTTTCACTCCGAAGCGCAGGGCCACGCCGAGACCGGCGCCGACCATCGCGATGTTGATGACAGAGAGCGCGGCGACCTGGTCGACGGCGCCGGTCGCCCACAGCGACACGAGCAGCGCGCCGATCACTTCGGTGCCGGGCGACAGCAGGTAGACGGCGGTCGAGTATTCGCGCTCGAAGATCATGAAGATCAGCAGCCAGGCGGCGAGCAGGCCGAAGCGCACGAGCGGCAGCGTCACGTCGAGCGACACGCGGCTGCGCGTCGCGCCGACGCTGCGGCCGGCTTCCTCGAGCTCGGGGCCAACCTGCAGCAGCGCGCTCTGGATGAGCCGCATCCCGTACGCGAGCCACACGACCGTGTACGCGATCCAGATGCTCCACATCGAGTTCTTCAGCTCGCGCAGGCCGGGCACGAACAGGAAGATCCACAGGAACGCGAGGCCGGCGAGCAGGCCCGGCACCGCGCGCGGCAGCAGCACGAGATAGTCGAGCAGCCTGGTCGCCCAGTCGGGGCGGCGGTGGCCGGCGAACGCGACGAGCGAGTAGAAGCCGATCGCGAGCGCGCCGCCGATCACGCCGATGCCGAGCGTGTTGACGATGGCGCGCACCAGATTGTCCTGCTCGAACAGCTCGATGAAATTCGACAGCGTCAGCACCTCGGCGAGCGCGACGCCTTCGCCCCAGTTGGTCACGAACGCACGCAGCACGATGCCCGAGATCGGCACGATCACGGTCAGCAACAGCCACAGCGCGACGATCGCGAGCGCGACCCAGCGCCATACGCCGAGCGGCAGCACCGTCGCGCGTCCGGCCTTGCCCTTCACGGTGACGAAGCGGTTCGCGGTCTTCAGCAGGCGGCGCTGCAGCAGCACGAGCGGGAACGTGATCGCGACGATGCACACGGCGACCGCGGCCATCAGGTGATACGACGGCACGCCGAGCTTGTTGGTCAGCTTGTACAGGTAAGTCGCGAGCACGAGGTGGCCTTCCGGGTCGCCGAGCACGAGCGGCAGCCCGAACACCTCGAAGCCGAGGAAGAACACCAGCACGCCGGCGAACAGCAGCGCGGGCATCGTCATCGGCAGGCTCACGTCGAGCGCGACGCGGAACGGGCGGGCGCCCGTCACGCGCGCGGCTTCCTCGACGTCCGAGCCGAGGTTGCGCAGCGCGGCCGACGAATACAGGTACACGTGGGGCACGTGCGTGAGGCCGACGATCACCGTGATCGCGAAGATCGAATAGACGTTCCAGGGCACGTTCTGCACCCCGAACAACTCCTTGAACCACACCGAGTAGAAGCCGACCGGGCCGGCCGCGACCACGTAGCCGAACGCGAGCACCATCGGCGACACGAACACCGGCGTGAGCAGCAGCGGTTCGAGCCAGCGGCGGCCGGGCAGGTCGGTGCGCACCATCAGGAACGCGAGGATGCCGCCGAGCGGGATCGAGATGAACAGCATCCCGCCGGCGATGACGAACGAGTTCTTCACGGCCGACCAGAAGTCGGGATCGCTGAAGATGAAACGGAAGCCTTCGACGCCGAGCGTTTTGTTCGCGTCGAAGAACGGCGCGGACAGCAGGCTCTGGAACAGGATGAAGCCGAGCGGCAGCGCGACCGCGACGGTCAGTACCGCGACGACGATCCAGCGCAGCATGCCGGCGAGCGGCTGCAGGCTGCTGACCGGCAGCGCGGGAATCGCGTCGCGCGGGCCGGTGGCGGGCGGAACGGCCGGTGCCGTGCCGCGTGTGCTGGTTGAAAGCATGAGTTCGCCCCTGCGGCCATCCGGATGGCCGCCTCAAGGAAGTCGGTAAGGGGAAGGAGGCGCCCGCGCGACGTGCGGCGGGCGGCCCGAGGTCAGCGGCTCAGCGCTTGATCGCCTGCTGCCATTGCTTCAGGAACGCGAGGCGCTTCGACTGATCGAGATAGACGAGCAGGCCGGTGCCGATCTGGATCGGCTTCAGCGAATCGCCGAGTTCCTTCATGAGGCTCGCGGCCGACGTTTCGCCGGTCACGTCCGCGCGGATCGCGTACAGGTTCGCCTGGTTCGCGATCAGCGTCTGGCCGCGCTTCGACAGCAGGTAGTCGACCCACAGCTTCGCGGCGTTCGGGTTCTTCGCCTTCTTCGATACGGTGGCGAGGCGGCTCACGACCTGCGTGTAGTCCTTCGGAAACACGTAGCCGATCGACTTGTCCTTCTTCGCCTTGGCATACGCATACGAACCGATGATGTTGTAGCCGATCAGGTTCTCGCCCGACGAGATGCGCTCCATCATCGCGCCCGTGCTCGACTGCAGCTTCGGGCCGGTCGCACCGATCGCCTTCACGAGTTCCCACGTGACCTTCTCGTTAACGTGGGCGTCCTGCGTCAGGTAGTTGAAGCCGACGCCCGATTTCTCGATGTCGTAGGTCGTGACCTTGCCCTTGAACTTGTCCGCTTGCGTGGTGAGGAGCTTGATCAGGTCGGCGCGCGTCGTCGGTACTTCGTTCTCGGGAATCAGGCGCTTGTTGTAGACGATCGCGAGCGGCTCGAACGTCGTGCCGTACGCCTGCTTCTGGTACTGCGCCCATTGCGGCACGTTCGGGCTTTCCGGCGAATCGTAGGACGCCATCAGGCCGTCGTTGACGAGCTTGACCTGCAGGTCCATCGCCGAGCTCCACAGCACGTCGGCGCTCGTGCTGCTCGCCGCGTTCTCGCTGATGTAGCGGTTGTACAGCTCGGTGCTGTTCATGTCGTTGTACTCGACCTTCACGCCGTACAGGCTTTCGAAGTCCTTGATCAGCGGACGCACGAGGCCCGTGTCGGTCGTCGAGTAGACGATCAGCTTGCCTTCCTTCTTCGCGGCGTCGATCACGCCCTGGTAGTTCCCCGGGTAGCCGGCCGGAACCTGCGCGACGGCGCTGCCGGCGGCAGTGCCCAGAACGACCGCCAGCGCGGCGGCGAGGTGCTTCGGTGCAAACGGCATGTCTTCCTCCAGTTACGCTTATGTGTTGTTCGAGTGCAGCGGATGGTAATTGCGCGGCACTTTCAGCCCGCTTTCATTTCCGTTCACAATCGCGCCGTTCATGTCATGGATTTCCCGAGGTCGAAGCGGCCGCCGCCGCGGGTTTGCGGCGCGCGGCAACGCTTGAAAGGGAGAGGCGTGCGGGCTACGCGGGCGTGGCCAGCAGTTGTCCGAGGAGGCGGCCGCCATGCCGCGCGTGCGCGGCCGTCAGCGCGGCATATCCGACGACGACGCCCGCTTCGCACCGGGCGCTTCGACAGAAGCCGCGGATCGGCTGCAACGCGACACCGGCCGCGCGGGCTTGCGCGACACAGGCTGCTTCGTCCATGCCAGGCGGCAGCCACAGCACGAAATGAAAGCCGGCGTGCTCGCCGGACACCGTGTACCGGCCGCCGGCATGCTTCGCCAACTGGTCGAGCACGATGTCGCGCCGCTGGCGGTACGCGTGGCGGGCGGCGCGCAGGTGCTTCGCGAAATCGCCGTGGCCGATGAAACGGGCCAGCGCGAGTTGCGGCGCCGCGCCGACCGAGCGGGCGGTCGCATGCCACACGGCGGACAGCGCCGGCCGCAGTTCCGCCGGCACGACCATGAAGCCGATGCGCAACCCGGAGAACAGCGTCTTGTTGAACGACCCGCAGTAGATCACGCGATCGCACGCGTCGAGCGCTTTCAGCGCAGGGAGCGGGGCGGTCTGGTAGCTGAATTCTCCGTCGTAGTCGTCCTCGATGACCCACGCGCGGTTGCGCTGCGCCCAGTCGAGCAGTTCGAGCCGGCGCGATACCGACATCGTGACGCCGAGCGGCGCCTGATGGGCCGGTGTCACGTACGCGGCGCGCGCATCGGGATAGCGATCCAGCGATGCGGTGTCGATGCCTTCCCGATCGACCGGCACGTCGATCACGGTCGCGCCCGCGATCGTGAAGATCTGCCACGCCGACGCATAGCCGGGATCTTCCATCAGCACCGTCGTGCCGGGCGCGAGCAGCGTGCGTGCGACGAGGTCGATCGAATGGCGGATGCCGGTCGTGATGACGATGTCGCCGGCCTCGCACGGGATGCCGCGGTATTCCCGCAGGTACGCGGCGATTTCGATGCGCAGGCTTTCGACGCCCTGTGCCGGCGTCGCGCCGAGATCGTCCGCGGTCGCGGCAAGCAGGCTGGCGCCGAGCGCCTTCTTCCAGTGCTGCATCGGCAGCAGGCCGGGGTCGGCGAGCCGCGCGACGAACGGGACACCGGGACGCACGCCCTGCTCGGGCTCGGGCTCGGCCGCGGCGGCCGGCATGGCGAGCGGGACCGCACGCGGACCGCCGTCGCCCGATTGCGCGGCCGCGCGCAGATAGCTGTCCGGCACGACCGCGCACACGCGCGTTCCGGATCCCCGCGTGCGGGCGATGTAGCCCTCGGCGCACAGGATGTCGTACGCCGCTTCGACGGTGCCGCGCGCGACATCCCAGCGCGCGGCCAGCGTCCGGCTCGATGGCAGCGGGCCGTCGCCGGGCAGCAGGCGCTTCAGGATTGCGTCGCGAATCGTGTCGGCGATGCATGCCTGCTTCGACTGCGGGCTGCCGCCCAACAGCCCGGTCGGGCGTGGCAGATCCAGCGGAATCGCGGCTTTGCCTCGCGGCATAGTGGTCCAGTCGATGGTCGATTTAATGGTCCTTCAGCTTATATCACTTTCGCCTTAGATTGCTGTCGACCCACCCATCCGACCGAAACGGACTTACCGCATGAAGACGCGTTCATTACCCCGATGGGGCTGGCTGTTCCTGTTGATGCTCGTCGTGTGTCTGCCGCGCGTCACGATCGATGCGTACCTGCCGTCGCTGCCCGCGATGGCGGACGCGCTGCACGGCACCGATGCGCAGTTGCAGCTCACGCTGACTCTCTACATGGCCGGATATGCGTTGTCGATGCTGGTGTCGGGGCCGCTGTCCGACCGCTATGGCCGCCGCCCGGTGCTGCTCGGCGGCCTGTGCGTGTACGTCGTCGCGAGCGTCGCCTGCGCAGGGGCGACCAGCATCTCGACGCTGATCGTCGCGCGCGTGTTCCAGGCGCTGGGCGGCTGCAGCGGCACCGTGATTGGCCGCGTGATCGTGCGCGAGCGCTTTCCGGCCGCGACGCAGGCCACGATGCTCGGCCATCTTTCGGCCGGCATGGCGCTGTCGCCGGTGGTCGCGCCGCTGGCCGGCAGCGCGATCGCCGAGTGGCTCGGCTGGCGCGGCGTGTTCGGCTGGCTGGCGGCGGCCGGGCTGATCGCGACCGCGATGGTGCTGCGCTATCTGCCCGAGACCCGCGAGCGCGCTGCGCGGCCGCCAGCCGGCGCCGGACTGCTGCGGACCTATGCCGGCCTGCTGCGCGAGCGGCGGTTCCTGCGCTATTCGCTCGCCATCGGCTTTGCTTACTGCACGTACTATCCGTTCATCGCGGAATCGTCGACGCTGTTCCAGCGGCAAATCGGCGTGTCCGGGCCGGTCTATGCGGCGATCTTCGGCGTGACCGTGCTCGGCTACCTGATCGGATCGAGTGCGTTCGCGCGGGCCGGCGCGCGCCGGACAGCGGATTCGGTCGTCGCGGCGGCGGCGGCCGTCAATCTGGCCGGCGCGGCCGGGCTGTGGATCGGCGGCGCGATTGCCCCGGCTTCGGTGACGGCCCTCGTCGCGCCGATGTTCGTCGTGATGATCGCGGTCGGGATCGCGATTCCGGCCTGCCAGTTCGCGGTGATGCAGCCGTACACGAAGATCGCCGGCACGGCGTCGGGGCTGTTCTTCTTTATCCAGATGGCGATCACCGCCGCGTGCGGCGGCGTGCTGGCGTGGCTGTCGGACGGCACCGCGCATCCGATGATCGTCGTCACGGGCGGCGCGAGCGTCGCGTTCGTCGCGGTGGTGGCCGGTTTGCGCGAGCGCGGCGCGACTGGCGATGCGCGCATCGCGGCGCGCAACCGGCCCGCCGCCGAGCGCTGATCGCGGAACGGGGCCGCCGGCACCGCAGGCGGCGGGTTCGCGGCATCGCGCAACCCGTGTTTGCGCGAGGCGTGGAGACGGAAAGGATCATGTAATGTAGCGGGCTGTCGCTGACCTTACCGGAATCCCCATGCGTGTGCTGCTCGTCGAAGACAACCCGAACCTGGCCCAGTCGCTGAACGACGCGCTGAGCGCCGCGCGCTTCGCGGTCGATCACATGGCCGACGGCGAGGCGGCGGACCACGTACTGCGCACGCAGGATTACGCGCTGGTGATCCTCGATCTCGGCCTGCCGAAGCTCGACGGGCTGGAGGTGCTGCGGCGGCTGCGTGCGCGCCGCAACCCGGTGCCGGTGCTGATCCTCACCGCGCACGGCTCGGTCGAGGATCGCGTGAAGGGGCTCGATCTCGGCGCCGACGACTATCTCGCGAAGCCGTTCGAGCTGACCGAACTGGAAGCGCGCGCTCGCGCGCTGATCCGGCGCAGCCTCGGCCACGAGCATTCGCGCGTCGAATGCGGGCCGCTTTCGTACGACAGTATCGACCGCGGCTTTCATCTCGCGGGCGAGCCGCTGTCGCTCACGCCGCGCGAGCGCTCGGTGCTCGAGGTGCTGATCCTGCGCAACGGCCGCGCGATCAACAAGGACACGCTGTCGGAGAAGATCTTCGGGCTCGACGAATCGGTCAACGCGGACGCGATCGAGATCTACGTGTACCGGCTGAGGAAAAAGCTGGAGAACAGCGGCGTGGCGATCGTCACGCTGCGCGGGCTCGGCTATCTGCTCGAAGCGAAGGCGCAGAGGACCGAATGAACTGCGCGCCTGCTCGCGTGTTTCGCATGGGACGGAGGTACGCGCTGAAGCGCGACTCCGGATCGACGGTTTTGCATGGGACCGGAGTAAGCGCCAGAGGCGCCAACTCCGCATCGACAGCCTTGCGCTCGGCGATGCGCCGCGAATGCGCCGCCACGCCGCTCGGAGCGGCCCGGCGGGAGGTACGATGACCCGCCCGAACCTGCGCGCGCAGGTCGCGCTGTGGCTGCTGCTGCCGCTGCTCGGCCTGCTCGCGCTCGACTCGTGGCTCACGTACCAGCGCGCGATGAGCGCCGCGCACGTCGCGTTCGACCGGACGCTGTCGTCGTCGCTGAAGTCGATCCGCGAAGGCGTGCGGCTCAACGACGGCGAGATCGAGGTCGACCTGCCGTATCTCGCGCTCGAGATGCTCGAATCGAGCGACGGCGGCAAGATCTACTACCTGATCCGCGAGGGCGACGGCCGCACGGTCACCGGCTATCCGGACCTGCCGCTGCCGCAGGGGCGCGATGCGGGCGACGGCGCGCCGTTCGTCACGCGCTACTACGACGTCGTGTATCGCGGCGAACAGTTGCGGATGGCCGCGCTGCGCATCCCGGTGCACGACGTGCCGACCGCGCAGTCGCGCATCGTGTGGGTGATGGTTGGCGAGACGATCGAGGCGCGTCAGGCGCTCGCGCGCGAGATCCTGATCGGGTCGCTGCTGCAGGAAGGGCTGCTCGTCGTGCTGGCGCTCGGGATCGTGTGGCTCGGCGTCGGGCGCGGGCTGCGGCCGCTGAACCGGCTGTCGGCCACGGTTGCCGCGCGCAGCGAGGACGACACGACGCCGCTCGACACGGGCGCGATGCCGAGCGAACTCGCGCCGCTCGTCGATTCGATCAACCAGTACATCGGCCGCACGCAGCGGATGCAGGTGGCGCGGCGCCGCTTCTTCGCCGATGCGGCCCATCAACTGAAGACGCCGCTCGCGGCCGTGCAGGCGGGCGTCGAGCTTGCGTTGCGGCCCGACGAACAGCCGCGCGCGAACGTGCACCTGCGTCGCGCGAACGGCGCGGTGCGGCAGGCCGCGAAGATCGTCCAGCAATTGCTGTCGCTGTCGCGGCTCGATTCGGACAGCGGTCATGCGGTCGCGCACAAGCCGGTCCCGCTGCACCGGCTCGCACGCAGCGTGACGCTCGACTGGTCGCCCGTCGCACGCGCGCGCGACATCGATCTCGGCTTCGAGCACGAGGCCGATGTCGACGTGAACGGGCAGGCCGACCTGCTCGGCGAGATGATCGGCAACCTGATCGACAACGCGATCCGCTATGCGGGCGACCATGCGGTGATCACGGTGCGCGTCTCGCGCGACGGGGGCGACGCGCGGCTCGACGTGATCGACAACGGGCCGGGTATTCCGGCCGACGAGCGCGACGCGGTGTTCGAGCGCTTCCATCGCGGCAGCAAGACGCAGACGGTCGAAGGGACGGGGCTCGGGCTGTCGATCGTGCGGGAAATCGCGCGCGTGCATCAGGGCAGCGTGACGCTCGCCGATGCGGGCGGCGGCGGGCTCGTCGTGACGATCCGGCTGCCGGCGGCGACGAGCGATGCGATGCCGCGCGCGGCGTGACGGCGCGCGACGATACGGCACGCGCAGGGAACGGGCCGGCGCAAGCCCGTTATTGGCCGGAACAGGTCCTGGCGATCCGGCTCAGTCGCCGAAGCCGATCTCCGCTTCGACCGGCTGGCCGATTTCGAGCCACGCGCCCGCACCCTCGACGACGATCGCATTGATGCCGAACGTCAGCGCACCGCCGTAGTTCGGGTTCGCGCGATAGGTCTGCATCGTGTCGGTCGGCTCGTGCGGCCATTCGGGATTGGGCGCGCCGGTGGCCTGGTCGATCGTCGGCATCGGGCAGCGCGTGCACAGCTTCACGAGCCGCAGCCGCACCGGCGTGTCGCCGCCGGTGTCGAGGTGCTCGACGAAATCCTCTTCGTACGCATCGAGATCCGACACGACGACGTTCGGCCGGAAGCGGTTCATCGGGATCGCCGGCGCGCCTTTGGCGGCAAGCCGCGCGTTCAGGTCGTCGAGCGACGACTGGCCGATCACCAGCAGCGGATAAGCGTCCGCGAACTGCGTATGCGTATCAATCTCGCCGGTCCACTTGCGGTCGCAATCGCGTCGGGCGTCGGCGGCGAAGCGCGCGAGCTTCGTCGGCACGCCGAGGAATTCGGTGAGCCATGCGGCCGTTTCGGTGCCCGTGTCGATCGCGTCGACGGTGTCGCGCCACACGGTCGCGGCCATCTTCGGCGTGGCGGGCGTCGCGTCGCCATCGAGCGGCGTGCGCAGTGCCGGCATGCCCGGCGCGTTCAGCACGAGCGCATCGTCGTCGAGTGTCGGGCGGATCAGCGCGAGGCGCGGGTGCGTGCGTTGCGTGAGCATTTGCCCGTGCGGATCGGTGATCAGCCAGTGGCGATCGTAGGCGAGGCCCGTTTCGAACAGTTGCGCGCGCGTCAGCGCGACGCCGGCACAGGATTTGATCGGGTAGACGAAGAGTTCGGCGATGGCTGGCATGACGCTGGCTGAAGGCGGGGTGATCGAATCGCGATTGTGCCAGATCGTGCCGGAGCCGTTTGACGGCTGCGCGCCGCCACGCGCCCGTCAGGCGAGCGGGAAGCCTGCATCGAAGGTCGTGCGCACGTCGAGCGGCTGGCGCAGCAGCCCGGCCTTCAGGTAGAAGTCGGCCGTGCGCTGCTGTTCGGCGATCACCGCTGCGTCGATCGGCAGCCAGCGCGTGCCGCGCCGCTCGAACTGCAGCTTCGCGGCGGCCGGCGGAATGCCGATGATGCGCGCAAGCGCCGCCGAATACGCGTCCGCATGCCGGTACGACCACGCTTGCGCACGCACGACACGCTGCAGAAAATCGCGCAGCACGTCGCGTTTCGACGCGATCGCCGCTTCGGTCGCCGCGACATAGCTGAGGCCCGACCACAGCCCGCGGCCGTTGACCAGCACACGCGCGCGGCGGCTCGTTTCGGCGAGCGCGGTATAGGGCTCCCAGGTCGCCCACGCGTCGATCGAACCGGTTGCGAGCGCAAGCATCGTGTCGGCCGGCGGCAGGAAGCGGAACGACACGGCATCCGGCGGCAGGCCGGCCGCATCGAGCGCCTTCAGCGTCACGAAATGGCCGATCGAGCCGCGCGTGGTGCCGATCCGCTTGCCCTTCAGGTCGGCAGCGCCCTTGAGCGCGGCGTCGGGGCGCACGAGCACGGCCGTGCCGTACGGATCGGAGCGGTTCGCGCCGATCACCTTGATGCGGGCGCCCGATGCGAGCGCGAAGATCACCGGCGCGTCGCCGATCGGCCCGCAGTCGACGGCGGCCGCGTTCAGCGCTTCGGCGAGCGGCGCGGCCGCGGGGAATTCGGTCCATGCGATGTCGTACGCGAGGCCGTTCAATTCGCCGGCCGCTTCGAGCAGCGCACGCAGCCCGCCTTTCTGGTCGCCGGCGCGCAGCAGCGGGCGGGCGCCCGATTGCGCGCGCAGGGTGGCCGGCGCGGCGGCGATCGTGGCAAGGGCGCTCGCCTGGGCGAGGAAGTGGCGTCGAGTCGGATTCATCGTGAATTTCTGTCGAAGGAAGGATTCGTGAGTTCAATGCGCAAGCCCGGCCTGTACGTCGCGCACGGGTTCCGCGTCGACGCGCAGCAGCAGCGCGGTCAGTGCGTCGCCGCCCGTGGCGCGCGCGGCCGGTCGGGCCACCGCATCCGAGCGGCACAGCAGGTCGGCATCCGACCAGCCGGCGCTGCCGGGCAACGCACGCGCCCGCAGCCAGCCGCGTCGATCGGCAAGCAGTTGCGTGCCGCCGAGCGCATCGGGCGGGACGCCGGCAATCGTCGCGAACGCGAGCCACGCATCGGTTGTCGTCGCGACGCAGTTCGCACGCGAGTCGACCGACGACGGCACGGACGCGCCGGGTTCGGCGACGAGCAAGGTCTGCCAGCGCGCGTCTTCCGGCGGTGGCGTCGCGCCTGCTGCGAGCGCGACGACGCGCACGCGCTGGCCGTCGCGCCAGCGTTCGAGCGCCTGAGGCGCGGCGTCGCCGCACCGTACGTCGAGTGCCGGCAGCGGGACGGGCACCGGCCACGCGCCTTCCGCCCGCGCGCCGCTACCGGCTGCCAGCGCTTTCAGGTAGGCGAGCACGGCCCATGTGTCCTGTGGACCGAGCGTGGCCGCGAAGCCGGGCATCGTCGACGCGCCGTGCGCGTCCTGCGTGCCGTGGCGTACGCGCCAGAACAGTTCGCCGTCGAGCCGACGCGCGAGCAGCGCGCCGGCGAAGGTCGGCGGCCAGTGCGCGAGCGTGGCCGCGAGCGGCCCTTCGCCACGTCCGTCCGCGCCGTGGCAGGCCGCGCAATGTTGCGTATACAGGTGGGCGCCGCGCATCACGGTCGCGACCGAAAACGGCGCGGGATCGCGCTGGAAACTCGTCGGCACGGCAGGCGCGAGCCACAGCGAAGCGGGCGGCCACGGCGCGAACCATGCGACGGCCAGCGCGGCGATGGCCGTCGCGACACGCCGCTTGCGCGCAGCCAGCGCGAGGCAGGCGAGCACGACGGCCAACGCCGTCGCGCCGCCGGCGAACGCGAGCTGCCGCGTGAGCCCCGCGTCGATGCGCAGCGTTTCGAGCGCGATGCGGTGTGCCCACGGCCACGCCGCCTGGCCATCGGCGTCGCCGGTCAGGCCGATCGCGTGCAGCACGCGCGCCAACGCGATTTGCGCGCGATACAGCAATTGCAGGAACGCAATGGCCCAGTCGGCGAACGGCGGCGCGTTCATCGCGCGCGTCCGCGGCGTGCCGCAGCCAAACGTCGAACGGCGCCGGGCATCTACCAGCTCGCATCGAGCCCGAGATGCCGCAGCGCGTCGTGGCGCAATTCGGCGAGGCGCGGGTCGCCGCGATGGCGCGGGTAGGGCAGGTCGACGCGCAGTTCGGCGACGATCCGTGCCGGGCGTGGCCCGAACACGATTACGCGCTGCGCGAGGAACAGCGCTTCTTCCACGTCGTGCGTGACGAGCAGCGCGGAGAAGCCGTCGCGTCGCCACAGGGCGGTCAGCTCGGCCTGCATCGTGAGCCGCGTCAGCGAATCGAGCTTGCCGAGCGGTTCGTCGAGAATCAGCAGGCGCGGATCGTTGACGAGCGCGCGCGCGAGCGCGACGCGCTGCGCCATCCCGCCCGACAACTGATGCGGAAACACGTTCGCGAAGTCCTGCAGCCCGACGCGCGCGAGCGCATCGTCGACGCGATGCTGCGCGGTGCGCGCCACGCCGCGCGCTTCGAGGCCGAGCGCGACGTTCGCGCGCACGCGCCGCCACGGGTACAGCGTCGGGTCCTGGAACACGACGATACGCGACGGATCGGGGCGCTCGATCGGCACGCCGTCCTGCGCGATCGTGCCTTGCCGCGCGGCGTCGAGCCCGGCGACGAGGCGCAGCAGCGTCGATTTCCCGCAGCCGCTCGGGCCGAGCAGGGCGACGAATTCGCCGGCCGCGACCGACAGCGACACGTCGTCGAGCACCGGCAGCGCGCCGCCGGGGCCGTCGAACGCATGGCTCACGCGGCGGATGTCGATGCGCGCGCCGCGCGGCGTCGTGACGGCGGGCGCGGCGGCCGCGGACGGTTCGAGTACGGCGGCGCTTACCATTTGACGGTTCCTTTCTGCCACGCGAGCACACGGTCGCGCACCGCGAACAGCAGCGCGATCAACCCGGAAAACAGCAGCGCCATCACGAGCAGCGCCGCATACATGTTCACGTACGACGCCCAGCCCTGCGCCCAGCTCAGGTACCAGCCGAGCCCCGACTTGACGCCCATCATCTCGGCGACGACCAGCACCGTGAACGACGCGCTCAGCCCCATGAAAATGCCGACGAACACGTGCGGCAGCGCGGCCGGAATCGCGACGCGCAGCACGAGGAAGCGCGCGTTCGCACCGAGCGTGCGCGCAACGTCGTAGTACTGACGGTTGACGCTCGCGACGCCCGACCACGTGAGGACGGCGACCGGGAAGCCCGTCGACAGCGCGATCAGGAACGCGGCGGCCGAATAGCTCGACGGAAAGAAGTAGAACGTGAGCGGCAGCAGCGCGGTGGCCGGCACCGGGCCGAGCACGCGCAGCACCGGATGCACCCAGTAGCCGATCCGGCGCGACCAGCCGATCGACACGCCCACCGCGAAACCTACCGTGACGCCGTACGCGAAGCCGAGCGCGAGCAGCTTCAGCGTGTTACCGGCGCTGCCGGCGAGGCGCGGCCAGTCGTCGACGTAGACCTCGATCAGTGCCTGCGGCGGCGCGAAGAACGGCGTCGGCAGCCAGCCGGTTTTCGCGGTGACGATTTCCCACGCGGCGAGCACGAGCGGCAGTGCGACGAGCCACGGGCCGGCCGGTCGCACCCGCGCGAGCCGCGTGCGGGTCGCGGCCACGAGATGACCGAGCGTCGCGGCGGCGAGCAGCAGCGCGGCGATCGTCCACGCGGCCGTGCCGAACGTGTCGGTGTACGCCCAGTCGCTGAAGCCGACGATCCGGTTCGGCCACAGTTGCGTGAGCGCGCCGAGCGCGGTCCACGCGAGCGCGGCGGCGATCCCGGTCGGCCAGATGCGTTCGCGCCGGGCGTCGGCGGTCAGCGCGGCGTCGCAGGCCGTGCAGGCCGTGCAGGCCGCGCGCGCGGTAGCGTCGGCGTGGGCGGCGCCGCCGGCCGATGCCGATGCGGCGGAAGCATGTTCGATCGTCGACATCGCGCTACCCCAGTACGTTGGCATAGACCTGCTGCGCGAAGCGCTGCGGGTCCGTGCTCTTCTTCAATACGCTGATGCGGCGGAAATCGTCCGCATAGAACGCGATTTCCTGCTGCAGGTCGACGTTGGTCGGGTGATGCGTGTAGGTGAGCGTCGCGTACAGCTTGCGCAGATCCTCGGGGCTGATCTTCGGCGAATACTTCGCGAACACCTTCGCGGCCTCGTTCGGGTTGTCGTGCGTGTATTCGGTGGCCTGCACGATCGAGCGCGCGAGCGCGGCGGCCGACGGCCGGTCGTTGCGTACGAGGTCGCCGCGCGCGCCGATCACGCAGCACACCTTGCGCGCGTATTCGCCGGACAGGTTGGTCGCGAGTTCGGTATACGCGCCGTTGCTGCGCTTTTCGAGCAGGTAGAGATTCGGGTCGCCGTCGGCGATCGCATGGATTTCGCCCTTGTCGACCGCGACGCCGAGCAGGTCGGCCGGATACTGCCGCCACGTGACGTCGCGTTCGGGATCGATGCCGTTCTTCGCGAGCAGGATCGAGAAGAAGTGCTTGCCGGGCGCGGCGAGATCGCTGACGCCGACCGTCTTGCCCTTGAGCGCCTGCAACGTCGTGACGCCGGCCGCCTTCGCGCCGAGCAGCCGCACGCAGCCGCCGTGCGAGCTGCCGATGATCTTCACGTCGAAGCCGGCTTCGAGCGGCTTCAGCCAGCGGTGGATCATCCCGACCGCCGCATCGGCCTTGCCGGTTGCGATCGATTCGAGCAACTGGTCGGTCGAGCCGCTGTAGTTGATCAGCTCGACTTTCAGCCCGTTTTTCTCGAAGAAGCCGCGCTCCTGCGCGACGACGATCGGCGTCAGGCAGAACGCGTTCTGGTTCCACGCGAACGTGAGTTTCTTCAGCGGCGGCGCGGACCAGGCCTTGCGGCCGAGCGTGATCGCCGGCACGGCGAGCGCGGCGGCGCCGGCCGCGCGCAGCAGCCGGCGGCGTTGGTCGTCGTGCGCGTCGGCGGGTATGGGTGCGGTGGTTTCGGTCATGGTCTGGTCTCCGGTGTGGCGCGAGAACGGGTCAGTCGAGCAGGTCGGGTTCGTCGGCGACGACGCGTGCGAACAGGCTGTCGAACGCATGCAGCGCGCCGTCGGGGCCACCGATCTGGCCGTGCGTGTGGCGCGCGGTTTCGTGATCGATCGGCTGCGGCGTGCCGGCCGCTTCAGCCAGCAACTGCGTGTGCGCGGCGTTGTCGAGCGCGATGTACCACCATGCGGCGGCCTCGACCGTCGGGCCGGCCGTCAGGATGCCGTGGTTCTTCAGGATCACGCCCTTGTGCGTGGTGCCGTCCGGCTTCGCGAGTGCATCGGCGATCCGTGCGCCTTCGCTGGTGTCGACGACCATCCCCGTGAAGTCGTCGAACAGCGCGTGGTCTTCGTAGAACACGCAGGCGTCCTGCGTGAGCGGATCGAGCGGGCGGCCGAGCGTCGACCACGCCTTGCCGTACGTCGAGTGCGTGTGCGCGGCGGCGACGACGTGCGGATGGGCTTCGTGGATCGCCGCATGGATCGCGAATGCGGCCTTGTTCAGCGGCCGCTTGCCGATCGCGGTTTCGCCGCGCGCGTTGACGAGCAGCAGGTCGGACACCTTGATCTGCGAGAAATGCACGCCGAGCGGGTTCACCCAGAAATGATCGGGCAACTCCGGATCGCGCGCGGTGATGTGGCCGGCGAGGCCCGACGCGAAGCCGAAGCGCGCGAACAGGCGGAACGCGGCCGCGAGCCGCTCCTGCCGGTGGCGGCGCTCGGCGGCCACGTCGATGCGCGGCGCGGGCGGATCGAACCAGAAATGCTGGCGCGGGGTGTCGGCGAGCACGAGGCCCGATGCGGTGCGCTCGGGCGAGGAAAGGACGGCGGACATGATCGCGTATCGCTCCGTCTCAGGCGGCACGGCGCGCCGCGTCGCGGGTGGCGACGGCGCTGCGCACGCGCGGAATCAGTTCGCGGCCGTAGTCGATCGCATCGTCCAGCGGATCGAAGCCGCGGATCAGGAAGGTCGTCACGCCGAGGTCGTAGTAGTCGAGCAGCGCGTCGGCGACCTGTTCGGGCGTGCCGACGAGCGCCGTCGAATTCGAGCGCGCGCCGGTAAGCTTCGCGATCTCGGTCCACAGCCGCTTGTCGACGCGCGAGCCGCGCTCGGCCGCGGCGAGCAGGCGGCGCGCGCCTTCGCTCTGCTGCGGGCCGCCGGCGCCGAGGCCGGCCGCTTCGCGCAGCCGGCGCGTTTCGTCGAGGATGCGGTGCGCACGCGCCCACGCTTCGTCCTCGGTCGCCGCGAGGATCGGCCGGAACGACACGGAGAAGCGCACCTGGCGGCCGTGCTTCGCGGCTTCGGCACGCACGCGCGTCGTCAGGTCGCGCACCTGGTCGAGCGATTCGCCCCACAGCGCATAGACGTCCGCGTGCTTGCCGGCCACCGCGAGCGCGGCTTCCGACGCGCCGCCGAAATAGATCGGCACGTGCGGCTGCTGGAACGGCTTCACTTCCGAAAATCCCTGCTTGAAGCGGTAATGCGCGCCGTCGTGATCGAACGGCTGCGTTTCCGTCCAGATCCGCCGCAGGATGCCGAGGTATTCGTCGGTGCGTGCGTAGCGCGCGTCGTGATCGAGGAAATCGCCGTCGCGCTGCTGCTCGCTGTCCGAGCCGCCGGAGATGAAGTGCACGGCGAGCCGGCCGCGGCTGAACTGGTCGAGCGTCGCGATCTGCCGCGCGGCGAGCGTCGGCGCGGTGAAGCCCGGGCGATGCGCGAGCATGAAATGAATGCGCTCGGTCGCGGCCGCCGCGAACGCGATCGTCAGCGTCGCCGACGGGCCGGTCGAATGGTGCGGCACGAGAATCCGGTCGAAGCCGGCCGTTTCGTGGGCGCGGGCAAAGTCGCGCACATAGTCGGGATCGACCGCCGGGCCGGACGCCGGGTGGATTTCCGACTGCTTCTGGCTCTGGATCATGCCGATGAATTCGACGCTCATCTGGGTCTCCGGTGCAGGGACGTTCCCGGCGCGCGGCCGGGCAGGAATGGAGCGCAGGTTAACGCCGGGATCATGCGGAATGGAAATAATCAATCCCGATTTGAATATCAGATTTGCATGGTTTGGGGCCGCATGCGTTGCGCATACGCTGTGGGCTCGCGAATGATGGGGCGCGCGTTGGCGCAGGCTTTGCCGCCGCTGTCGTTTTACGCCGCCGTGTTCGAACTACCCAGGGAATCCGTTTCGATGTCCGCCAGCCTTGCCGCTTCCTCGCCGTCACGGCAGCCTGCACTGCACGTCCTGCTTGCCGCCGCCGAAGCCGCCGACGAGACGAGCGACGCGCGCGTTGCCGCGCTGCTCGAGCGCCTCACCCCCGAACTCGCCGCCGATGCGGCCCGCAACGACGTCGAAGGCCGCTTTCCGCACGAGAATTTCGCGCGGCTGCATCGTGCCGGGCTGATCGCGCAGGTCGTGCCGCGCGAGCATGGCGGCGCCGGGGCGACGCTTGCGCGGGCGAGCCGGATCGTCGCCGCCGTCGCGCGGGCCGATCCGGCGACCGCGCTGGTGCTGACGATGACGTATCTGCAGCATCGCGCGCTCGGCCGCGCCGACAACCGCTGGCCGGCCCAGGTGCGGCGCGCGGTGTTCGACAGCGCGGTCGAGCACGGTGCGTTGATCAATGCGTTGCGCGTCGAGCCCGCGCTCGGTTCGCCGTCGCGCGGCGGGCTGCCGGCGACCGTTGCGCGCCGCGTTGCCGACGGCTGGCGGCTGTCGGGCCACAAGCTCTACAGCACCGGGATTCCGGCGCTGCGCTGGCTGGCCGTGTGGGCGCGCACCGACGAACCGGCACCGCGCGTCGGCGTGTTTCTCGTGCCGCGCGACCGCGATACCGACGGCGATCGCATCCGCGTGATCGAAAGCTGGAATCACCTCGGCCTGCGCGCATCCGGAAGCCATGAAGTCGTATTCGACGACGTGCCGCTGCCGGCCGATCACGCGGTCGACGTGCGCGCGCCGGACGCATGGGCCGTGTCGGCTGCCACCCACGCGGACGCCGACGCGCAGGCGGACCAGCAGGCGTGGATGGTCGCGCTGCTCGGCAGCCTGTACGACGCGGTGGCGCGCGCGTCGCGCGACTGGCTGGTCGAATTCGCGACGACGCGCGCCCCGAGCGGGCTCGGCGCACCGCTCGCGACGCTGCCGCGCGTACAGGAAGCGGTCGGCGAAATCGAGGGCTGGCTGCACACGAATCGCGTGCTGCTCGACGATCACATCGCGCGTACCGATGCGGGCAACGCGCCTTCGGCGACGACCAGCGGCCTCGTCAAGCGCACCGTGACCGAGCAGGCGATCCGGACGGTCGAGCAGGCGCTGAAGCTGTCGGGCAATCACGGGCTGAGCCGCGGCAATCCGCTCGAACGCCACTATCGCGACGTGCTGTGCAGTCGCGTGCATACGCCGCAGGACGATGCGATCGCGGTGGCGGCGGGGCGGGCGGTGCTCGATGCGGCGACGCGCGGGGGAGCGAACGCGGACGCGGACGCCACGTCACGCAACGGGGGCGAACGCGGCCGACATGATGCGTGAGCCGGTGCGGGTTGCCGCGCGGGGCGACGGCGCGACGCGACGCGGGCGCCGCGCGGCCGCGTCACGCGGCCTTGTCGTGCGATTGCTCGGGCAGCGCGAATGCCGTGCGCGCATGCGCGGCGACGGCCGCGAGCGGCGCATCGAAGCGGGCCGCATCGTGCCGGCGCAGCAGCCACAGGTCGATCTGCGGCTTGAAATCGGCGAGCGGCACGATGTCGAGCGCGTCGCGCAACGGGCTGCGTTCGACGAGCGGCAGCGGCATCAATCCGAGGCCGACGCCGTTTGCAACGCTTTGCAGTTGCAGATCGCGGCCGTACGCATCGAGCGTGACCGGCATCGGCAGGCCTTGCGCGTCGAGCGCACGCCGCAAGCCCGCACGAAAGCCGCAGCCGTCCGGATTGAGCACCCAGCCGCGCGCGTGGCAATCGGCGAGCCGATAGCTGCGGCGCGGCCAGTCGCCCTTGCGGCCGACCGCGACGAGCCGCGTCGCCAGCAACCGAACGCCTTCGGCCTGCGCCGGCAGCACCATTTCGCGCGCGAGGAAGACCAGCGCCGCATCGAGTTCGCGGCGCGCGATGCGTTCGACGAGCTGGCCGCCCCATGCGGTCGTGACGTGCGTCGCGAGTGCGGGCCACTGCGCGGCGAGGTCCGCGATGAGCGCCGGCAGCATCAGCTCGCCCAGCCCTTGCGTGAGCCCGATCCGGAATTCGCCTGCGGGCGGCTGCTCGCCTGCCGTCAGTTCGCGCAGCGCGTCGACCTCGCGCAGGATCGCGCGACATTGCTCGAACACCTGCCGGCCGATGTCGGTCGGGCGCGGCGGCTTCGTGTTGCGGTCGAGCAGCGTCACGCCGAGCGCTTCCTCGAGATTCTGGACGCGCCGCGTGATCGCGGGCTGCGTCATCCCGAGCTCGGCCGCGGCCTGGCTCAGGGTCTGGCAGCGGACGACCGCTGCAAAAGCGTCGATATCGCTAATTTTCATGTTTGTTCTGCATGGTCTTTCCGGTGCATCATGACGATCCATCATATTCGGCATCATATTCGAGGAGACGGCCGATGAGTACGCTTTCGTTGCAGCAGACGCCGCTGCGTCCGTTCGTCGAGGGTCTGGATGCGCTGCTCGCGTCCGGCGCGGACGAGGCGCGCATACTCGACGAGGGCGGCGCGCTGCTCGCCGCGCTCGTCGAACACGACGACTGGTTGCCCGACGCGTTCGCGCAGCCCGATCCCGAGCGCTACCGGCAGTACTTGCTGCATCTCGACCCGGACGAGCGCTTCTCGATCGTCAGCTTCGTGTGGGGGCCCGGCCAGACGACGCCGATCCACGACCACACGGTGTGGGGGCTGATCGGGATGCTGCGCGGCGGCGAGTTCTCGCAGCCGTACCGGTTCGACGCGGCCGGCAAGCCGGTGCCCGCGGGCGACGCCGTGCGGCTCCGGCCGGGCGAGGTCGAGGCCGTGTCGCCGCGCATCGGCGACGTACATCGCGTGACCAACGCGTTCGCCGACCGCGTATCGATCAGCATCCACGTGTACGGCGCGAACATCGGCAAGGTCGAGCGCGCGGTGTACCTGGACGACGGTACCGTGAAGCCGTTCGTGTCGGGCTATTCGAATGCCTGACGCGAAGCCCGCTCGCGCGGCCCGGTGCGGGTGCGCGCCGGCAGGGCCAGGCTCGATCCGTTCCGCTTTCTTCACTGACTTCAACGTATTCGACACAGAGACATCGTGACGCCATCCGCCGATTCCACCTTCCGCTTTCCCGTCGCGTCGTACCAGGACGTACGCGCGCGCCTGCTGGCCCGCGACGAGATCGCGCTGATCGACGTACGCGAGGAAGATCCGTACGCACAGGGCCATCCGCTGTGGGCTGCCAACTTTCCGTTGTCGAAGCTCGAACTCGACGCGTGGACGCGGATTCCCCGCCGCGACACGCCGATCGTCGTGTTCGGCGAAGCCGGCGGCGAGGATCTCGCGCCGCGCGCGGCCGCGACGCTCGCGCGGCTCGGCTACACCGACGTGCGGCTGCTCGACGGCGGCCTCGCGGGCTGGGTCGCGGCGGGCGGCGAACTGTTCATCGACGTGAACGTGCCGAGCAAGTCGTTCGGCGAATGGGTCGAGGCCGAGCGTCATACGCCGTCGCTGTCCGCGCAGGAGGTGCAGGCGCTGATCGACGCGAAAGCCGATGTCGTGATCGTCGACGCGCGCCGCTTCGACGAGTACCAGACGATGAACATCCCGACGTCGACGAGCGTGCCGGGCGCGGAACTCGTGCTGCGCGTGCGCGCGCTCGCGCCCGACCCGCGGACGCAGGTGATCGTCAACTGCGCGGGCCGCACGCGCAGCATCATCGGCACGCAGTCGCTCGTCAACGCGGGGCTACCGAATCCGGTCGCCGCGCTGCGCAACGGCACGATCGGCTGGACGCTGGCCGGCCAGACGCTCGAGCACGGTGCGGCGCGCCGTTTTCCGGACGAGATCGACGCGACGCAGCGCGCCGAAGCGCGTCGGGCCGCCCGCGCGGTGGCCGAGCGCGCCGGCGTGCCGCGCATCGCGCTGGCCGACGTCGCGGCGCTCGACGAACCGGGCCGCACGCTGTACCGCTTCGACGTGCGCACGCCGGAGGAATACGAAGCCGGCCACCTGCCGGGCTTCCTGAGCACGCCGGGCGGCCAGCTCGTGCAGGAGACCGATCATCACGCGGCCGTGCGCGGCGCGCGGATCGTGCTGGCCGACGACGACGGCGTGCGCGCGGACATGACCGCGTCGTGGCTCGCGCAGATGGGCTGGAACGTGCGCGTCGTCGAACCGGCCGGCGCCGCGGCATTCGTCGAGCGCGGCCAGCCGCCGCGCGACGTGCCGGCGCCGCCGCCCGCGACCGACGTGTCGCCCGCGACGCTCGCGGGCTGGCTGAAGGAGGCCGCGCCGGGCGAACTCGCGATCGTCGACGTGACGGCCAGCGCGAACTACGTGAAGCGTCATATTCCGGGCGCGTGGTTCGCCGTGCGCGCGCAGTTGCGCGACGCGCTGGCGGCGATTCCGCCCGCGAAGCGTTACGTGTTCACGTGCGGATCGAGTCTGCTGGCGCGGTTCGCGGCGCACGACGCCCGCGCGCTGCTGCCGGCGTCGGCCGACATCCGGGTGCTGACCGGCGGCACGGCCGCATGGATCGACGCCGGGCTGCCGCTGGAGAGCGGCGAGACCCATCTCGCGTCGCCGCGCGTCGACCGCTACCGGCGCCCGTACGAAGGCACCGACAACGCGGCGGCGGCGATGCAGGCGTATCTCGACTGGGAATACGGGCTGGTCGACCAGTTGAAGCGGGACGGCACGCACCACTTCAACGTGATCTGAGCGACGCGGCGCAACCGGGCGCGGCGCGTCGTGCGCGGCGCCCGGTCGCGATGCGGGTGGGCGCTTCGTATCAGCGCGCGAACGTATCGACGGCCGTGCGGCCGACGGCCGGATCGTCGGTGAAGAAGCCGTCGATGCCCGCGCGCAGGTACGCCTGGATCTCGCGCACCGAGCCGGCCGTGTTGCGCGTGGCCGGCGTGCCGCCGTCCTTCAGCGACGCGGGCAGGAAGTTGTTCTCCGGGCGGAACGTGT
This sequence comes from Burkholderia sp. MSMB1078WGS, assembly GCF_001528895.1. Classification (NCBI taxonomy): domain Bacteria; kingdom Pseudomonadati; phylum Pseudomonadota; class Betaproteobacteria; order Burkholderiales; family Burkholderiaceae; genus Burkholderia; species Burkholderia sp. MSMB1078WGS. The sequence continues at coordinate 144,936 of NZ_LPDI01000098.1, read as the reverse complement.
ACGGATGCACGACGAGGCCGGCCTCGTGCGCGTAGCGCACGTACGGCGTCGGCTGCTGCAGCGTGCCGTCCGCGGCGACCGCGATGATCGACGTCTTGTACGGCCCGACGCCGTTCGCATAGGTCGCGATTTCGCGCATGCCGTCGCGCGTCGACAGGTCGCCGTAGGTGCGCTTGTCGTTCGCCTTCACGAAGTCGTACGGGCGCTGACCGGCTTCGTCCATCAACTGCACGAGCTTCCAGTTCGGCTGGCTCGACTTGATCCGGTTGCGGATCATCTTCAGGTTCGCGACTTCGAACGACTGGATATAGACGGTCGCCGTGCGCGACGTGTACGGATCCTTCAGCAGTGCGTCGACGAGGCGGTCCTCGAGCGGCAAGTCGATCGACTGGAAGTAGGTCGGATGCTTGGTTTCCGGATACAGGTGGATCGTGCGGCCGGTCTGTGCGGACATCTGTTTCGCGAGCGCGACGATCTCGTCGAAGGTCGGGATCTCGAACTGGTCGTTGTACGCGGTGTTGGCGGGGCGCACCTGCGGAATGCGCTCGCGCGCCCGCAGCGTCTTCAGCTCGGCGAGCGTGAAATCCTCGGTGAACCAGCCGGTCAACTGCACGCCGTCGATCGTCTTGGTCGCCTTGCGGCTCGCGAACTGCGGCAGCGTCGACACGTTCGTCGTGCCCGAGATCTCGTTCTCGTGGCGCGCGACCAGCACGCCGTCGCGCGTCGCCACGAGGTCGGGCTCGATGATGTCCGCGCCGTCCTCGATCGCCTTGCGGTACGACGCGAGCGTGTGTTCGGGGCGCAGCGCGCTCGCGCCGCGATGGCCGACCACCTGGACCTTCGCGGAAATCGGCTGCGTGGGATCGCGCGTCAGATCGTCGTCGCCGCCGCACGCGGCGAGCAGGAACGCGGCGGCACAGGCGAACGGGACGTAGCGCAGGGAGGTCGGGCGCTTGAGGAGCATGTCGATGAACCTTCGAAACGGAGTCGGAAAAGGGCGCTCGCGCCGGCGGCCTGGCAGCGCGCCGGGCTGAACGGGATCGAACGGAGCGCGATCGTCGCACCGAATGATTACATATGTATTACTTGTGCCTTTCCGTTTGTTTTTGAGGGCGGCGAGCGTGCCCGCGCGGCATCCGCCCGTCGCAGGCTGCCCGCGCGCCGGATGCACTAAACTTGCGGGAATTTTGCATCGCCGCACCGGGGCCGCCGCCGCCGGGCGCGGCGATGCGGCGACTCGCGGGCCGGCGCGGGCGCCCGGCGCCCGTGTGCGTCCGGGGCCCGCGCCGGCCGATTTTTCCCGACCCATGACGACCCATACCGATCCCGCCTATCTCCTCGGCGAGCTGCTGAAGAACGTTTCCCGCTCCTTCTACCTGACGCTGCGCGTGCTGCCCGACGGCATGCGCGACCCGGTCGGCCTCGCGTATTTGCTTGCGCGCGCGGCCGACACGATCGCCGACACGGCGCTCGTCGCGCCCGACCGCCGTGCGGCGCTGCTGACCGACCTGCGCGACGACGTCGAGCGGCTCGGCGACGGCGCGGCGCTGTCGCGTTCGCTCGAGGACGTGACGCGGATGCAGGCCGATTCGCACGAACACCTGCTGCTCGGCTCGATGGAGCCGATGCTCGCGCTGCTGCGCGCGCAGCCGGAGGCCGATCGCGCGTCGATCCGCAAGGTCGTCGCGACGCTCACCGCGGGGATGGAATTCGACCTGCGCACGTTTCCGGACGAGCAGTCGGGGCAGGTCGCATCGCTGCCGACGCGCGATGCGCTCGATCGCTACACGTACCTCGTCGCGGGCTGCGTCGGCGAGTTCTGGACCGACATGACGGACGCGCACACGCGCGCCGCGCGCGGCTGGGATCTGCCGGACATGCGCGAGAAGGGCATCCGTTTCGGCAAGGCGCTGCAGATGACCAACATCCTGCGCGACTGCGCGAAGGATCTGCGCATCGGCCGCTGCTACCTGCCCGACGACGTGCTGCGCGCGCACGGGCTCGTCGTGGCCGACCTGATGCAGCCGGAGGCTTCGGCGCGCGCGCGCGGCGTGCTGGTCGACCTGCTGCGCGTCGCGCTCGACCAGTATCGCGACGCATGCCTGTATACGCTCGCGATCCCACGCCGTTTCGTGCGGCTGCGGCTCGCCTGCCTGTGGCCGATCATGATCGGCCTCGAAACGCTCGAACTGCTGGCCGGCCACGCTGCGTGGCTCGACCCGGCGAAGCCGGCCAAGGTGCCGAGAAAGCGCATCTACCGGATCATGGCGGCGTCGCTTGCGTTGGTCGGTTCGAACTCGGCGATCCGCGCGCGCCTGAACGCGCTCGTCGATGCCGTGAGCGCGCGGCTCGCGCACCCCGCGACGCAGCACTGAAGATCGCCGGCGCGGCAGGCGCCGGCATCCCCTCCCGGCCCGCATTCGACGGGCCGTTCTCGTGCCGTCACCGGCACGCCGACAAAAACGTTTTCATGATTTCGTGTTTCGAAATGCGGCTGTCATGAACGTCGGCGATCCTGCGCGGCGGCGTGAATCGCGGCGTCAGCTTCGATCGCGCATTTGTAAGACGTTTCATTGCCGAAGGCGTCTGACGACATCGGACGGTCGCGTGGCACCCGTAAAAATGTAAAGCTAGGGTTTTCACCGGCAAATGCCGGAAACGCCCGCCGCACAAGTGTTTCGGGCTGTCATGTAACCGTTTGGTGAACCCGCGCGTTGCGTCGATCATACGATGACCGACTGCACATGTTGGGAAACAATTGGTAATCCGTCAGAATCGCGTCGGCATGTACTCGCACATGTGTCAGTCATAAAACCACACCAGAAAAGAAATCATTCTTTGAGGACGGAGAATCAATGAAAAAGCGCGTCGCTTTCGCCATGACGGCAGTCGGTCTCGCAGCCGCTACCGCCGCCCACGCCCAGAGCAGCGTGACCCTGTACGGTATCGTCGACAACGGTCTGGCTTGGCAGAACAACTCGTCGGCAGTCGGTGCAACCTCGGGTGGTCACTCGAAGGTGCAGATGTCCACCGGCGTGTGGGCAGGCAGCCGCTTCGGCCTGAAGGGCAGCGAAGATCTCGGCGGCGGCACGAAGGCGATTTTCCAGTTGGAAGCCGGCGTCAACACGGCTAACGGCTCGTCGCAGTGGACCAACGGCATCTTCACGCGTCAGGCATGGGTTGGTCTGACCAACACCACGTACGGTACGCTGACGGCCGGCCGCCAGTACACCGCGTACTACACGCTGCTGTCGCCGTACAGCCCGACGACCTGGCTGACCGGTTACTACGGCGCGCACCCGGGCGATATCGACTCGCTGGATACCAGCTACCGCGCGAACAACTCGCTCGTCTACATGTCGCCGAAGTTCTACGGCTTCACGGTCGGCGGTTCGTACTCGTTCGGCGGCGTTGCAGGCGCGACGAACCGCGGCTCGACGTGGAGCGCGGCGATCCAGTACCTGAACGGCCCGGCAGGCATTGCGGTCGGCTACCAGAAGGTCAACAACTCGACGCTCGGCGGCGGCGTGTGGGGCGCGAATTCGACGGTCCAGAACGGCCTGACGGCAACGGGCGACGGCAACCAGCCGGCAGTTTCGTCGATCAACAACGGCTACGCGACCGCGCAGTCGCAGCAGCGGATCGCCGTGACGGCGGGCTATCAGTTCACGCCGGCATGGGACATTTCGGCGTCGTACTCGAACGTCCAGTACACGCCGGGCACGGGTTCGTTCTTCCGGAACAAGGCCATCTTCAACACGGCTGGCGCCGTGCTGCACTGGAAGGCAGCAGCTCAGTGGGACTTCGCGGCAGGCTACTCGTACACGGCCGCCACGCAGTCGAACGGCATCACCAGCGCGGCCAAGTACCACCAGGTCACGCTGTCGCAGTACTACAGCCTGTCGAAGCGCACGGGCCTGTACGCGGTTGAGGCTTACCAGCACGCGAGCGGCAACACGCTGAACACCAAGGGCAACGCAATCATCTCGGCGACCACGTCGATCGGTGACGGCGTGGGCGCAGGTTCGAAGCAGAACCAGATCGGCGTCGGTGTCGGCCTGATCCACCGCTTCTGATGCCGCGCGGCGCGCGAGCGCCGCTCACGGCATGCGGGATGAAAAAACCGGCTTTCGAGCCGGTTTTTTCGTTTACGTCGCGAGCGTCGCCCGATCCGCAGGATCACTGATCGATCGGCGACTTCAGCGGCTGATGCTCGCCCGTCAGCCCGAACACGACGAGTTGCGCGGGCTCGGTCGCGCTCGCATTGCGCGACACCTGATGTCGCGAGCCGGGCGGCTCGTACCAGCCTTCGCCGGCGCGATAGCGTTGCAGCGGGCCGCCGTTCACCTGCGACAGCACTTCGCCTTTCGACACGACGGCGAACACCGAGCCGAGATGCCGATGCGCTTCGGAAGCCTGGCCGGGCGCATAGTCGACCGTCGCGACGACGACGCGCTTGCCGGGCGCTTCGGGCACGGCCTGCTGCATGACTGCGTGCACGCCGTCGTCGGCGTCGTGCGCGCGGGCGGCGGTTGGCAGTGCCGCGGCGAGCACGAGCCCGGCGCACAGCGCGACGCAATGGAGCGGGGAACGGATCATCGTCGCCTCCTTACTCGGGCATCTTGCGGAACGCGATCGCGAAGCGGTTCCACGAGTTGATCGTCGCGATCAGCATCGACAGGTCGAACAGCTCCTCGTCGGTGAAGTGCGGCTTCACGGCTTCCCAGACGGCGTCGGGCACATGGTTGCTGGCCACGAGCGTCAGCGCCTCGGTCCATTCCAGCGCCGCGCGTTCGCGCTCGGTGAAGAACGGCGTTTCGCGCCACGTGACGACGGTCGCGAGACGGCGATCGGTTTCGCCGCCCTTGCGCGCGTCGGTCGTATGCATGTCGACGCAGAACGCGCAGCCGTTGATCTGCGACGCGCGCAGGCGGACGAGCTCGGCGAGCGGTTTCTCGATCGAGCTTTTCGCAAGGAATTCCTCGGCGTTGCGCATCACCTTGATGGCATTCGGGCTGGCGGCATAGAAGTTCAGGCGCGGTTGCATGGCAGGTCCTTTCCGGTTGGGTAGCGCCGGGGTGGCGCGACAGGACCTACTTTAAGACGCGTACTGGCCTGCCTGAATAGCCAATTTCTTGAAAATTCAGGTAACCGGTGGCGGCCCGCCCGCGAGGCCGGCGTCCAGCAAACCGGCCAGCTTCGCGAGCGCCGTGTCGATGCGCGGCGCGTCGATTCCGCCGTAGCCGAACAGCAGCCCCGGGCGCACCGGCACGCCCACGTGGAACGCCGAGATTCCGTACAGCCCGAGGTCCTGCGTCCGCGCCGCGCGGACCAGCGACGCTTCGTCGAGCCCCGGCTTCAGGTGCGCGGCGAGGTGGATGCCGGCGGTCGGCACGATCGCGTCGAACCACGGCGCGAGTCCGCCGCGCAGGTGTGCGATCAGCATCTTGCGACGCGCGTCGTAGTGCTTCTGCACGCGTTTCAGGTGCCGTGCGAAATCGCCTTCGAGCATGAAGCGCGCGAGCGCCGCCTGCGTCAGCGTGCACGTGTGCCAGTCGACGATCTGCTTGGCCTTGGCGAGCGCGCCGCGCAGCGCGCGCGGCGGAATCGCGTAGCCGATCCGCAACTCCGGAAAGATCGTCTTCGAGAACGTGCCGACGTACGCGACAAGGCCCGTGCGGTCGAGGCTCTTCAGCGATTCGACCGGCCGCCCTTCGAAGCGGAATTCGCCGTCGTAGTCGTCCTCGATGATCACCGCGCGGCGGCGCTGCGCCCATTCGAGCAGCGCGACGCGGCGATCGAGCGTCATCGGCATGCCGAGCGGGAACTGGTGCGACGGCGTCACGTAGACGAGCCGCGCGTCGTCCGGCAGCCGCTCCGTGACGAGGCCCTGCGCATCGACCGGCACGCCGATCACCGTCGCGCCGAGCGACGCGAACGCGGCGCGCGCCGGCGGATAGCCGGGATCCTCGACCGCGACGACGTCGCCCGGCCGCACGACGACGCGCGCGAGCAGGTCGAGCGCCTGTTGCGCGCCCTGCGTGACGAGCACGTCGTCCCAACTGCAGGCGACCGCACGGCTGAATGCGACGTAGCGCGCGATCGCGCCGCGCAACTGCGGGTCGCCGGCCGGGTCGTGATACTGGCCGGGGCCGCGCGCCTGCTGGCGCAGCGCGTGATGCAGGCAGCGCCGCCATGCGTCGAACGGGAACAGCGTCTTGTCGGTCACGCCGCCGCGAAAGTCGAAGCCGGGCGAATCCTGCGGCGCGGGCATCGCGAGCGCATCGGGCAGGTCGTTCCACAGCGCACGCGCATCGACCGCGTCGATGCGCGGCGTCTCGTCGACGATCGACGGCGCCGACGTCGCCGCGGCGTGCGGCACGCGCGCCAGGCCGTCGGCGACGAACGTGCCGTCGCCGGCGCGGGTGGTCAGGTAGCCCTCGGCGACGAGGCGCTCGAATGCGTCGAGCGTCGTCTTGCGCGACACGCCGAGCTGTTTCGCGAGGTCGCGCGTCGACGGCAGCCGCGCGCCGCCTTCGAGACGCCCGTCGACGATCGCGGTGCGCAGTTGCCGGAAGATTTGCCCCGTCAGGTCGTGACGGCCTTCGATGCGGATCGCGATGTCCATCGCAGTGGTTACCTCGATTCGAGTCGTTTCGCGTGAATCAGCATACCGGAAGTCGCCCGCGTCAGCGGCGGTTAAAGGGGGCGAGCGGCTTCGCGCGACGACGGCCGGGCCGCGCATTCCCGCGACGGGAAACTGCTGCCGCATGGCGTGCGCGTGAACGTGGTCAGCCCGGGGCCGGTGCAGACGCCGCTGTACGGCAAGCTCGGGCTCGATGCGGCGACGCTCGACGAGACGGCCGACAAGATCAAGGGCCTCGTGCCGATCGGCCGGTTCGGCACGCCGGACGAAATCGCGTCGACGGTGCTGCACCTGAGCGCGCCGGAATCCGCGTTCATCGTCGGCGCGGAAATCATCGCGTCGGGCGGGATGGGCTTGCTCTGAGGGGCGACGCGGGCGGGACCGCAACCGGCCGATACGGTGCCGGGCGAGCGGCCCCCGTCACATGCGCTAGCGGGATGCACACGCGCCGCGCGCGGCGTCACCGGTTTCCAGTTGCGTCACCGTCAACCCCGCGAACGTCGCGCGGCCTTGCTCGGCAAACACGGCCACGCGATCCGCATCGAGCGGCGGAAAGATCAGGTCCGTCAGCGCCACGCGGCCGCCGTTCGCGAAGACCTCGACCGACCCGCGATCGACGACGATTTCGAGCCGCAACTGCCCGTGTTCGAGCGGCAGATCGACGATGTGCTCGCGGCTGAACGTGCCGGCGAAATTCGCTTCGCCGGATTGCGAGCGGTCGAGCGTCAGCGTGCGTTTCGCGGTGTCGTACACGATCCGGGTGCCGATCGAGCCGTCGCCCGAGCGCCGGACGATCAGCCCCGCACGCGCGGCACGCTGCGGCGAGATCGTCACCGTGATGCGCTGGACGACGCCGCGCGTGGCGGCCGACAGCACCCGGGTAGCGGAGTCGACCGTGACGTCGCCTTCATGCACGGCGGGCCGGCCGTCGGCCCATGCGTCGAAGGCGGCGGCGGGCGCGACGACGAGTCTCGGCTCGCCGTCGATCGTCTTCAGCGACAGTTCGCGCGGCAGCGTGGTCGCGCCGCGCCATGGGGCGGTCGGCGCCTTTGCCGCGTAATCCCAGTTGCTCATCCATGCGATCGCGACCGGTCGGGCGCCGGGCGCGCCGGAGAACGTGCCGGCCGCATAAAAATCGGCGCCGTGATCGACCCAGCGGAATTGCGCGGGATCCGAGCCGCCCGGCGCGACGCGGTCGGGCACGAACGTGCGGCCGTCGAAGTCGCCGACGAAATACATCGCGCCGGAACCGCCGGCGATCGACCACGGATTCACGTTGACGATCATCACCCACTTGATGCGGCGGGGATCGCCGTCGAGCGGCAGCGGGACGAGATCGGGCATTTCCCACAGCGCGCCCGCGTGCGGCACGTCCGGCAGCGTGAAATCGCTCAGGAACGACCAGTGGATCAGGTCGTCGGAACGATAGAGCTTCACGACCTGCGCATCGGCGACGACCGTCGTCATCAACCAGTAGCCGCCCGGCGCATACCACGACACTTTCGGGTCGCGAAATTGCTTCGATTCCGGGTCGAGCGTCAGCACCGGGTTGTGCGCATACGGTTGCCAGGTCGTGCCCCGATCGAGGCTGTACGCGAGCGACTGGGCCTGTATGCCGGGTGCGTGGCCCGAGCCGGGCTTGTAGACGCTCGTATAGAGCGCGACGAGCGGCGTGTGGCCCGGTTTGCCGAGGCCGGACGTGTTCAGGGTATCGGCGACGATCGAGCCGGAGAAGATTTCCTCGGTGGCGTTCGCGCGCATCGCGACCGGCTGCTCGCGCCAGTGGACGAGATCGGTGCTGATCGCGTGGCCCCACGACATGTTGCCCCAGTCGTTGCCGAGCGGGTTGTACTGATAGAACAGGTGATAGCGGCCGTTCTCGTAGACGAGCCCGTTCGGGTCGTTCATCCAGTTGCGCTGCGGCGTGTAGTGGAGGGCAGGCCGCCATTGCGGCGTGCCGTTTTCGGCCGGCGTGTGGCATGGCGCGGCGGCGGCCTGCGTGCAGGCCATGCAGACGAGCAGCAGCCGGACGAGGCGGACGGAACAGCGGAAAGACGTCGATTTCATGCGGGGCCGGGCGCTTCGTCGGGCGAAGCGGGAAAGGAGGGCGCAGGCCGGCTGCAACGGCGGCATGCGCGATGGTCGAAAGAAAAGTCGAAATAAAAAGAGGAGGCGCACACGCGACACGCGCGATACGCGCCTCCCGAACCTCGTGCCTTCAGAGACGATCGTTATCGTTGGTTATCCTGATTGCCGCCGTTACGGGCGGGTGCCCGGGCCGTCGTCGTGGCCGGCCCCCGTCGCCGGCAGGTTCGCCGGGATGTCGCCGTAGCCGCCCAGGCCGCCGCGCCCATACGTGCGGTCGACCGCCGTCGACGTGCCGTTGATGTTGACCTTCACCGTCGGCGCGAGCGTGCCGCCGCGGCGCGGGCCGATCGCATCGATGAACGACTCGACGAGCCCGCCCGGCATCACGTAGTGCGAATACGACTGGAATTCGCGCGGGTTCTGGTTCGGGTCCTGCGAATACGGTGCGCCGGCCGGTGCGGAGAAGTCGGTCGGGTTGCCGAGCACGAGGCCGCTGCCGCCGTTCAGCGGCAGGAAGTCGCTGCGGATGCCGTTGCCGACGAAGCCGTATACGCCGTCCGGGCCGTCGACGCCGGCCGCCATCGTCGTGCGGTGGCTGATCGTGAACAGGTAGTACTTGCCGTCCTTCAGATAGATCTGCGGACGCTCGGTCTGGTCGTCGACGCAGTTCGCCGACAGGATCGGCGGCAGGAACTTCCATTGGGTCAGCTGCGGATTCGTCGCGACCGCAAGGCCGACGTTGGCCTTTTGATACACTGCGCCCGAATTCATCACCGCGTTGAGATCTTCCCGGTTCGGATCGTTCGGCGCGTAGCCGAGATCGGCCTCGGTGCAGGTGCGTGCGCCGCGCGGGCCGCCGGTGTTGCCTTCGAACACCATGTAGGTCTTGCCCGGATGAGCGGGATCGGTGAACACGAACGGATCGCGGAACGAGAAGTAGGTGTTCTGCTGGCCGGTCTGGTAGTAGTTGCCGTCCGGTTCCAGCAGCGCCTTGTGATCGTCGAAGCCGGTGAACCACACGTGCTTGTCGTCGGCGTGGATGTGGCCGTCGGCGCGCGTGATGATCGCTTGCGGCGGCGTGATGTCGGCGCCGCCGGGGGCCGAGCGGTTGAACGACGTCGCGGTGTAGTAGAGGCTGACGTTGTCACCGTGCGTGAGGCGCGCGGAGCCCGACCATTCGGCGTTGTTGGTCATCGGCGCGGTGCCGAACACCTTGGCGCTCGCGCCGTCCGGGAACAGGTGGCCGCCCCAGGTCCAGCCGCCGTTCGCCGGGCGTTGCGACGCGGGGATGCCGGCGCGGCGATAGAAGAAGCCGATGCGGGCGTGGACGTGACGGTCGTCGAACGTATAGCCGGCGTGCGGATCGGCGGTGAGCGAGAAGATCACCTCCCAGCCCTTGTAGCTGAGCTGGTTCGCGCGCAGGTCGGCCAGCGGCCACGTGTCCCACACCCACACGTTCGAATTGATCAGCGGGAAATCCTGCGGGATGTCCGGCATCGTCAGCGCTTGCGGCAGCGAATTCTTGTCGGCGCCGGCGGTATGCGATTGCGCGACGATCTGGCGGATGTCCGCCCGCGTCCAGCGCATCGTGAAATTGCCTTCGGGATCGTAGGCCTGCTGCGTATGGGGCGTGGGCATCGGCGTGCCCGTGCCGCCGGACTGCGCGTGCGCGACGGACGCGAAGGCGGCGAGTGCGCCGCCAGCGAGCAGCAAACGTTTGGCCGCGGCCGGGCGGAAAAGGGGAAAGTATGTCATCTCGTCGTTGTTTCCTGGGTAGGTGAAAGTGAACGGCTGAGTGGGTATCGATGTCCAAACCGGTTTGGATGCTATTTCAAACCGGTTTGGAACGCAAAAGATATTTATTTGACGGTAATCGTTACCAAATGGAAATAATTACCCGGTCGGTGCGTCCAGGTGTTCGGGCGGCCGGGCGGATCGGCGACTGCGAGGAATGACGGTGAAGGTGAATCTGAAGGCGCTGTCGGACGCGCTCGGTCTGTCGCGGACGACGGTCAGCCGTGCGTTGAACGGCTACGACGACGTCAGCGAGGCGACGCGCGAGCGCGTGGCGAAGGCCGCGCGTGAAATGGGTTACGTGGCCGATCCGACCGCGCGCCGGCTGGCGACCGGCCGGGCGGACATGATCGGGATCGTCTATCCGTTCGGCGCCGGCGATCTCGGCGATCCGCGGTTCGGCGAAGTCGTCGCGGGCATCACAGAGCGGCTCGCCGAGCGCAATCTCGATTTCATCATCGCGTCCGCGCGACCGAACGCGGAACTGGACACCTATCGGCGCATCGTCGACGGCAAGCTCGTCGACGGGTTGATCGTCGCGCGCACGCTGGTGGACGATCCGCGTATCGCGTACCTGCGGGCGAGCGCGTTTCCGTATGTCGCGTACGGCCGCACGCAGGCCGCCGGCCCGTATGCGTGGTTCGACTTCGACAACGAGGCGGGCGCGCGCGACGCGGTGCGCCGGCTGATCGGCTTCGGGCATCGGCGCATCGCGATGATCAGCGCGCCGCTGACGCTGAATTTCGCCGCGCAGCGGCGCGCCGGTTATCTGTCGGCATTGCGCGAAGCCGGCATCGACACGCAGCCGGCGCTGCTCGTCGAGTGCCCGTTTACGCACGAGGGCGGGCTGCAGGCGGCGCGGGCGTTGCTCGCGCACGCCGAGCCGCCGACCGCGCTGCTGGTCGACAACAACATCGCGGGCGGCGGCGCGTTTCGCGCGCTCGTCGACAGCGGGTTGCGTCTGGGCGCGGACATGTCGCTGATCGTCTATGACGGCGTGCCGTCGGATATCGCGCATCCGTATCGCGTCACGGCGGTCGTGCAGCCGACCGGGCATGCATCGGGGCGCACGCTGGCGGAACTGATGCTGCGGCTGCTGGACGACGGCGTGTGCGATCAGCGGCTCGAAGCGCCGGCAATCGAAGGGGGCGATACGGACGGTCCGTTGCGCGGATAGCCGGCGGTGGCCGGCGCCGCGGCAGGGCGCCGGGCAGCGATGGAGATGCCGAACGGCGCGCCCCGTCGCAAAAGCCATGACGATGGCAGGGGCGAATACGCGTTCTTCTAGACGACCGGTCTAATCCGGGGATATCATCCGTCCTCGTGAATGCGGCGACGTTCCTGGCAGGTTCATGCAGCGGGACGCCGTCGTTTTATTTCGGCTGCTTCTAGACGACTGGTCTAATAGGCGCGTATCGCATGCGGATGAATGGATCGCACGTTGCCGCTTGCTGGCTGACTAACCGACAGGCGTGCCGTGCCGACGTGCGGCCCCGTTCCCCGTTCATTTTCGAAGGAGTGTCCGATCATGAAGATTCTGGTTGTCCTGACCTCGCACGACGCGCTTGGCGACACCGGCAAGAAAACCGGCTTCTGGCTCGAGGAACTGGCCGCGCCGTACTACACGTTCAAGGATGCGGGCATCGAGCTGACGCTGGCGTCGCCGAAGGGCGGCCAGCCGCCGCTCGACCCGAAGAGCAGCGATCCGGCCGCCCAGACCGACGCGACGCGCCGCTTCGACGCCGATGCGGCGGCCAAGGCCGAACTCGCGTCGACGCGCAAGCTGGCCGAGGTGTCGGCGGACGACTACGACGCCGTGTTCTACCCGGGCGGCCACGGCCCGCTGTGGGATCTCGCCGAGGATCTGCATTCGATCGGCCTGATCGAGCGCATGCTCGCGGCCGGCAAGCCGGTCGCGGCGGTCTGCCACGCGCCGGGCGTCCTGCGCCACGTGAAGAACCCGCAGACCGGCGAGTCGGTCGTGCGCGGCAAGCGCGCGACAGGTTTCACCAACAGCGAGGAAGCGGCCGTCGAACTGACCGAAGTCGTGCCGTTCCTCGTCGAGGACATGCTGAAGACCAACGGCGCGGAATTCGAGCGCAGCGCCGACTGGGCGCCGCATGTCGTCACCGACGGGCTGCTGATCACCGGGCAGAACCCCGCGTCGTCGGCGCCCGCGGCCGAGGCGCTGCTCGCGAAGCTCGGCCACCGCTAACCGCATGGCGCCGGCCGGGCCGGCGCCGCTTCCTTGCCGTCGTCGGGCGCAGCCGGCCCGCCGACGGCCCGTATCGTCGCGCCGTGCGCTCCGCACCGCGCATTCCCAGCCGTTTTCGTAGAACCAAGCAAAGGAGTCGTGGATGTCTGCCCTGTTCGAACCGTTCAAACTCAAGGATGTCACGCTGCGCAATCGCATCGCGGTGCCGCCGATGTGCCAGTACGTCGCCGAGGACGGCGTCGTCAACGACTGGCATCACGTGCATCTGGCCGGCATCGCGCGCGGCGGCGCGGGCCTCGTGATCGCGGAGGCGACGGCCGTGTCGCCGGAAGGGCGCATCACGCCGGGCTGCGCAGGGTTGTGGAACGACGCGCAGGCCGACGCGTTCGCACCGTCGGTCGCGGCGATCAAGGCGGCCGGCGCGGTGCCCGGCATCCAGATCGCGCATGCGGGACGCAAGGCGAGCGCGAACCGCCCGTGGGAAGGCGACGACCATATCGCCGACGGCGATCCGCGCGGCTGGCAGACCATCGCGCCGTCGGCGGTGCCGTTCGGTGCGCACCTGCCGAAGGTGCCGCGCGAAATGACGCACGACGACATCGCCCGCGTGCAGGCCGACTTCGTCGCCGCGGCACAGCGTGCGCGCGACCTCGGTTTCGAATGGCTCGAGTTGCACTTCGCGCACGGCTATCTCGGCCAGAGCTTTTTCTCGGTGCATTCGAACCAGCGCACCGACGAATACGGCGGTTCGGCCGAAAACCGCGGCCGCTTTCTCGTCGACACGCTTGCGGCGGTTCGCAAGGTCTGGCCCGAGCATCTGCCGCTGACCGCACGCCTGGGCGTGATCGAATACGACGGCCGCGACGAAGAGACGCTCGCCGAGTCGATCGCGCTCACGCAGCGGATGAAGCGGGAAGGGCTCGACATGCTGAGCGTGTCGATCGGCTTCTCGACGCCTGCCGCGCAGATTCCATGGGGCCCGGCGTTTCTCGCACCGATCGCCGAACGCGTGCGCCGCGAGGCCGGGCTGCCGGTATCGTCCGCGTGGGGAATCGACACGCCGCAACTGGCGAACCGCGTGATCGAGCAAGCGCAGCTCGATCTCGTGATGGTCGGCCGCGCGCACCTGGCCGACCCGCATTGGCCGTACTACGCGGCCAAGCAGCTCGGCGTCGAGCGTCCGTCATGGACGCTGCCCGCGCCGTACGCGCACTGGCTCGAGCGCTACCGGATCGCCGACAAGGCAGCCTGAGCGGGGTGCGTCGACGTAGCGCCGGGTGGCCCGCGCATCGCGCGGGCCGCCGATCCGGCGCCGATGGATAGAATGGCGGTTCGTCCAGGCCGGTTGCCTGGGCGAGCCGCCATTTTTTCATTTCGACAGAGGTGCCATGGGCGCACATGTCCCGTCGTCTCACGATTCCGCCGCGCGGCCGCGCGCCCAGCAGATCGCCCGCGTCGCGCTGTATGCGGCGCTGCTGGTGCTCGCGCTGTGGGTGATCCGCGACTTCATTCCCGCCATCGCATGGGCCTGCGTGATCGCCATCGCGATGTGGCCGCTGCTGAAACGCTTCGAATCGCATCGGCTGTTTCGCGATCGGCCGACGTTGATCGCGACCGTCATCACGGCGGCGATTTCGCTGCTCGTCGTGCTGCCGGTGGCCGTCGCGACGACCCAGGCGATCGCGCAGGCGCACGACCTGCGCGAGTGGCTGCGCACGATCCAGGACAACGGCATTCCGCTGCCTGACGTGGTCGGCCGGTTGCCGTACGGCGCCGCGCAGATCACCGAATGGTGGCAGGCCAATCTCGGCCATCCGCTGCATGCGGCCACCGCGATGCACGGCGTCAACGGCGAGAAATTCATCGCGTTCGGCCGGCAATTCGGCACGAAGCTCGCGCATGTGCTGCTCGAATTCGGTTTCATGCTCGTCACGCTGTTCGTGATCCTGCGCGCCGGCCACAAGCTGTCGGGCGCGCTGCTGCAGGGCGCGCGGCGTGCGTTCGGGCGCAACGGCGCGGAACTGATCGAACGCATGGTTGCGGCCGTGTACGGCACGGTGACCGGGCTCGTCGTCGTCGGGCTCGGCGAGGGCGCGTTGCTCGGCGTCGCCTATGCGCTCGCCGGCGTGCCGCACGCGGCGCTGCTCGGGCTCGTCACGGCGGTCGCCGCGATGCTGCCGTTCTGCGCGCCGGTCGTGTTCTGCGGCGCGGCGCTCTGGCTGTTCGTGCAGGGGGCAACCATGTGGGCCGTCGTGGTGGCGGCGCTCGGGTTCGTCGTCGTGTTCGTCGCCGAGCATTTCGTGCGGCCGGTGCTGATCGGCGGGTCGACGCGGCTACCGTTCCTGCTCGTGCTGTTCGGCATCCTCGGCGGCGCCGAGACGTTCGGCCTGATCGGGCTGTTCGTCGGGCCTGCGCTGATGACGGTGCTGACGATGCTGTGGGCCGAATGGATCGCTTGAGCGCGCATGCCGTTGCACGGGGCCGTTGCGCCGGTGCAGCGGAGCGGATGCGCGCACGCGTGCATCGTCTGCGACGATCGATGACGATCCGGCCGTCGCGCAGGCGCGCAAGCGCAGGGATTCGGATAAAGATCTCTACATTTCTTTTCGATCCGGACCCAAAGGTCGAGTAGCATGGGGCTTTCGATCACGCCGGTATGGCGCAGCAGATTTCCCGAGCATGCGATTGATTTCGATGTCCCGTCCCGCAGCGACGCTGTCCCTGGCCGCCGGCTGCCTGATGTTGCATGGCTGTGCGTGGTTCGACTCGTGGTTGCCGTTCTCGTATTCGCGCACGCCGCTTGCACGGGCCGCTGCGCGGCACGGCGCGACGCGCGCCGACGTCGTCCGCGCCGCCGGCAACCCGCGCAGCGTCTGGATGGTCCGTAACGGCAGCGGCGTCTGCTACAACTACTTCATCGAGCACGGCAACGATCACCGGCCGTACTTCGTCGTGTTCGACAAAGCCGGTGTCGTCACGCAGTACGGCTTCGATACCTGCATGGATGCCGATCGCAAGGGCGCGCTGCAGGCGGGCAAGAGCGCGTCGCGATAGTGCGGCGGCCGCGCGCCGCGCGAGGGCGAGCGCATGATGCTGCCGTCAGGCTATCGTGTCGACCACGCCGCCGTCGACACGCAACGCCGCGCCGGTTGTCGCCGAGGCCTGCGGCGAGCAGACGTACACGACCAGGTTCGCGACTTCCTCCGTCGTCGCCGGCCGCTGGATGATCGAACTCGCGCGCTCGCTGCGCACGAATTCCACTGCAACGTCGTCGATGCTGCGGCCCGTTTCGTCGGCCTGCGCCTTCAGCATCGTGCGCACGCCTTCCGACATCGTCGGCCCCGGCAGCACCGAATTGACGGTCACGCGGGTCCCGGCCGCGAGCTTCGCGAGGCCGCGAGCGATCGACAACTGCGCGGTTTTCGTGAACCCGTAATGAATCATGTCGACGGGGATGTTCAGGCCCGATTCCGACGAAATGAACACGATGCGCCCGGCATTGCGTTCGATCATTCCTTTCAGGTAATGCCGCGCGAGCCGCACGCCGGACATCACGTTGATCTGGAAATAATGCTCCCATTCGGCGTCGTCGATGTCGAAGAACGCCTTCAGGCCGTAGATGCCCGCATTGTTGACGAGAATGTCGGCATCCGGCGTGTGCTGTGTGACGCGCGCGACGCCGGCCGCGTCGGACAGGTCGGCGGCGACGCCGTCGAAGCTTGCGCCGGGCACGGCGTCGCGCAGTTGCTCGAGCGCGGACTGCACCGACGCATCGCTGCGGCCGTTGACGACGACGTGCGCGCCGGCGCGCGCGAGCCCTTCGGCGATCGCGAATCCGATGCCGGCGGTGGAGGCGGTGACGACCGCGGTCTTGCCTTTCAGATCGATCTGCATGAGCGTGATGGGGAAGAGTGAACGGGAACCGCCGCGCGTGCCGCGGCGGACGGAATTCAAAGCTTAGGCAAATTCCGGTCGATCGGCCATCTCGCGAGCGTGTCCGCGGCGTCGATGCGAAGCCGATCCTCTCGGCTCGAGCGCCCGAGCAGGCGGCATGCCTGCAAGCGGGGGCGGAGGCCGTTACCGCGTAAGCGCGACATGCTCCGCATCTTGTGTCGAAGCTTCGGCGGGGCAGGATGGCGCCCACGATCGTTTTCGCGCGTGCAATCGCGCCGAACGTCGAAGCCGACGGGGCGGTTGCGCGGCGCTGCACAGTCTTGTACGGTGAGCGTTCGTCGTCCGACCCGGGAACCCGCCGCGTGAGCCGCATTGCCAACCGATCCGCCGTACCGTCGCCGTTCTGGCGCGATACCGCGCTGCCGTTCATCGAGGCGCGCACCGTCGACGACGGGCGCGCGATCTGCTACGCGAAGCACACGCACGACACGTTTTCGGTGGGCGCGATCGTCGGCGGCACGAGCACGTACGTGAACGGCGCGACGCACGCACACGTCGGGCGCGGCGTGCTCGTGATCATCGATCCCGAGCAGGTGCACGCATGCAACCCGTACGGCCCCGACGCGTGGGCGTACCGGATGGTCTATGTCGACGTGCCGTGGCTCGCGCGGCTGCAGCACTCGCTGGGTCGCAATCCGAATCGCGATTTTCAGGGTTTTTCGCCGAAGTTGACTGAGCGCGGCGATCTGTTCGCGCAATTTGGCGGCTTCTACCGCACGCTCGTGTCGCCCGGCATCGACGCGCTCGGCAAGGAGAGTGCGGCGGTCGAATTCTTCACGGCGCTGCACGGCGCGCTCGATCGCGAACCGCCCGATCCGCGGCCGGGCGACGACAACGCGAAGCTCGCGCGCGCGGCCGACTACATCGCCGGCCATTGCCGCGAGGCCGTCACGCTCGATGCGATCTGCGCGGCGGCCGACCTGTCGCCGTCGTACCTGATCCGCGCGTTCAATGCGCGTTACGGGATGACACCGCACGCGTTCCTGATTGACCGACGCGTGCAGTACGGCCGCACCCAACTGCGCCGCGGCCGGCCGATCGCCGAAGTCGCGCTCGACGCCGGCTTTGCGGACCAGGCGCATTTCCAGCGCGCATTCCGGCGGATCGCGGCCGCGACGCCCGGGCAGTACCGCGGCGCCATGCGCTGAATGCCGCCGCGGCCAGCTACACGTCGAGCAGAAACAGCGCACTGCCCGCGAGCAGCAGCGCCATCAGCCGGTTGAACGTACGCATGCGTCGCGCGTTCGCGAGCCGGTGCCGCAGCGACGCGCCCGCATAGCCCCAGCATGCGATCGATGCGAAGCAGATCACCAGATACAGCGCGGCGAATTGCCAGATCTGCGCGCGATCGCCGTCGGCCGCATACGCACCCATCGCGGCCACGCACGCGAGCCATGCCTTCGGATTGAGCCACTGCATCGCCGCGCCTGCCGCGGCCGACGGGCCGGCCACGTCCGGATCGGCCGACAGCCGGCCGTCGTCGAGCGCGAGCCGCAGCGCCATGTACAGCAGGAACGCGATGCCCGACCACTGCGTGGCCGTCGTGAGCATCGGCCAGCGCGCGAGCGCCGCGTGCAGGCCGAGGCCGATCAGCAGGAACAGCGCGACGAAGCCGAGCGTCGCGCCGGCCGCGTAGCGCAGGCTCGCGCCGAGGCCGTGGCGTGCGCCCGCGCTGAGCGCGACGATGTTGACGGGACCGGGGGTGATCGACGAGGCGAGCGCGAACGCGGCCATCGAAACCAGGATGCTCATCAGGTGTCTCCATGCGAAATGTCGAAAGTCGCATCGAGACTACGGGCGCCGCGTCGGCCCGTATTGAAGAAAACTGCCCTCGGCGGCGCGCGGCCGCCGTCAGTGCAACGCGCGCGGCGCGTGCGCCGGCCGCGGGCCGTGCGGATCGGCCGAATCGGCCGAATCGGCCGAATCGGCGGGACCGGTGGAACCGGTCGGGCCGACGGCGTCGGCCGGACGCAGCGGCCCGCCCGACCAGGGTTGCGTCGACACCGAGAAGCCGAACGTGTTGACGCCGCCCGAGCACGAGACGAACACGCTGCCGCCGTGCATCTCGGCCACGGCCTTGACGATCGACAGCCCGAGCCCGTGGTTTTCCTTGCTGTTCGCGCGCGCTTCCTCGAGCCGGTAGAAGCGCTCGAACACGTGCGAGCGCCGCACCGGGTCGATCGGCTCGCCGGGGTTCGACACGGCCATCTCGACGAGCGTGTCGCGGCGCGCGATCGTCACGTTCAGCGTCGCGCCGGGCGCCGAATGCTGGATCGCGTTGATCAGCAGGTTCGTCATCGCGCGGCGGAACAGCGACGGATCGACGGCCGCGCGCGCGTCGCCGTGCAGTTCGGCGCGCAATTGCGCCTCGTCGAGCGGGATTTCGAGGAAGTCGAGCATGCGCCGCACCTCGTCGGCGAGCGACACGTCCTTCAGGTCGGTCGCGCGTTCGCCGCGGTCGCTGCGCGACAGGAACAGCATATCGTTGATGATCACGCGCAGCCGCTCGAATTCCTCGAGGTTCGACTGCAGCGTCTGGCGCATCCGCTCGACCGAGCGGTCGCGGCTCGTCAGCGCGACCTGGGTCTGGCCGATCAGGATGCTGATCGGCGTGCGCAGCTCGTGCGCGACGTCCGCGTTGAACGCTTCGAGCCGCGCGTAGGTTTGCTGGATGCGTTCGAGCGCGCCGTTGAACGACGTCGCGAGATCGCGCAGCTCGGTCGGCAGCGCGTCGGTGTGCAGCCGCTGGCGGCGGTTCGTCGCGCTCACGCTTGCGGCGTCCTGCGACAGCCGGTCGAGCGGCGCGAGCCCGAAGCGCGCGACCGCGCGGCTCAGCATCAGCGTGATGACGGTGGCCGTCGCGATCAGCGCGGCCAGCGTCCACACGAAACGGCGCAGCATCCGCTGGGTGCGCTCGCACGACGACGCGACGATCAGCTTCACGTCCGGACGCTCGCCGCTGCCCGCGATCGCGACGGTCTTCGTCATCACGTTGTAGCTGCTGTTGTTGAGGGCGTACTGTTGGAACGCGCCGAACGGTTTGCCGTCGGGCACACCGTCGACCGGATGGCCGAAGCGGAAATCGGCATCGGGGCTGTCGACCTGATAGCGTGTCGATCCGTCGGGCGGTTCGAGGTCGGCGAGCTTTTCCTGCATCAGGCGGCCGCGCGCGGCCGTGGTCGCGTGCGACACGATCATCTGCGCGACCTTCGCGCGCGTGTCGATCGTCGCGCGCAGCTCGGCGAGCAGTTGGCGCTCCATCATCACGAACAGCCCGCAGCCGACCAGCGTGAACACGAGTAGCGACACGATGCCGAACATCGCCGACAGGCGCAGGGCGATCGAGCGTTTCATGCGTGCTTCTCCGCGTCGCCTTCCTCGCGCGCCTCGAGTACGTAGCCCATGCCGCGGATCGTGTGCAGCAGCTTGTCCGCGAACGGGCCGTCGAGTTTCGCGCGCAGGCGCTTGATCGCCGTCTCGACGACGTTCGCGTTGCTGTCGAAGTTCACGTCCCACACGAGTTCGGCGATGGTCGTTTTCGACAGCACCTCGCCGCTGCGCCGCGCGAGCACGCCGAGCAACTGGAATTCCTGAGCGGTCAGATCGAGCCGCGCGCCGTCGCGGGTCGCGCGGCGGCCGATCAGGTCGACGCGCAGGTCGCCGATCGAGATCAGCGTCGATTCCTGCACGCGCGCGCGGCGCGTCAGCGCACGCAGCCGTTCGATCAGTTCGAGAAACGAGAAGGGCTTGGTCAGGTAGTCGTCGGCGCCGCCGCGCAAGCCCCGCACGCGGTCGTCGACGCGATCGCGCGCGGTCAGCATGATCACGGGCGTCTGCTTCTGCGCGCGCAACGCACGCAGCACGCCGAAGCCGTCGAGCTTCGGCAGCATCACGTCGAGCACGACCACGTCGTAATCGAATTCGACGGCCTTCCACGCGCCGTCCTCGCCGTCGAGCGCGGTGTCGACGACCCAGCCTTCCTCGGTCAGGCCGCTCTTCAGGTATTCGACGACTTTCGGTTCGTCTTCGACGATCAGTACTTTCATGTTCGTTGTCCGCGTAACCGGGTTAAGGGCGGGTCAAGGGCCGACGCCCGCGCTGCGCTGCGGGGCCGCCGACGCGACGTCGGACGGTGCGGGGTCGTTCGCCGCACCGCCGTCCCAGCCGCCGCCGAGCGCCTTCGCGAGAAACACGACGAGCGCCGCGCGCTGGCCCTGGATCTGCACGGCCTGGCGCTCGCTCGTCAGCAATTGCTGCTGGGCCGTCAGCACGTCGATGAACGGCGTCAGGCCGCCCGCGTAACGGTCCTGCGCGAGCGAGACGAGCTTGCGCGCGTCGTCGACGGCCGCGGATGCCTGCTGCGCCGCCTGCGCCAGCACCGACAGGCCGGTGACCGCATTTTGCACCTCCTGGAACGCGGTGAGCACGGTCTGCCGGTAGCTGGCCTGCGCGGCCACGTAGCCGGCCTGCGCGAAATCGACGCCTGCCTTCAGCTTGCCGCCTTCGAACAGCGGCTGGCTGAGCGACCCGCCGACCGACCACAGCAGCGCCGGCACGGTGAACAGGCCCGCGAAGCGCGTCGCGTCCCAGCCGATGTCCGGCGACAGCGCGATGCGCGGGAAATACGCGGCGCGCGCGACGCCGATCTGCGCGTTCGCGGCGGCCATCGCGCGCTCGGCCGACGCGACATCGGGGCGCCGTTGCAGCAGGTCGCTCGGCATGCCGGTCGGCAGCGCGGGCGCGTTGATCGGTACCACGCGCGGCGGCAGCGAGAAGGCGGGGGCCGGCGTGCCGACCAGCGTCGCGATCGCGGTTTCGACCTGCGCGCGCTGCTGGATCAGCAGCTGTGCCTGCGTGCGCGTCGCGTCGAGCTGCGCGCGCTGCTGCAACAGATCGAGGCCCGACACCGCGCCGAGGTCGTGGCGCGCGCTCACGTAGTCGAGCGCCTTCTGCTGCAACTCGATCGAGCGCTTGACGACGTCGATCTCGGTGTCGAGTTCGCGCAGCGCGAAATAGCTCGACGCGAGATCGGCACTCAGCACGAGACGCGCGTTCGCGAAATCGTCGCGCGCCTGCTCGGAGCTGGCCTGCGCGGCTTCGACGCCGCGTCGCACGCGGCCGAACAGGTCGAGTTCGTAGCTGACCGCCGCGCCGACCTGGATCTCGTTCTGCACGGTCGACATGCTCTTCGTCGCGTAGTTGGTCTGCGGCCGGTCGGCGGAGATCTTGAAGCGCTGGCCGCTCGCGTTCAGGCCGACGGCCGGATATTGCGCGGACGCGACCGATGCGAGCGTCGCCTTCGCCTGGTCGTAGCGCGCGGCCACCGCCTTCAGGTTCTGGTTGTTGCGCAGCGCATCGGTTTCCAGCGCGTCGAGCTGCGCGTCGCCGAACGCGGTCCACCAGGCCGGATCGAGCGGCGCGCGGGCCGGTGCGGCCGGGTGCCAGTACGCGTCGGCCGGGTCGAGTCGCCACGCGGCCGGCGTGTCGACGGCCGGGCGCCGGTAATCCGGGCCGACCGTGCAGCCGGCGAGGGCGGCCGCCGCGATGATCGCGACGGCGCCGATCGCGGCCGGGCACAGGCGCGCGCGCATCGCGCTCACGACTTCGCTCCGCCAACCGCGGATGCCGGCTTCTCGGCCGGCGCCGCCTGCACGACGACCGTGTCGCCGTTCGCGAGCGCGTCGCTCGGGTTTTCGACGAGGCGGTCGCTCGGTGTCAGCGGGCCGTCGACTTCGAGCGTCTGCCCGATCGTGCGCGCGATGGTCACGGCTTTCAGATGCACATGGCCGTTCGCATCGACGGTCGCGACCGTCGGGCCTTCGGCGCGGAACAACAGCGTATTGGCCGGCACCTGCAGGCGGCCGACCGGCGTCATCGGCAGCGTCGCCTGCACGTACGCGCCGGGCAGCAGCCGCCCGTCCGGGTTCGGCAGCGTGATCTCGATCTGCAGCGAGCGCGTCGCGACATCGATCGCCTCGGACGTGCGCGTGATCGTGCCGTCGAACGTTCGCCCAGGCAGCTCGGCCTGCGCGACGCTCACGTGCTGGCCGACCTTCACCTGCTGCGCATACGCCTGCGGCACCTGTACGTACAGCCGCAGCCGGTCGGCCTGCACGACCGAAAACAGCGAGCGGCCCGCGTTGCCGGAATTGACGAGATCGCCGACGTCGACGTTGCGCTGCGTGACGATCCCGTCGATCGGCGCGACGATCCGCTGGAAGCCCTTCAGCTCGGTGAGGCGGCGCATGTTCGCATCGGCCGCGGCGAGGTTCGCGGCGCCCTGGTTGAACGCGCCTTGCCGGTCGTCGAGCTCCTGTTGCGACACGGCATCGCGCTGGCGCAACTGCTGCGCGCGGTCGAACGACGTCTTCGCGAGCGCGAGCGCGGCTTGCGCCTGCTGGCGTTGCGCGGTGGCCTGCGCCAGTTCCTGGTTCAGTTCCGGTGTGTCGAGTTCGGCGAGCGTTTGCCCCTGCTTCACGTGCGCGCCGATGTCGGCATGCCAGCGCAGCACGTAGCCGCTCGCGCGCGCATAGATCGGCGCCTCGACGAAGCCGCGCAGCGTGCCGGGCAGCGTCAGCTTGCCGCCGGTGGCCGCGTCGACCGGATGCGCGACGCTCACGTACTGGCGCGTGTTCTGCGCGGCGACCGCGTCGAGCCGGTTGCGGTTCAGACCGTTGACGATGAGCGTGCGCGCGGCGCCGGCGGCCAGCAGCACGCCGATCACGATCGCGACGATGCGCGCGCGTCGCGACACCGACGCGCGCGCCGGCAGGTGCATGCCGTGTTCGTCCACTTGAATGCCGACGGCGCTGTGATGTTTCTCTTCCATGAATTCAACCAATTCAACCGGGTAATGGGGCGAAAGTCAGTGTCCGGCCTGGCGCGCGCGCCGCCGGGCCAGCCGCGTATGCACGCCGCCGAACACGAGCGGCACGAACAGCAAGGTCGAAACGGTCGCGAACAGCAGCCCGCCGATCACCGCGCGGCCGAGCGGCGCGTTCTGCTCGGCGCCTTCGCCGAGGCCGAGCGCCATCGGCACCATCCCGATGATCATCGCGAGCGCCGTCATCAGCACCGGCCGGATCCGTGTCGCGCCCGCCTCCAGCGCGGCCGTGAGCGGCGGCGCGCCGTCCGCGAGGCGTTGCCGCGCGAACGACACGACGAGAATGCTGTTCGCGGTCGCGACGCCGACCGTCATGATCGCGCCCGTCAACGCGGGCACGCTCAGGTGCGTGCCCGTGACGAACAGCATCCATGCGATGCCGGCGAGCGCGGCCGGCATCGCGCTGACGATGATCAGCGGGTCGAGCCACGACTGGAAATTGACGACGATCAGCAGGTAGACGAGCACGATCGCCATCGCGACGCCTGCGCCGAGGCCGAGATACGACGTGCGCATCGTCTCGATCTGGCCGCGCATCGCGAGGCTGGTGCCGCGCGGCAGCGTCGCGCGCGCGTCCGCGACGATGCGGTCGATCTCGCCCGCGACCGCGCCGAGATCGCGGCCCTCGACGCTCACGTACACGTCGATCGCCGGGCGGATGTTGAAGTGCGTGATCACGGCCGGGTTCGCGGCACTGCGCACCTGCACCAGATTGCCGAGCAGTTGCAGCGGCATGCCCGTGCGGCCGCTGGCCGAGATCGGCGTGCCGAGCAGGTCGTCGACCGACGAGAGGTTGTATTGCGGGGTCTGGATCTGCAGCGGGTACTGGACGCCGGTGCGCGGGTTGAT
Source organism: Burkholderia sp. MSMB1078WGS (assembly GCF_001528895.1). NCBI lineage: Bacteria > Pseudomonadati > Pseudomonadota > Betaproteobacteria > Burkholderiales > Burkholderiaceae > Burkholderia > Burkholderia sp. MSMB1078WGS. Next base: position 120,507 of record NZ_LPDI01000098.1, on the reverse strand, counting down.
CCAGAAGGACGGCGTGGTCTGCGAACTCCCCGACAGCGAGATCAGCATGTTCTGCGCGACGTTCTGGGCGGAGAGATTGAGCTGCTGCATGCGCGTACGGTCCATGTCGGCCAGCAGGGTCGGCTCGTCGTTGCGTTGCAGCACGTGCACGTCGACGGCGCCGGGGATTTGCCTGATCTTTTTCATCAGGCTGCTCGCAATGGTCATGTTACTCGCGAGATCGTTGCCGAGTACTTGCACGTCGATCGCCGCCGGCTGCCCGAAGTTGAGGATCTGCGTGATGATGTCCGACGGCTGGAAGAAGAACTCGACGCCCGGGAAGCGTTGCGGCAGCAGCGTGCGCAGCGTCTGCACGTAGTGGCCGGTCGCGCGGTGGCCGGGCTTCAGCGCGATCAGCAGCTCGCCGTCGAGCGTGCCGATCGTGCCGGCGTTGCTGTACGACAGGTTGATGCCGCTCACCGGTAGTCCGAGATTGTCGACGATCGCGCCGAGCTCGTCGGGCGGCACGGTGGCGCGGATCACGCGCTCGACCTGATCGGCGAGGCGCGCGGTTTCCTCGATCCGGTAGCCGGTCGGCGCGCGCAGGTGCAGACGGATGTTGCCGGAATCGGCGTTCGGGAAGAAGTCGCGGCCGAGCACGAACACGAGGCCCGTCGACGCCACGCAGAAGCCGAGGAAGCACAGCGCGTAAAAGCGGCGGCGCACGAGCAGGATGCTGAGCAGCACGATGTACCACGCGCGCAGCCGTTCGAACGCTGCGTTGAACGCGTGATGAATGCGTGCGAAGCGCGACGTGGAATGGCCGGAGCCGGTGCTCGCCTGCTGCGGGCGGAACAGCAGCATCGCGAGCGTCGGCACCAGCGTGCGCGACAGCACGTACGACGCCAGCATCGCGAACACCACGGCTTCGGCGAGCGGCACGAACAGGAAGCGCGCGACGCCGGTCAGGAAGAACATCGGCACGAACACGATGCAGATGCACAGCGTCGACACGAGCGCGGGCACCGCGATCTCGCCGGCGCCCTCGAGGATCGCGTCGTGAAGGTTGGTGCCGAACGACGACCCCCACGCTCCCTCCGGTCGCTGCCCCCCGAGGGGGCTGCCCGGCACGCTAGGGGCGGCCCGGCGCGTACCGAGATGCAGATGCCGCTCGATGTTCTCGATCGTGACGGTTGCATCGTCGACGAGAATGCCGACCGCGAGCGCGAGCCCGCCGAGCGTCATGATGTTGATGGTCTCGCCGAGCGCGGACAGCGCGATCAGCGACGTGAAGATCGACAGCGGGATCGAGATCGCGATGATCAGCGTGCTGCGCCAGTTGCCGAGGAACAGCAGGATCATCATCGCGGTCAGCACGGCGGCGATCAGCGCCTCGTGGATCACGCCCTGGACGGCCGCGTCGACGAACACCGACTGGTCGAACAGCGGCGTGATCGCGAGCCCCTCGGGCAGCGTCGGGATCACCTTCGGCAGCAGCGCCTTCAGGTCCGACACGACCTTGAGCGTCGATGCGTCGCCGCTTTTCAGGATCGAGATGAGCACGCCGCGCTGGCCGTTCTGGCGCACGACGTTGGTCTGCGGCGCGAAGCCGTCGCGTACCGACGCCACCTCGCGCAAGTAGGTCGTCGCGCCGTTGACGGTCTGGACCGGCAGGTCGTTGATGTCGGCGATCGTATCGGCCGACGCGTTCGTGTCGATCCGGTACTCGGTCTGGCCCATCTTCGCGGTGCCGGTCGGCAGCACGAGATTCTGCGCGTTGACCGCGTTGACGATGTCGGCGGGCGTGAGGCCCTTCGCGAGCAGCGCCTGCGGATCGAGGTCGATCGCGACCACGCGTGTGCGCCCGCCGTACGGGAACGGAATCTGCACGCCCGGCACAGTGATCAGTTGCGGGCGCAGGAAGTTGAGCGCGATGTCGGCGAGCGACTGTTCGCTGAGCGTCTTGCTCGACAGCCCGAGCTGGATCACCGGAATGCTCGACGCGGAATAGGTGATCACGAGCGGCGGCGTCGCGCCCTGGGGCATCTGCCGCACGATCGCCTGCGCGGACGAGACCGTCTGCGCGATCGCCGTCTGCACGTTCGCACCCGGTTGCAGGAACACCTTCACGACCGCGATGCCGGGCAGCGACGTCGATTCGACGTGCTGGATGTTGTTGACGGTCGTCGTCAGGATCCGTTCATGTACGGACGTGATGCGGTTCGTCATCTCCGTCGCGGAGAAGCCGGTGTAATTCCAGATCACGCTGATCACCGGGATGTTGATCGCGGGCAGCACGTCGACCGGTGTGCGCATCAGCGCAAGCGGGGTGGCCAGCACGATCATGATGGCCATGACGATGAACGTGTAGGGGCGCCTGAGCGCGAGATTGACGATCCACATGGAGGCGGCGGAACAGGCGGTGATCGGGCGGCGGTGAAGGGAACCCGAATGATAGGCGTCGGCCCGGCACGGGTTACTGTCGCGAAACTGGCTGAATTGTCAGGTTGGGGCGCGCCGGCCGTCGGCCGATTCCGCGGACGAAATGCCGCGGCGCGATGGCGGCGGTTTCGCGCATCGGGCGGCGCTCACAGCTGCTCCATGCCGAAGCGCGCCAGCGCGTCGAGATCGACGACGTCGATCTGGTTGTACGCGAGCCGCAACGCGCCGAGCTTCTCGAGTTGCTGCAGCGCCTGGTTGATCCGCTGGCGCGACACGCCGACGAGCATCCCCAGTTCCTCCTGCGAGATCGACAGCGACGGGCCGGTATCCGGGTACAGCGCGGGGTTGAAGAGCTGCGCGAGCGCCTGCGCGACCCGTGCGTCGACATCGAGCAGCCGGCTGTTCTGGATCGACGCAATGAATTCGCCCATCCGGTTGTTCAACTGATGAATCACGAAGCGCGTGAACGGCAGGCTCGTGTCGAGCAGTGCATGGAACGTGTCGACCGGCACGAACAGCACGGTCGAGCGCTGGATCGCGACGACCTCGTACTTGCGCCGCTCGCGCTTGATCACGCTGCCTTCGCCGAACCAGCCGCCCGACGGCACGCCGGAAAACGTGCAGCCGCGTCCCGACGCGTTGAAGATCGCGAGCTTCAGCAGCCCCCGATGGACGCCGATCCAGTATTCGGACGGCGCGAGCCGGTGCGCGATCACGTCGCCGGCTTCGCACTGCTCGACGTGCGACTGGGCCAGCACGAGGGCCTGGTGCTCGGGCGCCAGCGTGCGGAACCATGCGCACTGGCCGAACAGCGTCGCCAGCGGCGGCAGCGGGCCCGGTTCGGGAAGCGTGTCGGCCGGGTCGGCGGCCGCGTCGGGGTGGTCGTGCATGGGTGCGGGTTTGCGAGGATAGGGATAACGCGCAGCGCTCGAGCGGCACTCTGTCGTTTCGACGACAGACGGCTCACAATAGCGCCCGTTAGGCTGTCGGCAATTGAACCACATCAAAACGCGCCGGGGTGCATGCGCCCCGGTCGACAGAACACGGGAGACAGGATCATGACGCAGATGTTCGAGGCCGGGCTCGGCCGCCGCGACGCCAACTACGTCCCGCTCACGCCGATCGATTTCCTGGTCCGTGCGGCCGAGGTCTACGGCGAGCGCACGGCGATCGTGCACGGCGACGTGCGGCGCACGTGGGGCGAAACCCATACGCGGGCCAGGCAACTGGCGAGCGCGCTCGCGCAGGCCGGCGTCGCACGCGGCGACACGGTCGCGGCGCTGCTGCCGAACATCCCGGCGATGGTCGAGGCGCACTTCGGCGTGCCGATGGCCGGCGCCGTGCTGAACACGATCAATACGCGGCTCGACGTGTCGTCGGTGCTGTTCATGCTGCGTCACGGCGAGGCGAAGGTGCTGATCGTCGACACCGAATATGCGGAGGTCGCGCATCGCGCGGCGCTCGAGGTGCCGGGCCTGAAGATCGTCAGCGTGGCCGACGCGATGCCGGCGGATCCCGACCGTTTCGCGGGTGCGACCGACTACGAGGCGTTCGTGGCCGGCGGCGACCCCGGCTACGCATGGACGCCGCCCGCCGACGAATGGGAGGCGATCGCGCTGAACTACACGTCGGGCACGACGGGCGACCCGAAGGGCGTCGTCTACCACCATCGCGGCGCGTATCTCGCGGCGATCAGCAACATCCTCGAATGGGACATGCCGAAGCACGCGGTGTATCTGTGGACGCTGCCGATGTTCCACTGCAACGGCTGGTGTTTCCCGTGGGCCGTCGCGGCGCGCGCGGGCGTGAACGTGTGCCTGCGCAAGTTCGACGCGAAGACGGTGTTCGACCTGATCCGCCGCGAGCGCGTCACGCATTACTGCGGCGCGCCGATCGTGCAGAGCGCGATCGCGAACGCGCCGGCTGAGCTCCGCGACGGGATCGAGCATACGGTGCACGCGATGGTCGCGGGCGCGGCGCCCGCGCCGGCCGTGATCGCGAAGATGAAGGAGATCGGCTTCGACCTGCTGCACGTGTACGGGCTGACCGAGGTCTACGGCCCGGCGACCGTCTGCGCGAAGCAGTCGCACTGGGACGCAGCATCCGACGAGGAACGCGCGCGGCTCAATGCGCGCCAGGGCGTGCGCTATCACCTCGAAGCGGGCGCGACGGTGCTCGATCCCGACACGATGACGCCGGTGCCGGCCGATGGCGAAACGCTCGGCGAGATCATGTTCCGCGGCAACATCTGCATGAAGGGCTATCTGAAGAACCCGAAGGCTACCGACGAGGCGTTTCACGGCGGCTGGTTCCATACCGGCGATCTCGCGGTGCTGATGCCGGATGGCTATATCCGGATCAAGGATCGCAAGAAGGACATCATCATCTCGGGCGGCGAGAACATCTCGAGCATCGAGGTCGAGGACGCGCTGTACCGCCATCCGGCCGTCGCCGTGGCGGCCGTCGTCGCAATGCCCGACCCGAAATGGGGCGAGGTGCCGTGCGCGTTCGTCGAGCTGCGCGAAGGCGCGAGCGCGACCGAGGAGGAGATCGTCGCGCACTGCCGGCAACTGCTCGCGGGCTTCAAGGTGCCGAAGGCCGTGCGCTTCGGCGAGCTGCCGAAGACGTCGACCGGCAAGATCCAGAAGTTCCAGTTGCGCCATGCGGTCGGCTCGGACAAGGCGATCGATCTGGCCGGCGACAAGAAGTAGGCGGCGGGCTTTCCGCCGCCGCGCGTCGACGATCGCGAGATTACGCGCCGCGCTCCAGCCGGAACACGCTCACCGCTTCCGACAGTTGCGCGGCCTGGTCGCGCAACGCGACGGCCGCGCGCTCGGCATCCGAGATCAGCCTTGCATTCTGCTGCGTCGCGTCGCCGATCTGGGTGACGGCCAGATTCACCTGCTCGATGCCGGTCGATTGCTCGCGCGACGCGGCGCTGATCTCGCCGATCAGCGTGCGGACCTGGTCGACCCGCGCGACGATGTCGCGCATCGTGCCGCGCGCGGCGTCCGCGATCCGGTAACCCTGTTCGACCGTCGTCGACGATTCGGTGCTCAGCGTGTCGATCTCCTTGACCGCGGCCGCGCTGCGTTGCGCGAGCGCGCGCACCTCGGCCGCGACCACTGCGAAGCCCTTGCCGTGTTCGCCCGCGCGGGCGGCCTCGACGGCCGCGTTCAGCGCGAGGATGTTGGTCTGGAACGCGATGCCTTCGATCGCGCCGGTGATCTCGGCGATCCGGCGCGTCGCGCGGCCGATGTCGTCCATCGTCGCGACCACGCGCTGCACCGCGGCGTCGCCGTTCGTCGCGGCGGCCGATGCGTCCGCGACCAGCGCGTTGGCTTGCGCCGCATGCTCGGCGCTCTGCTGCACGGCGGCGGTGATCTGCTCCATGCTCGCGGCCGTCTGTTCGACGCTGCTCGCCTGCGTCGCGATTCGCGCGGCGATGTCGCCGCTGCCGGCCGCGATGCCGACCGTGCCGTGCGCGATGTCGGCCGCGCTGTTGCGCACCTGCGCGACGATTCGCGCGAGGCCGTCGCCGATCCCGTCGACGGCCTGCACGAGCCGGCCGATCTCGTCGTTGCCCGCGCCGTCGTGCGCGTTCGCGCCGTCGCGGATACGCACGCTGAGGTCGCCCGCCGCATAGCGTTCGGACGCGCGTGCGGCGGCTTCCAGCGGCCGGCTCACGACGCGTCGCACGACGATGACGAACAGCGTCGCGAATGCCGCGACGAGCACGGCGCCGATCATCAGGAAGCGATTGCGGGTGGCGCGCATGGTGGCGAGCAGTTCGTCGTCGAGCGCGATGCCGCCGACGAGCCATTGCCACTGCGGAATCGTCGTGAACGACACGACTTTCGCGGTCGGCCCGCGGTCGTGCGCGGCCGGGTCGATCGACGTGTACGCGAGCCGGCCCTGGCCGGCCGCGAGCATCTGCGCGTAGGGCGCGCGCGTGCCGTCGGCCGGTTGGCCCGCCGCATCGGGATGCACGACGAACGCGCCGCGCGACGGGCCCTGCGATGCATCGAGCACGAAGTAGTAGCCGTTGTCGCCGATTTTCAGCGAGCGGATGCCGTCCTCGACGAGCTTGAGCTCGGCGCCGATGTCGAGGCCGACGAACAGCGCGCCGATCACGCGGCCGGACGCGTTGGTCACCGGCCTGTACTGCGTGATGTACGGCCGGCCGAACAGCTTCGCGAGGCCGGTGTAGCTGCGCCCGGCGACGAGCGGCGCGTACGCGGGGCCGGCGCGGTCGAGCTTCGTGCCGACCGCGCGCGCGCCGTCCTGCTTCTTCAGCGACGTCGTGATGCGCACGAAGTCGTCGCCGTCGCGCGCGAAGATCGTCGCGATCGCGCCGCTTTTCTTCAGAAACTGGTCGGGAATCGAATAGTCGAGGTCGAGCGGCTGGCCGCCGGCGGACAGCGTCGGCGCGGCGACGCCGCCGATGTCGACGGTGCGTGCCGGATCGAGCGCGAAGTCGGCCGGCAGGAAGCTCGCGAACAGCGTCATCGCGCGCGTCGCTTCGGCCGACAGCGCCTTGTCGAACAGCTCGACCATCGCGCCGATCGACTGCTCCTTGTCGGCGATCCGTGCGTGCGCCTCGTCGGCGAGTTGCTGGCCGGCAAAATGGGCGAGCGCCCATGCGAAAACGGTGAACAGCAGTGCAACGAGCGCGCACGCCAGCGCGGCAAGACGCGTACCGACGCTCACCCGGCCCAATTGGGTCAATCTCATACGGGATCCTGAGTGGGGAGAGAGGGGCGGAACGCACGCGTCACCGCTTGTTGTAAGGTGATCGGCAGTTTCGGCGAATTCTTTAGCGGCGCGCGCACGACGACGGCATGCGCCGGCTCGACCTGCGGAACCGGATGACGGACGGCTTCAGTGCGTCACGAGCCACGCGACGGCCAGATAGCGGCCGACTTTTGCGATCGTCACGATCGCGAGAAATGTGGGCAGCGGCTCGCGCAGCACGCCGGCGATCATCGTCAGCGGATCGCCGATCACCGGCGCCCAGCTGAGCAGCAGCGACCAGCGGCCGTAGCGCGCATACCAGCGCTCGGCGCGCGCGAGCGCGGACGGCTTGACCGGCAACCAGCGGCGCTCGCGAAAATGCTCGATCCCTCGGCCGAGCGCCCAGTTGATCGCCGACCCCGCGACATTGCCGACGCTCGCGACGAGCACCAGCGCCCACACGGGCTCGCGCCCGGCCAGCAGCAGGCCGGCGAGCACGGCTTCGGATTGCAGCGGGAACAGGGTCGCGGCGACCATCGACACGGCGAACAGGCCGCCGTAGGTGAGCAATTCGGACATCGCGCGATTGTACCGGCCGCGCGGCGGCGAGCCCGGGCCACGCGGCCACGGGATCGCCGGCTCGCGGCGTCATCGGGCATCGGTCGTGCCGAACGGCAAGCGCGAGATCGTCACTCGTCGGCCGGTTCGTCGTCGAGCGTGCCGGCGAACTGTTGAGACGAGAGCGCCATGTCGGATTTCAACGGCGTAGCCGTTCGGGCGCGCTGCCATGCTCACGCGCTCGACCGTCCGCGCGGCCGTTCAATTCCAGCCGACCATGATCGCGCCCATCCCGACGAGCAACCCGCCCGTCACGCGGTTTATCGCACGCATGCGCGCCGGCCGCTGCAACGCGCGGCTCAGCCGGTGCGAGAACAGCGCCATCGACGCGACGCCGCCTGCGAACAGCAGCGCGAACGTCGCGGCGAGCAGCAGGTATTGAAGGTTCAGGCTCCAGTCGGCATTCGGGCTGATGAACTGCGGAAAGAACGACGGAAAGAACAGCAGCGTCTTCGGATTCAGCCCGGAAGTCGCGACGCCGCGCCAGAACAGCGCGCGCCCGGTGTCGGTATTCGGCGCGGCGCTTGCCGTTCCGGCGCCGGCGTCGGCCGGTGCCGCGGCTGCGCCGCCCGGCGCGCGGCTCAGCCATTGCTTGCCGCCGAGCCATACGAGATACGCGGCGCCGGCCCAGCGAAGCACGGTCAGCGCGTGTTCGTCGAGGTGGACCAGCGAATTCAGGCACAGCGCGGTCAATGCGAGTTGCAGCAGCACGGCGAGCGTGCCGCCCCAGACGCACGGCAGCGCGCGGCGCCAGCCGCTGCGCAACGCCTGGTTCATCGTGAGCAGGTTGACGGGGCCGGGCGCATAGATGAGGACGACGGAAGCGGCGAGGAACGACAGATAAAGCTTGAACGACATGACGGACGGGCAGGCAGGAACGGGGAGGCAGGCACCGGCCCCGCACGCGGTCGGATAGGCGTGCGGGCGGCGGGGAATCGCATGCCTGCGGGCCGGCACCGCAACTCGTGATTGCGGCCGTGCGTCCCGCTGCGAGGGGTGTCGCGGGGAGCGTGCCGGCCAGCAGGCATGGAGAAAATGTATCAAGCGGCCCGGTTAAAAGGCTTCCTGTTTTCTGGCAAAACGCACCTGTAACCGGAATCCTGTTCAGATAGAATGCCGATTTTCAGTAGAAGATTCTTCTCGTCATGGCTACTCGCGAACGCACGCCGAAAACGCTCGACAATCAGGACCGCAAGATCCTGAGTGCATTGCAGAAAAATGCGCGTCTGTCGAACGCCGAACTGGCCGAACAGATCGGCATGTCGACCACCGCCTGCTGGAATCGTACGCGGCAACTCGAACTCGACGGCTACATCGACGGCTATGTCGCGCTGGTCAACCAGCGCAAGCTCGGCTACGCGGACATCGTGATCCTCGAAGTCACGCTCGATCGCCACGAGGACGACGCGCTGGCGCGCTTCGGCGCCGAACTGGCGGCGCTGCCGGAGGTGCTCGAGGCGTATCTGGTGTCGGGGGAGTACGACTACTGGATCAAGGTGGCGGTGGACGGCACGGCGGGCTACGAACGCTTCCTGCGCGAAAAGCTGTACCGGATTTCGAGCATCCGGCACAGCCGTTCCATGTTCGCGCTGCGATGCATGAAGGACGTGCCTTCGATTCAAGTGTGACGGAGCGGAGGCGGGCGCGCGGCCGTCGTTGCAACGAGGGGCGTAGGCGGCGAGGCGCTGGCGCGGACGAAACCGGCGAACGGCCGAGGCTCGCCAGGGGCGGCCGGCGGACCCGCAAAAACGGAAGAATCTTCCGCCCGCGATGGCCGGGCACGATCGCGGGCTGGTGGGGAATGGCTTCCGGCTTGAGGCACGCGGCTGCCGGCAATCCACATCGATCCGTATCCGTCGGCGCCGATCTCGGGCTGCACACGGCCTGAAACACGGCCTCGAGACGATCTTGAAACGCTCGCCGCCGGCGAGCGTATTCGGCCGGGATGAGCCCGACCATTTGCTATCTGACCGGCGCGACCGTCGGTTGCCCGGTGCAACAGCCGCTGTCGGCGTGCGTTACCGCAAGCGAATCAAGCGGCCGGCAGTCGGCTCAGCGCGGCAGGCGCGCGTGTGCTTCGGCGATGACTTCGCAGTTCGCGAGATGCAGTGCCCAGGCTTCTGCCAGCAGCTCGCCCACGCGTGCGAGCCAGCCAGTGGATTGGGCGGAACGATCGGAGACATTAGACGTTTGCATGACGAAGCCCCATGTAGGTGGCGAGTTAGGGATAACCCTAATCATAGCGAAGGGCTGCCGTCTTGTGAAATGCGATTTCGTTATATGAGAATTACTGACAATTCCTGTCGCTGCCACGCAACATGAACGTCGGCTGCGCCGGCGTGCCGGACAGGCGCGACGCGGCCGTGCCGGCACGGCTGCGCGTGGAGGAAAAAGGAATTCGAGCGTACGGAACGGGCGCGATTACCGGCCGATCCATCCGAAGCGCCATGACAATCGCCGCGTCGCGGCCCGCAGCGTCTGCGCCAGCTCGCTGTCCGGCCCGCGCGGAAAGCCGCGCGACGAGCCGATGATCGCGATCACGAGCCGGATGCTGCCGGTGTGATCGAACACGGGCGCGGCAATCGTCCCGATGCCCGGCACCGGCGCGTCGAACGCGAAATCGAGTTCGTCCGCGCGGATCGTCGCGAGCCGGGCGCGGAAGGTCGCGTCGTCCGGTGCGACGGGCGCGCCGGCGAGGCGCACGGGCTCGTTGACGAGCAGGTCGGCCAGCACGTCGTCGGACATGCCGGACGCGAAAACCCTGCCGATCGCCGTATTGACGAGCGACATCACGGTGCCGACCTGCAGGCTCACGTGCTGCGGCCGCGCCGATTCCTCGAGCCGGATCACGGTCGGCCCGAGCGGCCCGAGCGTCGCGGCGGCCACGCTCATGTCGGTCGCGGCGGCGAGCGCGACGATCTCGGCTTCCGCGTCGCGCGTCGGCGATACGCGCTGCATCGCGATCAGGCCGAGCGCCTGCGCGAGCGGGCCGCCATCGAAGTAGCCGGCGTCGTCGCGGCTCAGCAAGCCGATCTTCTGCAGGCTCACGAGATGCGGAAACGCCTTCGCGGCCGGCATGCCGGCCGCCGTCGCGAGATCGCGCAGCGGCAGCGCGCAGCCGGCCGACACCAGCGCGAGCAGCAACTCGCCGGTGCTGTCGAGCGCATTGATTCCGCGCTGCGCTTTTGCGTCGTCGGCCAGCGCGGGCGGGACGCGCGCGGCGCCCGGCGCCGGCGCGGGCGCCGGTTCCGCACGCGCGGCGCCGAGCGACGCAGTGGCCTGCCGCGCCGCATCGCGCAAGGCCGCCGCGATCGGGCCGTCCCAGTCGACATCGATCGATCCCGTCGAACCGATTACCGTCAACGCGAGTTGCAGGCGCCCGTGCGCATCGAAAACGGGCACGCACATCCCGCTGACGCCCGGGCTCGGCCGGTCGATGCTGCGTTCGATGCCGCGCGTACGAATCGTGTCGAGTTCGACGTGTTGCGCATCGCCGTGTGGCGCGCCCGACGCGCTGTCGGCGCCGGCGAGCGTATCGCCCGCGCCGGCCTGGCTGGCCGCCATCGCGTCGAGTTGCGCGGCGTCGCCGAACGCGCGGAACACCCGGCCGGTCGCCGTCGTGTCGAGCGACATCACCGAACCGACGTGCAGGTTCATGTGCAGCGGATAGCCGCCGCGCTCGATGCGCACGATCGTCGGGCCGAGCACGCCCGGCACCGACAGCGCGACGCTCAGCCCGACCGTTTCCGCAAGCCGCGCCGCGTGCGGCAGCGTCGCGCGGTAGGCCGGCTGGCGCTCGATCGACATCAGCCCGAGCCGCAGCGACAGCGGGCCGGGCTCGTAGTTGCCGGTGATCGCATCGCGCTTGACGAGCGCGAGCCGCGTCAGGCTCACGAGATAGGTGTGCGCCTGCGCGGTGGAAAGATCGGCCGCCGCGGCCAGCTCCGACAGCCCGAGCGGCTTGCGCCGGCGCGCGAGCGCGTCGAGCAGCCTGCCGCCGACCTCGACACTCTGGATACCGCGCTGCGCCTTGGGCGGCGCATCGTCCGCGCTGACTTCGTGGTTCTGCACGCGATGATTCTTCCGTTGACGAAACCCCGCATGGTATCCGACGCCATTTCTCGCGCCAGCCCGCAGGTTTACCCGTATTAGACAATAACAAGCGTGTTTGTCATTGACAAATATTCGGTGCAGGCAGATGATCCGCTCATTCCCCTCAACACATGGCTCGCAGCCACGGAACGCACAATGGCCAAAGCATTCGCCTCCCAAGCCGATCTGGAAGAGAAGAAAGTCACCTGGACGCAATTGTCCGAGAACGCGTACGCGTACACGGCCGAAGGCGACCCGAATTCGGGCGTGATCGTCGGCGACGACAGCGTGCTGATCGTCGATACGACCGCGACGCCCGCGATGGCGCAGGACCTGATCGCGAAGATCCGCAGCGTGACCGACAAGCCGATCAAGCACGTGGTGCTGTCGCACTACCACGCGGTGCGCGTGCTCGGCGCGTCCGCGTATTTCGACGAAGGCGCGCAGCACGTGATCGCGAGCCGCGGCACGTACGAGATGATCGTCGAGCGCGGCGAGGCCGACATGAAGTCGGAGATCGAGCGCTTTCCGCGCCTGTTCGCCGGCGTCGAGACGGTGCCGGGCCTGACCTGGCCGACGCTCGTGTTCGAGCGCGAGATCACGCTGTTCCTCGGCAAGCTCGAAGTGAAGATCATGCACGTCGGCTCGGGCCACACGAAGGGCGACACGATCGTGTGGCTGCCGTCGCAGAAGGTGCTGTTCTCGGGCGACCTCGTCGAATACGACGCCGCGTGCTATTGCGGCGACGCCCAGCTCGAACAGTGGCCGGCCACGCTCGAGGCGCTGCGCGCGCTCGGCGCGGAGAAGCTCGTGCCGGGCCGCGGCCCCGCGCTGCTGAATCCGGCCGAGGTCGACAAGGGCCTCGACTACACGAAGGATTTCGTCACGACGCTGCTCGCGCAGGGCCGCAAGGCGGTCGAGCGCAATCTCGACCTGAAGGCGGCGATGGCGCTCACGCGCGAAGCGATGGATCCTAAGTTCGGCCACGTGTTCATCTACGAGCACTGTTTGCCGTTCGACGTGTCGCGCGCGTTCGACGAAGCGAGCGGCATCACGCATCCGCGCATCTGGACCGCGCAGCGCGACAAGGAAATGTGGGCCGCGCTGCAGGATTGAGCGGCGCACGGCGGCGGGGTGGCGTTCGCATGACCGCATCGCCGTTTTTCTGAAGGTGGCGGCATTCGCGGCGGCATCGCGCCGCGGTGCCGGCATCCGTTTCCGGTCTCACAACAAAGCAGGGCGCATGCACGCCCTCGGAGACTGCTGCGCGCTCGACGGCGCGCGGCCCGTTTGGAGAGAGACATGCCTCAATCGCTTCCCGCCGAAGCGACGCTCGCGCACGCGAGCGCTTCGGCGTCGACTGCCGCATCCGCATCCGCATCGAGCGATGCGCTGCTGTTCCGCAAGATCGCGTGGCGGATCGTCCCGTTCCTGTTTCTGTGCTACGTCGTGTCGTTTCTCGACCGCATCAACATCGGCTTCGCGCAGTTGCAGATGAAGCACGATCTCGGCTTCAGCGATGCGATGTACGGGCTCGGCGCCGCGGTGTTCTACGTCGGCTACGTGTTCTGCGAAGTGCCGAGCAACATGCTGCTCGCGCGGTTCGGCGCGCGCCGCACGTTCACGCGGATCATGCTGCTGTGGGGCATCGCGTCGACCGGAATGATGTTCGTGTCGCAGCCGTCGCATTTCTACGTGCTGCGCTTCCTGCTCGGCGTGTTCGAGGCCGGCTTCTTCCCCGGCATCGTGCTGTACCTGACCTACTGGTTTCCCGCGAACCGGCGTGCGGCGGCGATCTCCGTGTTCTTCGCGGGCGTCGCGGTGGCCGGCGTGCTCGGCGGGTTGCTGTCCGGCTGGATCATGCGCGACATGAGCGGCGTGCTCGGCCTGCACGGCTGGCAGTGGATGTTCGCGATCGAGGGCGCGCCGGCGATTCTGCTCGCATTCGCCGCGTTCACGTTCCTCGTCGACCGGCCCAGCGACGCCGCGTGGCTCACGTCCGACGAAAAGGCGCGCGTCGCCGCGCTGTGCGCCGAAGGCCGCGCACACGGCGGCGCGCACGACGGGCGCAGCGTGATGGCCGCGCTCGCGAACCCGCGCGTGTACCTGTTCGCGTTCGTGTATTTCTCGCTGACTTGCGCGTCGCTGACGCTCAACTTCTGGATGCCGCTGATGATCCGCGACTTCGGCGTGACCGACGTCGTCGCCGTGAGCCTCTACACGGTCGTGCCGAACGCGGTGGGGGCGGTCGGGCTGATCCTGATCGCGCGCCGCTCGGATCGCACCGGCGAGCGCCGCAAGCACTTCGCGTGCTGCACGATAGGCGGCGGGCTCGCGCTCGCGGCGCTGACGCTGCACCTGCACAGCTTCGTGGCGATGCTCGCGTGCCTGTCGATCGCGGCGACGCTGATCTTCGCCGCGCTGCCGATCTTCTGGGCCGTGCCGACCCGCTACCTGTCCGGCAACGCGGCCGCGGCCGGGATCGCGCTGATCAGCAGCATCGGGATCACGAGCGGCATCGTCAGCCCGTGGGTGATCGGGATGATCCGCACGCGCACGGGCAGCATGGATCTGGCCGTGTATCTGCTCGCCGCGCTGCTGGTCGCGAGCGGCGTGGCGCTGATGGTCGGCGTGAAGGGCGAAGGCGCGCGGCGCGGTTGAACGGGCAATGGCCGGTCGTCGCCCGCGGGCGGCGGCGACCGGCGTTCATCCCCGTCCGCACCGGAATCCGTCGAGGAGACGATCGATGTCAGCCCCTCTGCAAGCACACGTCGCGCGCGACGGCGCGACCGACGACGCGTTGTACCGCCGCATCGGCGCGCGGATCGTGCCGTTCCTGTTCATCTGCTACATCGTGTCGATTCTGGATCGCAGCAACATCGGCTTCGCGCAGTTGCAGATGCGGCAGGACCTCGGCCTGACCGATGCGATGTACAGCCTCGGCGCGGTGCTGTTCTTCGTGGGCTACGTGCTGTTCGAGGTGCCGAGCAATGCCCTGCTGCGCCGCTACGGCGCGCGCCGTACGTTCGCGCGGATCATGTTCCTGTGGGGTGCGGTGTCGGTCGCGATGATCGCCGTCGACAGCGCGAAGCACTTCTACGTGCTGCGTTTCCTGCTCGGGCTGTTCGAGGCCGGGTTCTTTCCGGGCGTGGTGTTCTACCTGACGTACTGGTATCCGGCGCGGCGACGCGCGGCGGTGCTGTCGATTTTCTACGCGGGTGTCGCGGTGGCCGGGATGGTCGGCGGGCTGCTGTCGGGCTGGCTCATGCGCGGGATGTCCGGCGTGCTCGGTCTGCACGGCTGGCAATGGATGTTCGCGATCGAAGGCGCGCCCGCGATCCTGCTCGGCGTGATCGCGTGGTTCTGGCTGTGCGATCGTCCGGAGCACGCACGCTGGCTGTCCGACGCCGACCGGCAGCGGCTCGCGGCCGACCTGGCCGCCGATCGCATCGGCGCCGGCACGCAGGCGCCGCATTCGCTGCGGCAGGTGTTGGCCGAACCGCGTACATACCTGTTCGCGTTCATCTACTTCTCGCTGACCACCGCGCTGCTGATGCTGCTGTTCTGGATGCCGCTGATGATTCGCGAATTCGGCATCCACGACGTCGTGCAGATCAGCCTGTTGTCGGTCGTGCCGAATGCGATCGGCGCGGTTGGCCTGATCGCGATCGCGCGGCGCTCGGATCGCAAGTGCGAGCGGCGCCGGCATTTCGCCGCGTGTGCGTTCGGCGGCGCGCTGGCGCTCGCGTTGCTGACGCTGCACCTGCCGAGCATCGTCGCGATGATGGCGCTGCTGTCGGTCGCGGCCATGCTGATCTTCGCCGCGCATCCGGTGTTCTGGGCCGTCCCGTCCGCGTATTTCTCGGGCGCCGGCGCGGCGGGCGGGATCGCGCTGATCAGCAGCATCGGCGTGTCGAGCGGGATGATCACACCCTGGCTCGTCGGGTTGATCCGCACGCGAACCGGCAGCATGGACCCGGCGATGCTGATGATCGCGGCGCTGCTGGCTGCGTGCGCGGTCGCGATGCTGCTGGGCGTGCCGAAAGGCGCACGCGCCACGCGGCAGACGGTCCCCCATTCGACGAGCGGCGCAAGGGCCCGCTGACGATCGACGCGCTTGCGCGTACGATCCGCCGGCGGTCCCGGAGCGCGCCTAGCGAGCCGGCGCGTAGCGCGGCGCGGGCGTATCGGCCGACAAATGCGGCGCCATCGTGCGGCGCGCAGCCTCGTACGCCTCCCATTCGTCGCCCGCGTGCAGCGACGGGATCGTCACGAGTTCGCCGCGATCGAATCCGACCAGCGCCGCATCGACCAGGTCCGTCGCCCTCATCACGATCTCTTTGGGCAGGTGCTCGAGCGGCAGGCCGCCCGTCTGCCAGAAATCGGTGGCCGTCGCGCCGGGCAGCACGGCCTGTACCTGCACGCCCTGGCCGGCGAGCTCGTGGTGCAGCGACTGGCTGAATGCGAGCACGAACGCCTTGCTGCCGCCGTACACGCCGTTCAGCGTTTCCGGCGAGATCGCGACGATCGACGAAATGTTGATCACCGCGCCGTGGCCGCGTGCGACGAAACCGGGCACGGCCGCATAGGTCAGGCGCGTGAGCGCGGTCACGTTCAGGTCGATCATCCGCGTCATCGCATCAACGTCGCTGTCGAGCAGCGGCGCATGCGTGCCGATGCCGGCGTTGTTCACGAGCAGCGTGATGCTCGCGTCCTGTTTCAGCTTCGCTTCGACAGCGGCGAGCGCCGTGCGGTCGTTGAGGTCCGCGTCGACGATCTCGATGCTGCGCTGCGTGTCGTTCGTGATGCGGTCGGCGAGGGCGCCGAGCCGGTCGCGGCTGCGCGCGACGAGGATCAGGTCGTAGCCGCGGCGCGCGAGGCGATCCGCGTAGACGGCGCCGATGCCCGACGATGCGCCGGTAATGAGGGCGGTACCGCGATGTGCTTGCGTCATGATGTACTCCGTTTCGCTGAGGATGGCCGGATGGCGTGAACGCATTCTGGCCTCGAAGCGTTGCGACGCAAATGACGTAGATGGGTATGATTCCGGACATCGGGCCAATCGACACGCGACCGGAGAACGCACATGCACCGAATCGGCTTCTTGATCAGCGACGGCTTTCAGATCATGGCGCTCGCCGCGCAGTCGGTGTTCGAGTACGCGAACATGGGGCTGGACACGCCGTTCTATGCGATGGGCAACTACTCGGTCGACGGCGGCGACGTCCGCTCGTCGCTCGGGCTGCCGGTCGCCACGCGCGCGTTGCGCGGCCGGCTCGGCGTCGATACGTGGATCGTCGCGGGCGTCAACGATCCGCTCGCCGCGCCGGCGCCGGCCGGCGTCGTCGCTTACCTGCGCCGCGCGAGCGCGCATGCGCGGCGGATTGCCGGCATCTGCACGGGCGCATTCGTGCTGGCCGAGGCCGGGCTGCTCGCGCAGCGTCGCGCGACCACGCACTGGGCGTTCGGTCGCGACATGCAGCGGCACTACCCGGAGATTCGCGTCGAGGACGATCGGATCTTCATCGTCGACGGCCCGATCTGGACGTCGGCCGGGATGACGGCCGGGCTCGATCTCGCGCTCGCGATGGTGGAAAAGGACCTCGGCGCCGACGCCGCGCGGTCGGTCGCGCACAAGCTGGTGATGCATCAGCGCCGGGCCGGCGGCCAGTCGCAGCATTCGGAAATGCTCGATCTCGCGCCGAAATCCGACCGGATCCAGAACGCGCTCGACTACGCACGCCGGAATCTCGGTCGCGCGCTGACCGTCGAGGTGCTGGCCGAAGCCGTCCATCTGAGCCCGCGCCAGTTCAGCCGCGTGTTTACGCTAGAAACCGGGCAGTCGCCCGCGAAGGCGATCGAGCGGCTGCGGCTCGAATCGGCGCGGCTGATGATCGAACAGAGCCGTCATCCGCTCGACGTGATCGCGAAGGAAAACGGTTTTCGCGACCGCCGGCACATGCGCGACGCGTTCGTGCGCGGGTTCGGCGTGCCGCCGCAGGCGTTGCGGCGCGATGCGCGGGCGGACGCGCCGGCAGCGGGCTGACGAGCCGGCGGGGCGGCAGGCGCCGTTCGACGCGTGCCGGCAAAATCGCGCAGAATCTCCATCGACGTTCGTCGCGAGGAGACACCATGCACGCTGTACCGTTCGACATTGCGATCCCCGAGCCCGCGCTCGACGATTTGCGTCGGCGCGTGCGCGACACCCGCCCGCCGAACCTGACGCCCGCCGAGCCGTGGCAGCAGGGCATCGACGGCGCGTGGCTGCGCGAATTGGCCGCGTACTGGGCCGACGGCTTCGATTGGCGCGCGGCGGAACGCGCGCTGAACCGGCTGCCGCAGTTCGTCGCGGACGTCGGCGGGCGGCGTGTGCATTTCGTGCATCGGCGCGGTACGGGGCCGAAACCCTATCCGATCGTCGTCACGCACGGCTGGCCGGGTTCCGCATTCGAATTCCACGCGCTGATCGATCGCCTGTGCGATCCGGCCGCGTTCGGCGGCGATCCGGACGACGCGTTCGACATCGTCGCGCCGTCGCTACCCGGCTTCCTGTTCTCTCCCGCACCGGCGGCGCCCGGCACGTCCGCGCTTCAGGTCGCCGACTGCTGGGCGGAATTGATGGCCGGCCTCGGTTACCGCCGGTTCGGCGCGCAGGGCGGCGATCTGGGCGCAGGCGTGTCGATCGCGCTCGGTGCGCGGCACGAGGGCGTGGTCGACGGCATCCATCTGAACTACCTGCCGGGCAACTACGACCCGCCGATCGATGCGGCGCTGCCGCCGACCGACGACGAGCAGGCGTTCCTGAAGCAGCGCGGCGATTGGGCGGCGCTCGAAGGCGGATACGCGCACGTCCACATGACGAAACCGCAGACGCTGGCGGTCGCGCTCAACGATTCGCCGCTCGGGCTGGCCGCGTGGATCGCCGAGAAATTCCGTGCGTGGAGCGATTGCGACGGCGACGTCGCGCGCCGTTTTTCGCACGACACGCTGCTGACCGGCATATCGCTCTACTGGTTCACCGGCTGCATCGGCTCGTCGATGCAGATGTATTGGGAGAACCGGCTGCAGCCGATGCGCTTCGCGCCCGGGCAGCGCGTGGCGGTGCCGGTCGCGTTCGCGCGCTTTCCGAAGGAGATCAGCCGGCCGCCGCGCAGTTGGCTCGAACGCGTATTCGACGTGGTGCAGTGGACCGACATGCCGAGCGGCGGCCACTTCGCGGCGATGGAGGAGCCGGACTTGCTGGCCGACGATATTCGGCGGTTTTTCAGGCGCTTCCGGTAACGGGAGGCAAGCCGGCGGGCGCAAACCTGCACCGGACCTCGCTCACGCGGGACGGGAGCGGCCGATGCGGATCGCGCCGCCTGGCTTACCGCGTAACGAACGCCGTGGCGGCATCCGGCGCCGTACGCGCATGCTTGCGCTGGCGCAGCAGCGCAACGCGGCAATTCTCGCGCGCCGTTTCGCGGCCGTCGTCGTCGAGCAGCACGAGATCGCCGCGCATCACGTTCAGCGTGATCACGTCCTCGCCCGGCGCGCCGAGCGTTTCCGGCGTGTGTACCGAGCCGGCCGGTTCGAGCACCGTCGAACCGGCGTGCGCGATCCAGTCGTATTCGCGGTAGCGCCACGCACCCTGCAACGTATGGACGAACACCTCGCCGTCGTGACGGTGGCGCGGCAGCGTGCCGCCGGCCGGCATCTTCAGCAGTGCGGTCAGCGTATCCTCGGCCGCATTGATGTGCAGGTACTTGATCGCGAGCCCCGGCAGGTCGGCGCTCATCGGCAACCACGGCAGCGCGTCGCCGGGCAGGCACGAGATCGGCGGCAGGTCGGTGGAGAGCGGGGCGGACGGCTGCGTCATGGCGGAAGGCGGAGCGAAAACGGGAAGCCCGCATTATCGCAGAGCCGGATCGCGCGGCCGAACGGATGCGGCGCCGCGCTGAACACGTGCGCGACGGGCCGATCCTTACGCGCTGAAATATACAGTCAAACTGTACAGTTTGACTGTCGACATGCTATCTTGAATTCATGAACCCGCCATCGTCCCCTCCCGACACGCTCCCGCTGGCCGGTCTCGCCGGCGAACTCCGTATCTCGGTCGGCAAGCTGATGCGGCGGATGCGCGAGCAGACCCATCCGAACGACCTCACGTCCTCGCAGAAATCGGTGTTGCTGCGGCTCGATCGCGACGGCCCGGCGACCGTGTCGGCGCTCGCGCGTGCCGAAAGCGTGCGCCCGCAGTCGATGCGCGTGACGGTCGCGACGCTCGAGGCGCTCGGCGCGGTCGCCGGCGCGCCCGATCCCCGCGACGGCCGGCAGACGCTGATCGCGCTCACGCCCGGTTTCCGTAAGGTGCTGCAAGCGAATCGCGCGGCCAAGGACGACTGGCTGTTTCGCGCGCTGCACGCGCAACTGTCGGCGGCGGAACAGGCCGAGCTGGCGGCGGCCGTGAAGCTGTTGCAGCGGCTCGCCGAATTCCAGGACCCGGCGCGTCCGTGAACCGTATCGGCCCGCTCGCCGAAAGGATGGCCCGTCCATGAACCTCCTGCATCTCGTGTCGTACTTCTTCGGCGGCGCGTTTCTCGCGAACGCCGTGCCGCATCTCGTCAGCGGGCTGCGCGGCGAGCCGTTCCAGACGCCGTTCGCGCATCCGCCCGGGCGGGGGCTGTCGTCGTCCACCGTGAACGTGGTGTGGGGCGTCGTGAACCTCGTCATTGCTTATGCGCTGGTGTGTCGGGTCGGCGATTTCGACCTGAAGGTCACGGCCGACGCGGCGGCGTTCGGGCTCGGCATCCTGGTGCTGGGGCTGATTCTCGCGCGGCACTTCGGCGCATTGCACGGCGGCAACGCGCCTGACCGGGAGCGGCGATGAGCGTGCCGGCCGCGGGCGTGTTCCGCTCGCTTCGCAGCTTCAACTATCGCGTGTGGGCGATCGGCTCGCTGGTGTCGAACATCGGCACGTGGATCCAGCGTACCGCGCAGGACTGGCTCGTCCTCACGCAGCTCACGCATCACGACGCGTCGGCGGTCGGCACGGTGATGGCGCTGCAGTTCGGGCCGCAGCTGCTGCTGTTGCCGTGGACCGGCTACGCGGCCGACCGCTACGACCAGCGCAAGTTGCTGATGGCGACGCAGGCGCTGATGGGCGCACTGGCGCTCGTGCTCGGCGTGCTGACGGTTACCGGCGCGGTGCGGCTCGAGCACGTGT
Source organism: Burkholderia sp. MSMB1078WGS (assembly GCF_001528895.1). Classification (NCBI taxonomy): domain Bacteria; kingdom Pseudomonadati; phylum Pseudomonadota; class Betaproteobacteria; order Burkholderiales; family Burkholderiaceae; genus Burkholderia; species Burkholderia sp. MSMB1078WGS. Next base: position 99,437 of record NZ_LPDI01000098.1, on the reverse strand, counting down.
ACGTGTTCGCGTTCCTGTTCGGCTGCGCATCGGCGTTCGACGCGCCGGTGCGGCAGACCTTCGTCGCCGAACTGGTCGGCGACCGCGAACTCGCGAATGCGGTGGCGCTCAATTCGACGTCGTTCAACGCCGCGCGGATGGTCGGTCCGGCGGCGGCGGGCTTCCTGATCGCATCGGTCGGCACCGGCTGGGCGTTTCTCGCGAACGGGCTCAGTTTCTTCGCGGTACTGGCGTCGCTGTCGCGGCTTCGGGAAGACGAGCTGCGCGCGACCGTGCGGGCAAACCGCTCTCGCAGCAGCCTGCTCGACGGGTTCCGTTACGTGTGGCGCCGGCCGGACCTGACGGCGATTCTCGCGATGCTGTTCCTGATCGGCACGTTCGGGCTCAATTTCCAGCTGTACATTTCGACGATGGCCGCCAGCGTGTTCCACGTCGATGCGCGCGGGTTCGGTTTCCTGTCGTCGATGATGGCGGTGGGCACGATCTCGGGCGCGCTGCTCGCCGCGCGCCGCGAGCAGCCGCGGTTCCGCCATCTGTGGATCGGCGCGGCGCTGTTCGGGCTCGGCTGCACGTTCGCCGCGCTGGCGCCCGGTTACTGGTCGTTCGCCGCCGCGCTGGTGCTGACCGGGATCGCCGCGATCACCTTCATGAATTCGACCAACAGCCTGATGCAGTTGTCCACCGAGCCGGCGATGCGCGGCCGCGTGATGGCGCTGCGCCTCGCGGTCGCGCTCGGCGGCACGCCGATCGGCGCGCCGGTGGCCGGCTGGGTCGCGAACCATCTCGGCCCGCGCTGGGCGCTCGGGGTCGGTGCGGCGTCCGGTTTCGCGGCGGCGCTCGTCGCGACCCATTTCGTCGCACGCAAGCGGGCGCCGCCGCGGGCGGGCGACGGCGCGGCCTGATCGAAACGAACGCCGCCGCTATGCCGCCGGCCGCGTTGCCGCATGCGCGGCGTCGAGGCACGACTGGAACAGCAGCGCGGCCCGCGACGGCTGCGGCGAGCGTCGCAGCAAGCTCACGAACCGGCACCGGTAATTGAACCGGTGCGGCGCGATCGGCTGCATCAGCCCCTTGCTTTCGAAACTTTCCGCGTAGTGATCGGGCAGGAAGCCGAGATAGCGGCCGGACAGGATCAGCGTCGCGATCGACTCCTGATCCGACGCGGTCGCGCTGCGCGTGAGCTTCGCGCGATGGCTCAGCTCCATGTTCGGCGAATGGAAGCCGAGCCCCGCGAACGCATGGTTGCGGATCGTCGTCCACGTGAGCTTGCCGTGCGGCGCATCGAAGAGCGGATGCTGGCGGCCGCAGTACAGCAGCATCCGTTCGTCGAACAGCGCCGAATAGACGAGGCTGCCCGAGTTGCGGTGCACGGGAATGATCCCGATCTGATAGCTGCCGTCGATCACCCCGCGCTCGACCTCGTTGATCGACGCGACGTGCAGGTTCAGCGCGACGTCGGGCGCTTCGTCGGCGAACTGGCGGATCGCGTCGCCGAGCCGGGCATTCGCGTTGGTGGCCGTCTTGTCGAACACCGCGATGTGGAGTTCTCCGCCCATCTTGTCGTGAATGCCGTCGATCCTGCTGCGAAAAGCTTCCATCGAAGCGAGCAGCCGCAGCGTCTCCTCGTACACCGTCTGGCCCTCGGGCGTCAGCGTGAAGCCCGCGCGGCCGCGCCGGCACAGCACGAGGCCAAGCCGCGTTTCCAGATCCTTCACGTGCCGGCTGATCGTCGAGATGCCGATATTCAGTTCCAGTTCGGCGGCCGCCATCCCGCCGCACTGCACGACGCCCTTGAAGACCCGCAGCAGGCGCAGATCCATGTCGCTGAGCTGCCCGAGCAGCGCGCGGCTCTTCGGTTTCTTTGCTTGCATGATCGAGCAAGTGAACATTGATATTGCGATATTCAAAAGACTAATTGTCGTCCCGACAATGTGCAACATCATCACGAGGAGGAGGGGCGCGCCGCGCCGACCGACATGACCGACATCACCACCGTCCAGCACGACGACACGAATCTCCGCACCGACGCCGCGTGGCTCGATGCGCACTGGATGCCGTTCACGGCCAACCGCCAGTTCAAGGCCGATCCGCGCATGATCGTGTCCGGCAAGGGCGCGTATTACACCGACGGCGAAGGCCGCAAGATCTTCGACGGCCTGTCGGGGCTCTGGTGCACGGGCCTCGGTCACGGCCGCACGGAAATCGTCGAAGCCGTGAGCCGCCAGGTCGCGCAGCTCGACTACGCGCCGGCGTTCCAGTTCGGCCATCCGAAATCGTTCGAGCTCGCCAACAAGATCAAGGAACTGACGCCGGCCGGCCTCGACTACGTGTTCTTCACGGGCTCGGGCTCGGAAGCGGCCGACACGTCGCTGAAGCTGGCCCGCGCGTACTGGCGCGCGAAGGGCAAGGGCACGAAAACGCGCCTGATCGGCCGCGAGAAGGGTTACCACGGCGTGAATTTCGGCGGCATCTCGGTCGGCGGGATCGGGCCGAACCGCAAGCTGTTCGGTCAGGGCATCGACGCCGATTTCCTGCCGCATACGCAACTGGCCGAGAACAAGTTTTCGCGCGGCATGCCCGAGCACGGCGCCGAGCTGGCCGACCGGCTGCTCGAGCTGATCGCGCTGCACGACGCATCGAACATCGCGGCCGTGATCGTCGAGCCGTTCTCGGGTTCGGCGGGCGTGGTCGTGCCGCCGAAGGGCTATCTGAAGCGCCTGCGCGAGATCTGTACCGCGCACGACATCCTGCTGATCTTCGACGAGGTCATCACGGGCTTCGGCCGCGCCGGCGCGATGACGGGCGCCGACGCATTCGGCGTGGTGCCGGACATCATGAACTTCGCGAAGCAGGTGACGAACGGCGCGCAGCCGCTCGGCGGCGTGATCGCGACGAAGGAGATCTACGACACGTTCATGGCCGCGGGCGGCCCCGAGTACATGCTCGAGTTCCCGCACGGCTACACGTATTCGGCGCATCCGGTCGCATGCGCGGCCGGCGTCGCGGCGCTCGACCTGCTGGTGAAGGAAGACGCGGTGGCACGCGTGCGCGATCTCGCGCCGCATTTCGAGGCGGCCGTGCACGGGCTGAAGGGCCAGCGCCACGTCGCGGACATCCGCAACTACGGGCTGGCCGCCGGCCTGACGATCGCCGCGTTGCCGGGCGAGCCGGCACGGCGCCCGTACGAGATCGCGATGCGCTGCTGGGCGAAGGGCTTCTACGTGCGCTACGGCGGCGACACGATCCAGCTCGCGCCGCCGTTCATCGCCGAGAAGCGCGAGATCGACAACCTGGTCAACGCGCTGTCCGACGCACTGAACGAAGTGGACTGAGCCCACGCTCGTTCCAAGCGACAACCGAATTCACGAAAGAGCCTGAACGATGAAACACGACAGCAATGTGACCTCCACCGTCGGCCACCTGATCGACGGCAAGCGCGTCGACGGCGGCAGCCGCGTCCAGCCGGTGTTCGACCCGGCGACCGGCGAATCGCACAAGAGCGTCGCGCTCGCCGACAAGCTGACCGTCGAAGCCGCGATCGCGTCCGCGCAGGCCGCGTTCCCGGCATGGCGCAACACGCCGCCGCTGAAGCGCGCCCGCGTGATGAGCCGCTTCAAGACGCTGCTCGAGGAGCACGCGGAAGAACTCTGCGCGCTGATCACGGCCGAGCACGGCAAGGTGCTCGCCGACGCGATGGGCGAGCTGCAGCGCGGGATCGAGAACGTCGAATACGCGACCTACGTGCCCGAACTGCTGAAGGGCGAGCACAGCAAGAACGTCGGCCCCGCGATCGATTCGTGGAGCGAGTTCCAGGCGCTCGGCGTCGCGGCCGGCATCACGCCGTTCAACTTCCCGGTGATGGTGCCGCTGTGGATGTGGCCGATGGCCGTCGCGTGCGGCAACACGTTCGTGCTGAAGCCGTCCGAGCGTACGCCGTCGTCGACGCTGCGCATGGCCGAGCTCGCGCTCGAAGCCGGCCTGCCGCCGGGCGTGCTGAACGTCGTGAACGGCGACAAGGAAGCGGTCGACACGATCCTGACCGATCCGCGCGTGAAGGCCGTGAGCTTCGTCGGCTCGACGCCGATCGCCGAATACATCTATTCGACCGGCTGCGCGCACGGCAAGCGCGTGCAGGCGCTCGGCGGCGCGAAGAACTTCGCGGTCGTGATGCCGGATGCCGACATCGGCAACGCGGTGAATGCGCTGATGGGCGCGGCGTACGGCTCGTGCGGCGAGCGCTGCATGGCGATTCCGCTGGTCGTCGCGATCGGCGACGAAACGGGCGACAAGGTTGTCGCGGGGCTGAAGGCCGAGATCGAGAAGATGAAGGTCGGGCCGGGCAACGGCGCGGGCGTCGACATGGGGCCGCTCGTCACGCAGCAGCATTTCGAGAAGGTGACGGGTTTCGTCGAAGCGGGCGTGGCGGCGGGCGCGACGCTCGTGGTCGACGGTCGCGGCGTGAAGGTCGACGGCCATGATGGCGGCTACTACCTCGGCCCGTGCCTGTTCGACAACGTGAAGCCCGGCATGCCGATCTACCAGCACGAGATCTTCGGGCCGGTGCTCGGCGTGATCCGGCTGAAGTCGCTCGACGAGGCCATGGCGCTGATCGACGCGCACGAATACGGCAACGGCACGTGCCTGTTCACGCGCGACGGCGAGGCCGCACGGTATTTCAGCGACAACATCCAGATCGGCATGGTCGGCATCAACGTGCCGCTGCCGGTGCCGGTCGCGTACCACTCGTTCGGCGGCTGGAAGCGTTCGCTGTTCGGCGACCTGCATGCATACGGCCCGGATGCCGTGCGGTTCTATACGAAGCGCAAGACGATCACGCAGCGCTGGCCGTCGGCCGGCGTGCGCGAAGGGACGGTGTTCAGCTTCCCGTCGAATCGCTGACGCGACGCGCGCCCGGTTGCATGCAGCCGGCGCGGCGTGCCAGGCCGCCGAGGCCCGCCTCGATCGACGATCGGGGCGGGCTTTTTTTACGTCCGGGCGATATGCGCGGAACGCGGCGAAAGAAGGCTTACGGCGCGACCACGTGCCACACGTTCTTGAAGTTGTCGCCGTTGCGCTCGCCCTGTTTCATGTCTTTCGAGAAGAAGTACAGCGGCTTGCCCTTGTACGCCCATTGCGGGCTGCCGTCGTCGCGCTTGACGATCGTGTAGGGCCCGACCGGCACGTCGGTCGCGCTGGCCTTGTACGGCGGCCAGAGGGTTTCGCATGGGCCCGTACAGGCGCTGGTGCCGGCGTTGGGCTTGTCTTTGTCGAACGTGTAGACGGTCATCCCGTTGGCGGCGACGAGCGCGCCGTTTTCTTCCTTCGTGATGGATCCCTGGGCCGTGGCCGAAGCTGACGCAATGGCGAGCAGGGCGGAGCTGACGAGCAGCGCGGCTTTCATGAGTGCCTCCTGATGGTCCGGTGGGCGGCCGCGATCGCGCACGGGCGAGCGTGCGCCGGAATCGCGATGAATGGTGCCGGAGCACGGCGCCGTCGCCGATCGCCCGCCTGCGCGAGCGATGCCGGGGCGAATGGCGACAAACGGGGCGCCTTATTCACGATAGGCGGTTTTTGGCGGCGCTGCGAGAAGATCGGGGGGCATATCGGCGGCACGCAGGCCTCGCGCGACGGCGCGACGATCGTCGAGGTGCCGGGGTATTCGGCATCCGTCCCCGAGCCCGCGCCCCGCGTGCGTTGCGGGGGCAACGACCCCGATACGGGTTTGCGTGGATGACATCGCGCGCATTCCGCCGGAATATCTTCGTCAGCGCGAGCCGGGCTCGCGCCGAGCCTTCCGGGAGGTAACGACGATGCTTCAGGAGCCAGGCAATGTTGCGCGCGCCAGCTATCGCGCGTATGTCGACAAGGACCGCGGCGCGATCGAAGCGCTGATCGCGCCGGATTTCCATTTCACGAGCCCGCTCGACAACCGGCTCGACCGCGATGCGTATCTCGCACGCTGCTGGCCGAACAGCGCGATGCTCGCCGGTTTCGAATTCGTCGACGTCGCCGTGCACGGCGAATACGTGTTCGTCGTGTACGAAGCCGTCACGACCGCCGGCAGGCGGTTCCGCAACGCCGAACGGTTGCGCATGCGCGATGGCCGGATCATCGAGGCCGAAGTGTATTTCGGCTGGTACGTGCCGCATCCGGCGCCGGATGGCGGATTCATCGAATCGGGCAGGTGAACGCAGTCGCGCGGCGCGAAGCTGACGTTTTGCCGTCGCGCGCCGCCCGCGAAGGGCCGCCCGCCGGGGTGTGTCAACCGCGGCCATCCCGTTGCCGTTGTCGTGTCATCCAACCACGCGGGAGCGATCGATGCGCAAGTTGCTGACGGCGATGTTACTGGGTTGTGCCTCCGCGATCGCCGGTGCGCAGACCGTCGTCCACTTCCCGTCGACCGACGGCCCGACGACGATGCTCGACGGCTATCTGTTTCCTGCGCCCGGCCCCGGCCGCCATCCGGCGCTCGTGTTTCTGCACGGCTGCGGGGGGATGTTCGCCAAGTCCGGCAAGATCTACGCGCGCGATCGCGACTGGGCCGAACGCTTCAACGCGGCCGGCGTCACCGTGCTCGAAGTCGACAGCTTCACGCCGCGCGGTCACGGCGAGATGTGCGCGCCCGCGCATTTCGTCGGCGACATCTATCGGGCGCGGCCGTTCGACGCGTATGGCGCGCTGCGGTATCTGCAGACGCTCGACACCGTGCAACCCGACCGGATCGGCGTACTCGGCTGGTCGCAGGGCGGCGGCACGGTGCTGAACGCGATCCGGGCGTCCAGCCCGGCCCGGCCGGCATCGCTGCCGGACGGCGACTTCCGCGCGGCCGTCGCGTTCTATCCGGCCAGTTGCAACACGACCGCGCAGGGGCCCGCCTGGCAGAGCCCCGTGCCGCTGCTCGTACTGATCGGCGAGGGCGACGTGTGGACGCCGTACGCCGCCTGCAAAACGCTGTTCGATTCGGTCGCGCCGGGCACGGACGCGACTTTCCATGCGTATCCGGGTGCGTATCACGATTTCGACTGGCCGAACATGCCGGTGCACGCGATCGCGTCGTTCACGACGCGCGCCGGCGTCGTGCCGATTACAGGCACGGAGCCGGCCGCACGCGCGGACGCACAGCAGCGTGTCGCCAATTTCGTCGGCGCCAAGCTGCTCGGCCACTAGGCCGTCGGCGGCGACGTATGGCGTGTGCCGGCGTGCGTTCCGCTCAACCGGCTGCGTCGTCCTCGCCCAGCGCCTGGATGAACCGCGAAAACAGCTCCGGCTGCGACGCGATCCCGAGCTTCGCGTAAAGGTGCCGCCGATGCACCTTCACCGTTTCGGGTGAGATCGCGAGCCGCTCGGCGATCGCCTTCGACGAATTGCCGCGCAGCACCATGCGTGCGATCGCCATCTCGCGATCGGTCAGCACCCCCGCGCCGAAGCGGGCGAGCGCTTGCTCGACGCGCACGCCGAGGCCCGCGTCGGGCGTCGCGCGTGCGACGTCGCCCACCAGTCGCCAATGCTGCCGGATCGCCGCGATCACCCACGGCATCGCGGCCGTCAGCTTGCCGAGCGGCTCGACGTCGAAGCGCGTGGATGCACCGAGCGACAGCGACAGCAGCGTGTCGGCATTCGGCCGCACGAGAATCTGAATCTCGTCGTCGCCGACCGCGTCGCGGAAATAGCTCAGGAAATACTCGCTCTGCCGGAACAGGTCGGGTGCGACTTCCTCGAGCCGGTAGCAACCGTCGGCGAGCCCGTCGTGCGCGGCCTGCAGGAACGGATCGAGCAGATATAACCCATTCAGGTAAAGCGGCACCGGCGACGCGGCGTCGGTGCCGCCCGTGTCGTATTCGTCGAGCACGAGCGGCACGCCGTCGCGGCCGATCGCGGTCGCGAGCGCGTTGTCGAACGGCGTCATTTCGTTGAGCAGCAGCACGAGGAACCGCCAGAAGCGCGGCTGGCCGAGATGATCGATTGCGCGGCCAAGCGCCTGATGCATCGCGATTTCGGAAAAGAGACGATCCATACCACCACCGGAAGGGCGTAACACGAAGGGGGAATAGCGGTCCTGAAATTGGCTTCCTAGACTGCCACGCAATCAATCGGGCCCGAGTATGGGTGTTCAAAAATACGCAGGATAGGAGCGACAGGAGAACGAAATGGCGATGATGTCGGAATCGACGGGCAGCCTGCAAGCGGCGCCTGCAACGGAAGACGCGCCGCGCGCGTTGTCGCAGACGCTCAGTGTGCGCGACGCGGTGATGATCACCGTGTCGGGCGTGACGCCGGCCAGCTCGATCTTCGTGATCGCGCCGTTCGCGATCCAGCAGGCCGGCAGCGGCGCGGTGCTGTCGTTCGTGCTCGGCGGCGTGCTCGCGCTCGCGTTCGCGCTCTGCTATGCGGAACTCAGCGCCGCGCACCGCAGCGCGGGCGGTGAATACGTGATGGCCAAGCGCGTGTTCGGCACGCTGCCCGGCTACCTGACCTTCATCACGGTGCTGTCCGTCAGCGTGTTCATCCCGGCCGTGCTCGCGAGCGGCGCCGCGCCGTACCTGAACAACGCGCTCGGCACGCACTTCGGCAACCAGTCGGTCGCGCTGACGATCGTGCTGCTCAGCTATCTGCTCGGCATGCTGAACATCAAGACGAACGCATGGATCACCGGTGCGTTCCTGGTCGTCGAAATCGGCGTGCTGATGCTGATCGCGGGGCTCGGGTTCGGGTCGCCGCACCGCGGCGCCGACGTGCTGATCGCACCGGTCGTCGCGAGCGGCAACGCGCTCGTGCCGGCGACGCTCGCGGCCATCGTGCCCGCGATCGGCACCGCGATCTTCTGCTACAACGGCTTCGGTTCGGCAGCCTATCTCGCGGAAGACCTGCGTGGCGGCAACCGCAACGTCGCGAAAGCGGTGATCTATTCACTGCTCGTGATCCTCGCCGTCGAACTGGTTCCGCTCACCGCGATCGTGCTGGGTGCGCCGTCGCTGACCGAACTGACGAAGAGCGCCGATCCGATCGGCTACGTCGTGCGCTCGCTGAGCAATCCGGCCGTGTCGCGCGTGGTCAGCGGCGGGATCTTCCTGTCGGTGTTCAACGCGATCATCGCGATCGTGATCACGATGGGCCGCCTGCTGTACAGCAGCGGCCGGCATGCGCTCTGGTCGCGCACCTGTAACCGCGCGTTCTCGACGATTCATCCGCGCCTCGAATCGCCGTGGCTCGCGACGATCGCGCTCGCGATACCGTCGGCCGGGCTCGTGTTCGTGTCGAGCCTCGACGAGTTGACCGCGTTCACGGTCGACTTGCTGCTGCTGATCTATCTCGTCGTCGGGCTGGCCGCACTCGCGAGCCGGTTCGTGCGTCGCGACGTCGAGCATCACTACCGGATGCCGCTGTGGCCCGCGACGCCGCTCGTCGCGGTGGCGGGCGCCGCGTATACGCTGGTCACGACGTTGGCGACGGCGACGAAGCCCACCGACCTGATCATCATCGCGGGGCTGCTGGTCGCGGCGCTCGTGATGTACGTGGCCTGGGCGCGCCACAGCGAAGCGTTCCGCGCGCTCTGAGCACCGGATCGACACCTTGTACCATCGACACACCGAACCATTGAAAGACGGGAGGAATCGCATCATGCGCACGAGGGATCTCGGCATCCGTATCGGACTCGGCACGCCGGGCCGCTTCAACGCGATCACGGACGTGCCGGGCGTGCGGGTCGGACATTGCACGCTGAGCGTCGAGAACGGCGACGCGTCGGTCCGCACCGGCGTCACCGTCATCGAGCCGCGCGCGGGCGCCGCGCACGATTCGCCGTGCTTCGCGGGCGTGCACGTGCTGAACGGCAACGGCGACGCGACCGGGCTCGAATGGATCCGCGAAGCGGGCCTGCTGACGACGCCGATCGCCTACACGAACACGCACAGCGTCGGTACCGTGCGCGACGCGCTCGTCGCGAACGAACGCGAAGCGGCGGCCGGCCGCGTGTACTGGTGCATGCCGGTCGTGATGGAAACCTACGACGGACTGCTGAACGACATCTGGGGGCAGCACGTGAACGCCGCGCACGTCCGGCGCGCGCTGGCCGCCGCCCAGACGGGGCCGGTTGCCGAAGGCGGCGTGGGCGGCGGCACGGGCATGATCTGCCACGAGTTCAAGGGCGGCATCGGCACCGCGTCGCGCGTGCTGGCGCGCGACGCGGGCGGCTGGACCGTCGGCGCGCTCGTGCAGGCGAACTACGGCGTGCGCGAGATGCTGCGCGTGGCCGGCTACCCGGTCGGCGAAGTGCTGCGACACGTGCATTCGCCGTTCCGCGACGCAGAGGCGAAGGGCGAAGCCGGCATGGGTTCGATCGTCGTCACGATCGCGACCGACGCACCGTTGCTGCCGCATCAATGCACGCGTCTCGCGCAGCGCGCGAGCGTCGGGCTCGCCCGCGTGGGCGGCGGCACCGAGGATTCGAGCGGCGACATCTTCGTTGCATTCGCAACCGGTAACGACGGCTTGCCGGCCGCGAACTACGGCAGCAAGGGCACGCCGACCGCAGACGTGCGGATGGTCAACAACGATCATATTTCCGCGCTGTTCGTCGCGGCCGCGGAAGCGGTGGAGGAGGCGATCGTGAATGCGCTGGTCGCGGGCGGCGACGTCGAGTCGCGCGGGGCGCGGGTCGAAGGGATCGGGCAGGCGCGCTTGCTGGATGCGTTGCGCGAAGTGGGCTGGCGGCCGGGGCGCGGCGCCTGAAACGGCAAGCGCCGCTTCAATCGAAGCGGCGGGGAGCAGGGCGGCGATGCGGCGATCGGCCCGGCCGCCGTCGGCCCGCGCACGTCATGCGTGCGGTGCGGGCGATGCGGGCCTGGCCGTGACGACGCGGCGTCACGCTCAGCTGCCGAAGTAGATGTTGCAGAAGCTGACGGGGCCGACGCAGGCGTTCGGGTCTTCCTGCTTCGATTGCGCGCGATCGACGCGGCCGGCGGCCTTGATCGCCTCGGCGCGGTTCGCTTGTTGCGGTGCGGCGTCTGCCGGCGCCGGCTGCGCATGGGCGACGGCAGCGGTGAGCGACAGGGCAACGAGGGCGAGGTGCAGCGGCTTCATTTTGTTTCTCCTGGGTGAGTGCCAGTCTCGCTGGCAGTGAGGAAACTATAGGCTCGCACTGCTTGAAGATTAATCGCCGCGGCTGGAGAGCTTATTTCCATCCGGAACAACGATCCCGTTGCGCGCGCATCGAGCTTCAACGGCGATGCCGATTGAACGGCGCGTCCTTGTCGAGCAGCGCGCTGCGCATGAAGTGCAGGCAGCCGACGATTCGCTGCATGTTGCGACGCGCGTCGGGCACTGCGTACCACGCCTGCAGCGCATGCTGCGCCGCGCGGATCGCGAGATTCACGGATTTCAGCGTGCGTGCATGGCGAGCGGGCGTCGGATCGTCGAAGAAGCGCGGGAGTTCGACCAGCACCGCATCGATCGAACCGGTCCAGCGCAGCGTCTGCGGCGGTTTCGATGCACGGAACGCGTGCAGTTCGTCGCGCAGGTCGATGACCGCGTGGCCGACCTCGAGCGTCGACAGCATCCAGCGCAGCGCATCGCGATGCTGCCGCGTGCGGCGCACCAGCAGCGTACGCAGTTGCGCCATCAGGTCGTGCGTGCTCGACTGGAAGCGTTGCGCGAGGCCGTCCGGTGCGCCTTCGCACGCCAGCGTGACCTGGCGGCGCAAGTCATGCGCGATCCGGCCGGTGAGCCAGGGCATGTGCGTCGGGAACACGACGGCGAACACGAGCGCGCACGCGAGCATCGCGACGACGATCGCCAGCCCGTTGTTGATCAGCACTTCAGGCGTATACGCGATCGCGTTGTCGGGGCCTGCGAGCAGGCAGAAGAACACCGCGAAGCCGATTCCATAGCCGGACAGCCCGGGCCGCATCGCGAGAAACGCGCCGAGGCCCAGCACCGGCGCAAGCGCCGCGCACAGCAGCGGAAAGCCGTCGATATTCGGATAGACGTAGCACAGGAACAGGTAACCGACCGCGGTCGCGCACGCTGCACCGATCCCCATCTGCGCGACGAACTTCGGCGCGCGCGGCGAGGTCGAGCTGAGCGCGCATGCGATCGCGGTGGCGATCACCGCGAGCGAGCCGCTCGGCCATTCGGACGCGATCCAGAACGCGCTCATCGCACCGACGGCGACCACCGTGCGCAGGAACGCGAAACCGACGAAGAACACGTTGGTTTTCACCGCGTAATGGGTGACCGAGCGCTCGAACGCGTGATCGTCCTGGTCGAGCGACGCGTACGTGTCGACGTAGCCGAGGTATTCGCCGACGAACCGGTACAGCAGCTCGATCGCGGTATCGAAGTCGAGCAGGCCGCCCGCCGCATGGTCTTCGATCACCCGCCGCGACGCACGCGCGGCCTTCGGCAACGCACCGTGAAAGCGGCGCAGTTCGAGCAATGCGCCGGTCGCCGATGCGAGGCCGCGCCGGCGTTCGTCTCGCAACGCGGCGAAGCGCGACGCGAGCGCGTCGACGTGCGGCGCCAGTGCATCGAGCACCGCGTCCGAGCGATTCGCGCGCAGCCGTTTGACGAGCTGATGCAGCGCATGCAGCCGCGTGCACGCGTTCATGAACTCGCTGTTCAGCCGCGCAAGCCGGCGGCTGCGCGCGCGAATGTGCGGATCCTCGAACGACGCGAACGCGCGGTTGGCTTCGAAGCCGACGATGTCGTCGACGAAATCGGCGAAGCGTCGCTCGAAATCGCCGCGCGCGACGTCGCCTGACAGCGCGCCGGCCGCGAACGCGGCAAATGTCGCATGGCGCGCGCTCAACGAACGCATCAGCGCCTTCGCGGAGCTCAACGGCAGGATCAGCGCGCTGACCGCGCCCGAGCATGCGATGCCGAGTGCGACTTCCGCGGCACGCGTGAGCGCGGACTGGAACAGCGTCTGCGGCGTCATCACGGCCGGCAGGCCGATCAGCGCGGCCGTGTAGCCGGCGAGGACGAAGCCGTACCAGCGGAAATGGCGGTTGCGCACCGCGAGTGCGATGCAGCCGCCGATCCACAGCGTGATGCCGGCCATGTACAGCTCGGGCTGCTGCGCGAACAGCCCGCCGAGCGCGAGCGCGCCGACGAGGCCGGCCGCCGTGCCGAGCACGCGATAGAAACTCTTCGCGAACACCATGCCCGATAGCGGCTGCATCAGCACGAACACGGTGGTCATCGCGGTGCGTGGCTGCGACATCTCCAGACGCATCGCGATGCCCATCGCCAGCAGCGCCGCGAGCACGGTTTTCGCGAGGTGCAGCCAGATCAGCCCATCGGTCGCGGCCCAGTCGCGCGCCGCATTGCCGAGCGGGTCGAGCCATGCGCTCCATCGTGCCGGTTCGATGGAAGGTCGCTCGATCGCAGGTTGTGGCTTCATGAAAAGAGGGGGCCGGCGCGGTGCCGCGGCGCGTCCGAACGGCCCGTTCGACTGGGGAGGCGCCGATTGTAGGAGGGCGGCGCGCGCGCATTAACGCCGTTGCGGGGAAACGATAGTTGCAGCCGAAGTAACAATCTGTCGCATCCCGTGGAGGAAAATGGCGGCTCCGCTACAGGTTGCTCACAGGAATGGATACCCTACAAAACATGCGGGTGTTTTCGCGCGTCGTCGAGACGGGCAGCTTCACCGCCGCCGCGCAATCGCTGAATTCGACGACGGGCGCGATGTCGCGCGCGGTGTCGGAGCTCGAGGCGCGCCTGCGCACCCGTCTGATGAATCGCTCGACGCGCCGTCTCGCGCTCACGTCGGCCGGCGAAAGCTATCTGCGGCGCTGCCGCCAGATCCTCGCCGACGTGGACCGCGCAGAAGAGGAGGCGAGCTGCGCGCACGAGCGCCCGGCCGGCGTCCTGCGCATGCACAGCTTCGCGAGCGTCGGTCACCACTACGTCTTGCCCGCGCTGACGCGCTATCACGCGCAGTTCCCGGACGTATCGATCGAGCTGTCGCTGTCGCAGCGCATGCCCGACCTGTTCGACGGCACGAGCGACATGGCCGTCGTCACCGCGTCGTCGCTGCCCGATTCGGAACTCGTGTCGCACCTGCTTGGCTCGACGTTCAGCATTCTGTGTGCATCGCCCGATTACGTGAAACGGCACGGCGTGCCGGCCCGCCCGCAGGATCTCGCCGCGCACGCGTGCCTGACGCTGTGTACGCCGGCATTCCCGACGCATGAATGGGTGCTCGAAGGCCCCGAAGGCGTCGAGCATATTCACGTCGCCGGGCCGGTGCAGACCAATACCGCCGAATCGCTCGCACTCGCCATCCGCGACGGCATCGGAATCGGCATGCTGCCGCTGTATTCGGCGATCGACGCCTTGCGCGACGGCACGCTCGTCCGTGTGCTGCCCGCGCATATCCTGCAGAAGATGAACGTGCATGCGCTGTACCCGTCGCGCCGCTTCGTCGATGCGAAGGTGCGGACCTGGGTCGAGATGCTGCGCGCCCAGGTGCCGGCGATGATCGCGCGCGACGTCGAGATGCTGAACGCGATCGACCGCGAACCGCAGGCCGCCTGAACGCAGGCCGCCTGAACGCCGTGCGCGCATCGGCGCGCGGCGGGTCGTTTCACGCCAATGCCGACTACGCGTCGGTTCGCAATGCATGCGCGATGCGAGCGACGCGCGCCGTCACGGCGCGGTCCTGGCCGCCGCGCCCGATTCGGTGGCCGGCTCGCCGGCCGGGCCGTACGCGGCCTGCGTCGCTTTCCGCTCGGCGAGACGCCTCGCCTGCAGTCGCTCCTGCGCCGCGAGGATGTCGTCCGGATAGTTGCCGACTTCGCCGCGCGCCGGGTTGTAGCCGACCGATTCGAGATCGATCAGCTCCTGCAGTACCTGCGCGCGCGTGACGGGCGACTTTGCCTGCTGGGCGAACGACAGGGCCGGTGCGGCAAGCAGGACGGCAGCGGCGGCGGTAACGACGAGCGATTTCACGAGATTCTCCTGGTACGGGGTAGGCGGCCGGCGCCGCGCGCGCCGCGCGGCTTCGACCTTCGACGTCAGTCTACGCAGCGCTGCCACGCGCAAACACCCTGATTCCAGGAGGGCTGCGTTCCAGAAGGAACAACATTGACGGCGTCGCCCGCGGCGATCGAACCCGTGTGCGAACACGGGCGCCGTGCACACGGGCGCCGTGCAGAGGGACGACGTCGCGCGACGCCGATCAGAACCGCGTGCGCATGCCGATCGTGCCGACCACCTGGTTCGCCGTGCTCGATGCGCCACCCGCCGTATTGATGAACGCCTGATAGCCGCGGCCCGACGCATGCTGGAACATCGCTTCCGCGTACAGGTCGGTGCGGCGCGACAGCTTGTACACGGCCTGCAGATCGACCTGATGCCATTTCGGATCGGTTCCGTGCTTGCTGTCGGGATTCGACACGCTGGCGTCCGTATAGACATAGGCCGCGCCGACGCTGACGGCCGGCGTGACCGCATAGCGCACGTTCACGTCGTAGTTGTTGAACGCGATCTGGCCGCTGGAGCCGAACGAGCCCGTGTTGTCGTACTGCGAGCGCGTGTAGACGAAGCCGGCGGTCACCGGGCCGAATACATAGCTGGCGCCGCCGCCGTAGGTGCGCATGCGGTCCGAGCCGATCGACCAGCCGCCTTGGTTCAAGCTCTTCGCTTCGGCCGAATCGGTCGCGCCGGGGCTCGCGCTCGTCGAGCCCTTCGTGCCGTTCATCTGCAGGTAGGCGCCGGCCAGCTTCAGCGGGCCGTTCGTGTAGCTCGCGGCCACGCTGTATGCGCGGTTCGCGCCGAAGTTCGCCGAGTTGGAGAACGCGTACAGCGCGCCGAGCTTGAAGCCCGCGATCGTGTCGCTTGTGTACTTGATTGCGTTGTTGATGCGCAGCGAATGGTTCAGGTTGTCGTTGTCGAACGGATGCGCGAAGCCCGTATCGCCGAAATCGCCCGACGTCGCCGACAACGGCGCGACGAAGTCGACCATCGTGTCGTACTGGCGGCCGAGCGTCAGCGTGCCGTAGCCGGCGCGGCTCAGGCCGACGTACGCGTGCCGGCCGAACAGCTTGCCGTCCTGGCCGAGCCCGCCGTTGTTCGCGTTGAAGCCGTTTTCGAGCACGAACAACGCCTTCAGGCCGCCGCCGAGATCCTCGGCGCCGCGCAGGCCGAAGCGACTGCCGTTGATCGTGCCGGTCGTCATGCGCCATTGCGACGCGCCGTTCACGTTGTTGGTATAGGCGATGCCGGCGTCGATCAGGCCGTACAGTGTGACCGAGCTTTGCGCGTGGGCGAGCGGCGCGAACAGGGCGCCGGCGCATGCGCCGGCGATCAGGCTTTTTTTCATCGTGAAGCTCCTGCGTGTGGGACTGGAAACCAGAGTTCGGCGCAAGTATAGGAATGCGCGGCACGCGCAAGGACGCAGCGGCCGCGAGCGCACCGTTCCTGATCCCGCAAGAGTCGTTCACAAAACCGACACGACGACGCGCGTGCGCGCCGGGCCGGCGGTTCCTGCCGGCGGCCGGCACGCGGCTTCGGGCCGGCGCGGCCCGGCTGTCGTGTCGATGCAACATGCGCGGCACGTGTGCGCGTCGCCGCTTTCCTCCATACTGGTCGTCCGGACCGCACGGCCGCCGACGCAGATCGCGCGGTCGTGTTCACGCATACGACAAGAGGCCTCTCCATGAACCTGTTCAACGTACGCTTGCGCGGCCGCGACGGCCTGTTCACGATCGGCATCGATGCCGGCAGGATCGCGCGCATCGATGCGCAAACCGCGCCGATCGCGTCGACGAACCCGGACCATATCGACGGCGGCGGCCGCCTCGCGATTCCGCCGCTCGTCGAACCGCATATCCACCTCGATGCCGTGCTGACGGCCGGCGAGCCCGCGTGGAACATGAGCGGCACGCTGTTCGAGGGCATCGAGCGCTGGGCCGAGCGCAAGGCGACGATCACGCACGAGGACACGAAGGCGCGCGCGCATGCGGCGATCGGCATGCTGCGCGATCACGGGATCCAGCACGTGCGCACGCACGTCGACGTGACCGATCCGACGCTCGCCGCGCTGAAGGCGATGCTGGAGGTGAAGGACGAGGCGCGCGGGCTGATCGACCTGCAGATCGTCGCGTTCCCGCAGGAGGGCATCGAATCGTTCGACGGCGGCCGCGCGCTGATGGCGCAGGCGATCGAGCTCGGCGCGGACGTCGTCGGCGGGATTCCGCATTTCGAGAACACGCGGGAGCAGGGCGTCAGCTCGATCCGCTTCCTGATGGATCTCGCGGAACGCACGGGCTGCCTCGTCGACGTGCACTGCGACGAGACCGACGATCCGCATTCGCGCTTTCTCGAAGTGCTCGCGGAAGAGGCGCGCGTGCGCGGCATGGGCGCACGCGTCACCGCGAGCCACACCACCGCGATGGGTTCGTACGACAACGCGTACTGCTCGAAGCTGTTCCGGCTGCTGAAGCGGGCGGGGCTGAATTTCATCTCGTGCCCGACCGAGAGCATCCATCTGCAGGGGCGCTTCGACACGTTTCCGAAGCGGCGCGGCGTCACGCGCGTCGCGGAGCTCGACCGAGCCGGGCTCAACGTGTGCTTCGGGCAGGATTCGATCAAGGATCCGTGGTATCCGCTCGGCAACGGCAACATCCTGCGCGTGCTCGATGCGGGCCTCCATATCTGCCACATGATGGGTTATCAGGATCTGCAGCGCTGCCTCGACTTCGTGACCGACCATAGCGCGACGGCGATGCACCTCGGCGACGGGTACGGCATCGCGGTCGGGCGTCCGGCGAATCTCGTCGTGCTCGACGCGGACAGCGACTACGAAGCCGTGCGCACGCAGGCAAAGGCCACGCTGTCGATGCGCCACGGGAAGGTCATCATGCGGCGCGAGCCGGAGCGCCTGACCTATCCGGACTGACGCGGCAGGCGGTCATCGCGGGCCGTCGGCGTGTTCATGCATTCGATGCATGAGTTGATTATAAAAATACGTTTGTCTCATGATGAGCGCGGGCCTACGATGCGGTCCTGACGACGGCGTGCACGGTGCGCGCCGTCTTTCCGATCCCGTTCGCCGACCCCATGCGCCTCGATCTTCCGTCCGCTCCTGCTGCTTCGCCGTCGCTCGCCAGCCCATTCGCGCGCATGGCCGTCGTCACGATCCTGACCGGCATCGGCGCGGGTCTCGGCGGCATGCTGCTCGCGTTGCTGCTGCATGCGATCCAGCACGTCGCGTACGGCTACGACGTCGCGCACGCGATCGGGTCCAAGAGCTTCCTCAGCGGTGTGACCGGGGCCGAGCCGCTGCGCCGGCTCGCGGTGCTGGTGGTCTGCGGGATCGTCGCGGGCGGCGGCTGGTGGGCGCTTTACCGATACGGCCGGCCACTCGTCGGCATCCGCCGCGCGGTGCGCGCGGCCGATCCGCGGATGCCGTTCGTCAGCACGACGGTCCATGCGCTGCTGCAGATCGTCACCGTCGCGCTCGGCTCGCCGCTCGGCCGCGAAGTCGCACCGCGCGAGATCGGTGCGCTGCTCGCCGGGCGGTTTGCCCATGCGGCGGGGCTCACGCCCGACGACTGCCGGCTGATGGTCGCGTGTGGCGCCGGCGCGGGGCTCGCGGCCGTCTACAACGTGCCGCTCGGCGGCGCGATCTTCGTGCTCGAGGTGCTGCTCGGCACGTTCGAGTGGCGTGCGCTGGTCGTGGCGATCGTGACGTCCGCGATCGCGGCGATCGTCGCATGGATCGGTCTCGGCAACGAACACCAGTACACGGTGCCGGCGTTCGTGCCGAGCACGCCGCTCGTCGCATGGTCGATCGTCTGCGGGCCGCTGTTCGGCGTCGCCGCGTACGGTTTCGTGCGGCTCACCACCCGCGCGCGGGCGAACGCGCCGAAGGACTGGCGGCTGCCGGTGTTCGCGCTGCTCAACTTCGCGGCGGTCGGCGTGCTCGCGACGAGGTTTCCGCAACTGCTCGGCAACGGCAAGGGCCCGGCGTCGCTCAGTTTCGACGGCACGCTGACGATCGGTCTCGCGGCGGCGCTGCTCGTGCTGAAGGTGCTGATCGAGGCCGGCAGCCTGCGGGCCGGCGCGGAAGGCGGGCTGCTGACGCCGGGACTCGCGAACGGCGCGCTGCTCGGTGTCGTGCTCGGCAGACTATGGAGCATCGTGTGGCCCGGCGCATCGCTCGGCGGATACGCGCTGATCGGCGCGACCGCGTTTCTCGCCGCGTCGATGCAGATGCCGATCACGGCCGTCGTGCTGCTGCTCGAATTCACGCGCGCGAATCACGACAGCCTCGTGCCGATGCTGCTGGCCGTGGCGGGGTCGCTTGTCGCGTACCGGTTCGCGCAGCGGCTGGCGGAGCGGCGGGGGCGCATGGTTGCGACCGCGAATACGTCGGCGACGGTGGGGCGTTGATATGCATGAGCGGCCTGAAGGTGGACGATCCGCTGAAAATTGACACCCTGTATCCGTTCAAATGCCTGTCGCCGCCGTGGTGCATTCGTGCGCAACGACGAGGCTGCGGCAGTCGGAAGCGCAAGCCACGCGGTACTTCACAGGATCTGCACGAGATCCGCCAATCACATCCGGACAGACGCTTGTCGCGGCAATCTACCGGTGAGTCCGTTGTTTCGCCTTCGCCACTCACGCTAGCCTTTTCTGCTCGTTCAAATTCAAGCTATCAGAGAAAAAATGGCGAGCACGTACGGATACGGCATTCACGAGGGTTTGAGCCGCGAAGCATTGTTCTTCCTGATCTTTATCGAAGAGACTGGCAAGGCGTTGGGGGTAAATGATGCGGTCGGCGTCGCGATGGTACTGTTGGGTCAGCGCTTTATCCCGACGCGAGGCAAGTTCGCGAACGCGGTCAAGGGCACGTCCATCGCGTCCGTCGTTTCGCGTCGGCTGCTGCCATACGAATTGAAGCACCGGATTTTGCCGATCGTTACCTCATTCAGAAGCCTGATCATGTTGCGCATCAAGTTGACGCAGAATATCGGCGCATTCGTCGGGCGGGCGGTTCCCGGAGTCGGTTGGGCGATCCTGGCGACGGACGTCGCGTTGATCACTTATCGTACGATCGGCACGTACAACAGCATGGTGAAGCCCGAGGATCGCTTATATGGCTGACACATGGAAACGCCTCGAAGCGTTCATCGCGACTGACGTCGCAAGGCTCCGGATCGATCGCATCGAACTGTCGCGAGACACGGATCTTTATCACGATCTCGACCTCGAACCGAACGACATCGACAGAATCATTCGGCAATGGGGTGCGACGTTCGGCGTCGATTTGTCCGCGTTCGACCTCCATTATTACTATCCGTCCGCGAAGCTCGGCCTCGGTTCGTTTCTCACGACGGTCGTCAAATCCCCGTTCAGCCCAGAGGCGAGAGAGACGCTGGGGGGGCGGTCACTGACACTCGGAATGATGGAGGAAGCGATGGAGCGCGGGCGTTGGGAGCCTTGATTCGCTGACCCGTCGAGATTCGCGAGACACACGACGAGACGAATATCGCCGCATGAAGCGCCCGCCTGATCCGCAGTCAGGCGGGCGCTTTTGCATGCGCACGTCCTTCATGAATTCCAGTCTGCAGCGATACGCGCCATTGGCGTTCGTCACTCGGCTGCCCCGGCTTCGGAGCCGGTCGCGGCCATGTAACGAATTCGATAGCCTGCCGAAGTCGACCGACCCGATTCCCGACAGGGGCATCGACGCAAGCAATACGGTTCTGTGCAAGAATCCGCGCGTTTCCGCGCCTCAACCAACAACGATACGCGCGGATGTCCCTATCAGGAAACGAGGAGCTCAAGTTGATCCAGCGCATTTCCCGCTTCTTCACGCAGGTGGTTCACCGCGTGTTGCCCGACCCGTTGATTTTCGCGATCCTGTTGACGATCGTCACGTTCGCGCTCGCGTTCGGGCTCACACCGAACACGCCCGTGCAACTCACGACGATGTGGGGTTCGGGCTTCTGGAACCTGCTCGCGTTTTCGATGCAGATGGTCATGATCCTCGTGACGGGGCACGCGCTCGCGAGTTCGCCGCCCGTGCGGCGCCTGCTCGTCGCGCTCGCCAGCGCCGCGCGCACGCCCGGGCAGGGCGTGATGCTCGTCGCGTTCGTCGGCGCGCTGGCCTGTGCGATCAACTGGGGCTTCGGCCTCGTGCTCGGCGCGATGCTGGCGCGCGAAGTGGCGCGCCGCGTGGCCGGCAGCGACTACCGGCTGCTCGTCGCATCCGCCTACATGGGCTTCCTGAGCTGGCACGGCGGGCTGTCGGGTTCGGTCCCGCTCGTCGCGGCCACGAAAGGCAATCCGATGGAAAAGACCATCGGCTTGATTCCGGTGTCCGACACGATCTTCACCGGCTACAACGCGTTCATCACGATCGGGTTGATCGTGATGCTGCCGTTTCTCGCACGGATGATGATGCCGAAGCCGGGCGAGGTCGTCAGCGTCGATCCGGCGTTGCTTGCCGAGCCGCCGAGCGTCGAGCGCAAGCTCGCGCCCGACGCGACGTTCGCGGAACGGATGGAGGAGAGCCGCGTGCTGTCGATCGTCGTCGCGGCGCTGTGCGCGGCGTTCCTCGT
Source organism: Burkholderia sp. MSMB1078WGS (assembly GCF_001528895.1). Classification (NCBI taxonomy): domain Bacteria; kingdom Pseudomonadati; phylum Pseudomonadota; class Betaproteobacteria; order Burkholderiales; family Burkholderiaceae; genus Burkholderia; species Burkholderia sp. MSMB1078WGS. Next base: position 77,868 of record NZ_LPDI01000098.1, on the reverse strand, counting down.
GCTGCGTTTCGCGCAGAAGGGCTTCGCGCTCGACATCGACACGGTGAACCTCGCGTTCCTCGCGGCCGGCATCCTGCTGCACCGGACGCCGATGGCCTATGCGCGCGCGGTGGCCGGCGCGGCGCGCGGCGCGTCCGGGATCATGATCCAGTTCCCGTTCTACGCGGGCATCCAGGCGTTGATGGATCACTCCGGGCTCGCGGGCGTGATCACGAAATGGTTCGTCGATATCGCGAACGTCCACACGTTCCCACTGCTCGCGTTCCTGAGTTCGGCCGTGATCAATTTCGCGGTGCCGTCGGGCGGCGGCCACTGGGTCGTGCAGGGGCCGTTCGTGATGCCGGCCGCGCAGGCGCTCGGCGCCGATCTCGGCAAGGCGGCCATGGCGATCGCGTACGGCGAGGCGTGGACCAACATGGCGCAGCCGTTCTGGGCGCTGCCCGCGCTGGCGATCGCGGGGCTCGGCGTGCGCGACATCATGGGCTATTGCGTGACGACGCTGTTGTTCTCGGGTGTGGTGTTCGTCGCGGGGATGTATCTGTTCTGACGAAGCGAGGCGGGATGCCGGCGGCGACGTGCCCGCATCCCGCCGGCTCGAGTTTCGTCCGCCTTCAGTCGCGCGAGCGCACGTCGGCGCGCTCGTGCCCGTGACGCAACGCGAGGCTCGCACATGCCGCGACGACGAGTGCAGCCGCCAGCAGCGTCAGCCCGTTCTTCGCATTGCCGGTCGCCTGCTCGATCGCGCCGATGACGGTCGGCCCGACGAAGCCGCCGAGCAACCCGCACGTATTCACGAGCCCGAGCCCGCCGGCCAGCGCGCTGCCGGCGAGCCGCGAAGCCGGAAACGTGAACACGATCGACTGCACGACGAAGAACATGGACGCGGCCACGCACACGCAGAGCAGTCCCGCCAACGGCGACGCATGCGCGGCGCCGATCATCCCGGCCGCCATGACCACCAGCCCCGCACACAGCATGCGGCGCGAGTGGTGCGACTCGCGTGCGAAGCGCGGCAGCGTCCCGGCCCCGAGCGCGGCGGCGAGCCAGGGCAGCGACGTCAGCAACCCGACCGCGACCGGCGAGAGGCGCCCCGATGCGCCGATGATGCCGGGCAGGAAGAAGATCACCGTATAGATGGTCAACTGGTGGCAGAAGTACACGAAAATCGCGAGCCAGATCTGCGGATCGCGCAGTGCGGCGCCGAACGCGTGGCCGCCGTGCGCGGCGATGCCCGCGTCCTGTTCGGCGGCCAGCCTGCGCTCGAGCGCGCGGCCGGTTTCCGGGGCGAGCCACGGCGCGGCGCTCGGCCGATCCGGCAAGCGCGTCCAGACGACGAACGCGAGCAGGATCGCCGGAATGCCTTCGACGACGAACAGCCATTGCCAGCCGTGGAAACCGAGCGTGCCGTCGAGCTCGATCAGCGCGCCGGCCAGCGGCCCGCCGACGATGTTAGCGATGCACACGCCGAGCAGGAAATAGCCGGTGGCGCGTGCACGCTCCTCGCGGCCGAACCAGTACGTCAAATACAACATCACGCCGGGAAACAGGCCGGCTTCGGCCACGCCGAGCAGCAGGCGCATCACGTAGAACGACGTCTCGCCGCCGACGAACGCCATCGCGACCGACAGCGCGCCCCACGTGATCATGATCCGCGTGATCCAGAAGCGCGCGCCGACGCGATGCATGATCAGGTTGCTCGGGATTTCGAAGAGCGCGTAGGTGAGAAAGAACAGCCCCGCGCCGAGCCCATACGCGGCCGATGAAATGCCGAGATCGACGCCCATCGAATGTTTGGCGAACGCGATATTGGTGCGGTCGAGAAAACTGATCACATACGCGGCGATCAGCAGCGGCATGAGTTTGCGGAACAGCAGCCGGTTCAGCGACGCGTTCGCGTCGCCGGCGGCGGACGACAGGGCCTGAGCGTGATGAGTGGACATGCGGACGACTCCGGTAAGGGCGAACCGGCGCGCACGGCAAGCACGGCGCGCCGCGTTCGGCAGATGCCGCTGCGGTGCAGGCAGCGAATGGGCAGACGACGGAGCCGCGCCGGCGGCGCTCGAACGGAGCGGGGCGATGAAGGGCGTCCTGGCGCCGGCCGGCTCGGGCCGGCGCCTCGTCACTGCGCTTGCGGATACGGGTGTTGCGGGCGCGAGCCGGCGCTGAGAAATTCAGAAATTCACCGCGTCGCCGCCCTTGAGTGCGAGCATCGCGCGCGCCTCGGCCGGCGTCGCGATCTCGAGCGACAGGCCTTCGAGCACCTGACGCATTTTCAGGACTTGCGCGGCGCTCGATTCCGCGAGCTTGCCCGGCGCGATCCACAGCGAATCCTCGAGCCCGACGCGTACGTTCGCACCCTGCGCCGCGCCGATCGTCGCGAGCGGAATCTGGTTGCGCCCGGCGCCGAGGATCGACCACACGTAATCGCTGCCGAACAGACGGTCGGCCGTCCGGCGCATGTGCATCAGGTCCTCCGGATGCGCGCCGATCCCGCCCAGCAGGCCGAACACGCTTTGCACGAAGAACGGCGGCTTCGCCAGCCCGCGATCGACGAAGTGCGCGAGGTTGTACAGATGCGAGATGTCGTAGCACTCGAATTCGAAACGCGTGCCGTTCGCGCCGCAGCGCGTGAGGATCGTCTCGATGTCGGCGAACGTGTTCTTGAACACGAGATCGCGGCTTTTCTCGAGATGTTCGCGCTCCCACGGATGCTTCAGCTCGCGGAAGCGCTCGAGCATCGGGTACAGCCCGAAGTTCATCGAACCCATGTTCAACGACGCGACCTCGGGTTGGAAATGCAGCGCGGGCTGCAGCCGTTCGTCGACCGTCATGTGCGGGCTGCCGCCCGACGTGAGGTTGATCACCGCGTCGGTCTGCGCCTTGATGCGCGGCAGGAATTCGGCGAACACGGCCGGATCCTGCGTCGGTTTGCCGTCGGACGGGTTGCGTGCGTGCAAGTGGAGGATCGCCGCGCCGGCCTGCGCGGCCGCGACCGCGGCCGTTTCGATTTCGTGCGGCGTCACGGGCAGGTACGGCGACATCGACGGCGTGTGGATCGCGCCGGTTGGCGCACAGGTGATGATGACTTTGCGAGCGTTTGCCATGGATGGATTCCTTTCGACGAGCGATGCAGGAGGCGTCAGAGCACTTCGACGTTGCCGCAGACGGAGATCGCCTGCCCGGTGATCCCGTGTCCGCCCGGCGAGCACAGGAACAGCGCGGTCGCGGCGATCTCGGCCGGATCGGTCATGCGCCGCAGCGAGATCTTCTCGAGATAGCGCTTCTCCATCTCGTCGTAGCCGATGCCGAGCTGCTGTGCACGCGCCTCGATCACGCGGCGCATCCGCGGGCCGCGCACGATGCCGGGCTGGATCGCGTTCACGCGGATGCCGAGCGGCCCGAGTTCGATCGCGAGGCTCTTCACGAGGCCGACTACCGCCCATTTGGTGGCCGCATACGGCGTGCGGAACGCGTAGCCGAGCCGGCCGGCAACCGACGACAGCGCAATGATCGCGCCGCCGTGTTTCGATTCGCGCAGCAGCGGCACCGCACGGCGCGCGAACTGGAATTGCGCATTCAGGTTGATCGCGACCGTTTGTTCCCATTGAGCGGGGTCGATTTCGTCGATACCGCCGGTCGGGCCGGCGATGCCCGCGTTGTTGACGAGCACGTCGAGGCCGCCGAGCGTGGCCGATATGTCGGCGAACACACGGTCGACCGCCGCCGGATCGGATACGTCGGCCAACGTTGCGCTGATCGCGCTCGTCGCGGCGTGCGGCGGCCGATCGGCGAGCGCCGCGATCGCGGCTTGCGACGCATCGCACACGTGCACGCGCGCGCCGCATTCGGCGAACGCGCGGGCGATTTCGAGACCGATGCCCGACGCGCCGCCCGTCACGAGGACGCGCAGGCCGTCATAGGGTTTCAGCAGGTCGGAAGCTGTCATGCCGGGTTGTCTCCATCGTTGATCTAGTAGGGGTGGCCGGCCGCTCGTGCAAAGGCCGGCCGTGGCAAGCGGCCGCTACGGCTTCGCGTTCGCGGTTCGCGGCGTCTGTTCGGCCCGCAGCGTCTCGGCGAGATCGTGTGCGGCCCCGCCGATGTCTAGCGCGATGCCGGCTCGCACGCCGGCGCCGTCGCGCCGTTCGAGCGCATCGACGATCGCGCGGTGCGCGTCCATTGAGCGCCGCATGTGCGGGATGTCGAGCGCGACCATGTTGAGGAACGGGCCGACGCGCATCCACAGGTTCTCGACGATCGCGAGCGTGTTTTCGCTGGCGCCGTGCGCGTAGATCGCGCTGTGGAACGCAAAATTGCTTTGCAGGTAGGCGCGCGAGCGGCCGGCCTCGACGTGCGCCTGCATCGTCTCGCAGGTCTTGCGCACGGCCGCGATCTGCGTATCGGTCATCCGTGCGCACGCGCGCTCGGCGATGCAGCCTTCGAGCGCGATCCGCACGTCGCGCAGCTCGTCGAGCGTGTCGAGCGTCATCGGCGGGACGACGAGCGCGCGGTTCGGGCCGTCGACCAATGCGCGTTCGGCGCGCAGCCGCGTGAGTGCGGCGCGCACGGGCATCGTCGACGAGCCGACCGCCTCCGCGACGCTGCGCAGGCTCAGCGCCTGGCCAGGCGCGAAGCGGCCGCTCATCAGCGCTTCGCGCAATTGCTGGTAGACCTTGTCGGCCATCGTTTCCTGTTCGATGGCTTTCAGTGCGGGCGGGACGATACGAGGCGGCAAGGCGGGGTTCTCCTGGGTTTGATCTGCGATCTGTGATCACACTGGCGATGGGCGAAGTTTTGTCGATCGGTGCGCAGGAGTCAAGTCGAACGGGATCGGGGAAAACGAGGGGGTGAAGCAGAAGAAGGATCGGCACCTGGAAAGTCGCCATCCTTACAAAAGTATTTCAATCGCGCATCATGCCCCCTGATTCGAGGACTCGAAGGTACTCGGAGAGCTGTCGCGAGTTTTCGATGCGTTCCTCGAGTCGGATTCATTTCAACGACAAGGAGCCAAAGTGAAACGACCATCATTTGCCGTTGCGTGGGCGGCATCCCAGCGAATCTACGACCCGGCAAATTCCGGTGAACGCGTCGCGAAAGTGATAGGTGGATACGTCGAGAAGAACGTCAACAGTCCGAATTCGACAGAGCGATGGAGCAACACATGCGCGGTGAGGATGAGTTATATGGCCGTTTCGTCGACGCTATTCAAGCGTCCGGATCGAATTGCTGATTCCGCGCGCGCAGTCGATTACCGCCGGCGCGAGCTTGCGGCGCGCGTCGTCGAACGTCCAGCGGCTCGTCGGCGCGACCACGTGCACGGCCGCGACCGGCTGCCCCTGGCTGCCGAGCACGGGCGCCGCGATCGACATGTCGCCGATGAACAGTTCTTCCTGGTTGGTCGCGTAGCCTTCGCGCCGCGCGCCGTCGAGCAGCGCGACGAGATCGTCGAGCGCCGTGACCGTGCGCGGCGTATGCGGCGTGCGCGCCATGCCGTCCAGCCGCACACGTGCTTCTTCCGGCGGCAACGCACTCAGGAACGCGCGGCCGGAGCCGGTGCAGTACATCGGGATACGGCTGCCGATCGGCATGTGGATCGGCACGAACTTCGTCGACACGAAACGCGCGACGTACACCATTTCATCCTCGTCCGGCTCGGTGAGGTTGGTGGTTTCGCCGGTCAGGTTCGTGAGCTCGGACAGGAACGGATTCGCGACATCGATCAACGTATCGGCCGCGAGATAGTTGAAGCCGATCCGCATCACGTGCGGCGTGAGCTGGTAGCGCCGGGTGAGCGGATGCTTGCGGATGTAGCCGAGCTTCTCGAGCGTATAGACCATCCGCTGCGCGGAGCTTTTCGTCATCCCCGCCGCGTCGGCTACTTCCGCCAGCGTCATCGTGCGCCGCTTCGCGCTGAACGCGCGCAGCACGTTCAGCCCTTTTTCCAGCGACTGGTTGAACAGCAGATCGTTTGCTTGGTCGGACGACGTTTCCATGGCGGCGGGGCGGGATCGATTCGATATCGCATCATAGCGTATCGAATATCGATACGCAAAAATCTATTTGCGATGTTTTTGATTCGTTTTAAGATCAAACCATCGTCGCAGTGTCGATCAGCGACCGGCCGGCGCCCCGGATTATTCGAGAAGGAGTCACCATGGTTCCGTTCATCAAGCGGTTCGGCGCATTGGCCGCCGGTTTCGCCACCTGCATCGCACTGTCCACGGCATCGGCGAGCGCCGTGGCGGCCGAGCCCACGCTGAAGGTCGGCGCGACGGCCACCGGCGTGCCGTTCACGTTTCTCGACGTCAAGAGCAATTCGATCCAGGGGATGATGGTCGATGCGATCACCGCGGCCGGGAAGTCGGCCGGGTTTCGCATCGACGTGCAGCAGACCGTGTTCTCGGCGCTGATCCCGTCGCTCACCACGCAGAAGATCGACGTCATCTCGGCCGCGATGCTGAAGACGCCGGCGCGCCAGCAGGTCGTCGATTTCTCCGACACCGTCTACTCGTTCGGCGAAGGCCTGATCGTGAAGGCCGACGATCCGGGCCGCTATACGTCGATGGACAATTTCAAGGGCCAGGTGGTCGGCGCGCAGGTCGGCACGGCGTTCGTCGATGCGCTCAACAAGAAGGGCATCTTCAAGGAAGTCCGGACCTACGATTCGATTGCCGACATCATGCGCGACGTCGCGCTCGGGCGCATCAAGGCCGGCTTCGCCGATCAGCCGATCGTCGCGTACCAGATCGAGCACGGCGTCAATCGCCAGGTGCGGCTCGTGCCCGAATACCAGAGCGTCGTGAAGGGGCAGGTCTGCTTCATCGTGCGCAAGGGCGACACCGCGACGCTCGAACAGCTCAACGGCGCGATCCGCAAGATGAAGAGCGATGGCACGCTGCAGCAGATCCTGCAGAAGTGGCACATGAGCTGAGCGTCGGCATCCGATTCCCGACCGGCGTTGCCGGCGCGTCGCGGGAATCCGCGGCGACGGAGCGTCCGGCCATCGCATAGGAGACCTCATGTTTTTTCAGAACGCGATCGATTTCCTGCCGATCCTGTTGAAGGGTGCGGTGGTCACGATCGAGATCACCGCATGCGCGTTCGTGCTCAGCTCGGTGCTCGGGCTGATTCTCGCGCTGCTGAAGGTGTCGCGCAATCGCGCCGTCTCGACGGCCGGCAGCGCGATCGTCAACGTGATCCGCGGGCTGCCCATCATCGTGCAGCTGTTCTACATGTACTTCGTGCTGCCCGATCTCGGCGTGCAGCTGTCGGCGTTCCAGGCCGGCGTGCTCGGCCTCGGCATCGCCTATTCGGCGTATCAGGCCGAGAATTTCCGCGCGGGCATCGAGGCGATCGACCGCGGCCAGATCGAAGCCGCGCACGCGATCGGCATGCGCGGCCCGATGATCATGCGGCGCGTGGTATTGCCGCAGGCGTTTCGCATCGCGCTGCCGCCGTACGGCAACACGCTGGTGATGCTGCTGAAGGATTCGTCTGTCGCGTCGACGATCACGGTCGCGGAAATCACGCGCGCCGGCCAGCTGATCGCGTCGTCGACGTTCCAGAACATGAGCGTCTACACGCTCGTCGCGCTGCTGTATCTCGCGCTCGGCCTGCCGCTGATGTTCGGCGTGAACCGGCTCGGCAAGCGGCTCGCACTGAGGAGAGGCGCATGATCCGGATCGATTCGATACACAAGCGGTTTCAGCAGCACGCGGTGCTGAAGGGCGTGAGCCTCGACGTGCAGCCGGGCGAAGTCGTGTGCCTGATCGGGCCGTCCGGGTCCGGCAAGTCGACCGTGCTGCGCTGTATCAACGGTTTCGAGACGTACGACGAAGGGTCGATCACGATCGACGGCGTGAAGGTCGACGCGCATTCGAAACGGATCCACGAATTGCGGATGCGGGTCGGCATGGTATTCCAGCGCTTCAACCTGTTCGCGCACCGGACGGCGCTCGAGAACGTGATGGAAGGGCCCGTGCACGTCCGACGGAGGCCGGCCGCGCAGGCGCGCGAACAGGCCCGCGCGCTGCTCGACAAGGTGGGGCTGTCGCACCGGATGAACGCGTATCCGTCGGAACTGTCGGGCGGCCAGCAGCAGCGCGTCGCGATCGCACGCGCGCTCGCGATGGAGCCGCAGGCGATCCTGTTCGACGAACCGACGTCGGCGCTCGACCCCGAGCTCGTCGGCGAAGTGCTCGGCGTGATGCGCGGGCTTGCCCGCGACGGGATGACCATGGTGGTCGTCACGCACGAAATGGCATTCGCGCGCGAGGTGGCCGATCGCGTGTGTTTCCTGCACGACGGGACCATCTGCGAAAGCGGACCGGCGCGCGAGGTGCTCACGCAGCCGACCCATCCCCGCACGCAGGAATTCCTGCGTCGCCTGCTGGCGTCGGACGGCGCGGACAACCCGGATCGAACATGAGCGCAACGAACGCGACACCCGGATGGCCCGACGCACGGTGGCCGGATTCGCTGTGGGCGGCGACTGCCGCCCCGGCGCCCGATACGCCCGCGCTCGACGCGTCCGCGTCGTGCGACGTGGCGATCGTCGGCGCCGGATTCACGGGTTTGTCGACCGCACTTCACCTGGCCGAGCGCGGCGCGAACGTCCGCGTGATCGACGGCGCGCAGCCGGGCTGGGGCGCATCGGGCCGTAACGGCGGGCAAGTGATTCCCGGGCTGAAATACGACCCGGACGAACTCATTCGCCGGTTCGGCGACGAGGCCGGCGAGCAGCTTGCCGGCATCGTCGGCGGTGCCGCCGATACCGTGTTCGACCTGATCGCGCGCCACGGAATCGACTGCGATGCGCGCCGTCACGGCTGGATCCAGCCGGCACCGACCGCCGCGATGCTCGACACGGTCGCACGCCGTGCGCAGCAGTGGGCCGCGCGCGGCGCGCCGGTCGACGTGCTCGGCCGCGACGACGTCGCGCGACGGCTCGGCACGCGGGCGTATGCGGGCGGCTGGATCGATCGCCGCGCGGGCAGCGTGCAGCCGCTCAGCTATACGCGCGGCCTCGTGCGCGCCGTGCAGGCGAGCGGGGCGGTCGTGCACGGCTCGACCCGTGCCGTCGGGCTGACACGTGCCGACGGCCGCTGGCGGATCGCGACGTCCGGCGGTGCGACGCTGTCGGCCGAGCGCGTGGTGATCGCGACCAACGGCTACACGGACGGGCTGTGGCCCGGCTTGCGCCAGTCGGTGATCGCCGCGAACAGCTTCATCGTCGCGACGCAACCGCTCGCGCCGGCGCTTGGCCGCGACATCCTCGCCGGTGGCGAAGTCGCATCGGATGCGCGGCGTCTGCTGCTGTACTTCCGCCGCGACGCGGCCGGGCGCTTGCTGATGGGCGGCCGCGGCCCGTTCGCCGACCCGCGCGCGCCGAGCGACTGGCGTCACCTCGAACGTGCGACGACGCTGTTGTATCCGCAACTGAAGGGCGTCCGGTTCGAATACCGCTGGGCGGGGCGCGTCGCGATCACCGCGGATTTCCTGCCGCACGTGCACGAGCCCGCGCCGGGCGTGACGATCGCGCTCGGCTACAACGGCCGCGGCATCGCGATGGCGACGACGCTCGGCAAGCATCTGGCCGCGCATGTGTCGGGCGATGCGCGACTGCCGCTGCCGCTCCGCGTCACGCCGATCCGGCCGATTCCGTTGCACGGGCTGCAGCGCTTCTATATCGCGGCCGGGGTCGCCTGGTATCGGTTGCTCGACAGCCTGTCCTGACGACGCGCAACGGCAGTCGCCATCCGTCGTCCGATCGGGCAGAATCGGCCTGCCCAGTTTCGACCGACGGATGCCGCATGACCGAACCGAACGAATCGACCGGCCGCCGCGCGTACGCGAGCTTCGCGCAACGCTACGCGGACATCGCGCCGACGAAGGCGCACAACGCGCTCTACGAGCGTCCGGCAACGATGGCGCTGCTCGGCGACGTCGATGGCCTGACGGTGCTCGACGCCGGCTGCGGGCCCGGCATCTGCAGCGCGCATCTCGCCGGTCGCGGCGCGACCGTGCACGCATTCGACGTGACGCCGGAGATGGTCGCGCTGGCGCGAACGTGTTGCGCGGGGCTGGCGGTCGACGTCACGGAAGGCGACCTCGAAGCGCCGCTCGCGTGGCTGCCCGACGCGTCGGTCGACAAGGTGCTGTGCTCGCTCGCGCTCGACTACGTGCGCGACCTCGCGCCGACGCTGCGCGAATTCCGGCGCGTCGCGCGTCCGGGCGGAACGCTCGTGTTCTCGATGGCGCATCCGATGCGCGACTGGATGGACGAACGCACACGCGGCGACGGCACCTACTTCGACACGTCGCGCTTCGGCTTCCACTGGTCGGGGTTCGGCGAGCCGAAGCCGTACGTCGAAGCGTGGCGGCGGCCGCTCGCCGACATCCTGAACGCGGTCGCCGACAGCGGCTGGCGGCTCGACCGCTTCGTCGAACCGACGCCGCTGCCGGAGATGAAAGCCGTATCCGAACGGCTCCATGCGGAGTTGTCGCTGGCGCCGGCCTTCCTGTGCATTCGCGCGCGCCGCTGACGCGGCACGCCCCCCCCCGGCAAGCGCTCAGTGCTGCGCCGGCGCGTCCGTCAGCGTGCCGAGAAACGCTTCGATATCCTTGATGTCCTGCGCCGTCATCGCGGGCTTGTCGCCGGGCTTGCGATCGAAAGGCGCATCGGTCACGTCGACGTTCGCACGATATTTCGGCGGAATGTCGTCGTATTCGTCGACCTTGCCGTCCGCGCCGCGCGAATAAAACTTCTGCGGCGAGATGCTGCGCTCGTTGTAGAACGCCATCACCTCGTCGAGCGTGTGGAACACGCCGTTGTGGAAGAACACGTGGCGCGTCGCCGAATTGCGCAGCGTCGGCGTCAGGAACATCCCGCAGTACTGGGTCTGGTCCTTCAGGTCGTCGCGGAACGGCCCGCACACGCCGAGATCGTAGAACGCGGGGTTGCGGTTCTGCGCGAGCGCGCGGTTGCGCGGCGCGCCGAGCGCCTCGTACTGGTAGTCGGTAAACATCGGCGGCAGCCCGTCCTTGCCGGGTTTCGACAAATGACAGCCGGCGCAATTCGCCTTGTCCGGATCGTTGAACAGGCGCAGCCCGCGCAGTTCGGCCTGCGTGAGACGCGCGCGGCCTTCGAGCCAGCGGTCGTACTTGCTGTCGTACGGATGGAAGGACGGATCCTCGACCTGATAGCGCGCGATCGCGAACATCGCCTCCGACACCGCGAGCTGCGGGCTGTCGAATACGCGCGCGCCGAACAATTGTTCCAGTTGCGCGCGATGCGACGACTGCGCGAGCTTGTGCGCGACGTCGTCGATGCTCGCGTTCGCCATTTCGACCGGATTCAGCAGCGGGCCGAACGCCTGTTGCTGCAGCGTATCGGCGCGGCCGTCCCAGAACAGCCCGCCCTGCGGCACGAGCTGAGGCGCGGCCGACGTGCCGGCCACCTTCTGCGCCTTGACGACACCGGCCGCCGCCGTGGCCTGCTGCGCGACGCTCGGCGCGGCGTCGTTTTCCCCGGCATCGGGGCCGATGCTGAAATTCGGCTGGCGGTACAGATACATCAGCGACGGCGGCGGACGATAGCCCTGCTGCGTCATCGCGAGGCCGCCCGGCTGCACGTCGAGCGCATTCGGCGGGCCGTACGCATGATCGGGGCTGTGACACGACGCACACGACTGCTTGCCCGACGCCGACAGCGACGGATCGTGGAACAGCGCGCGCCCGAGCTGGGCGACCGCCGACAGCGGCTGCACGGCGGGCCGTTGCAGCACGACCGGGTGCGGGTTCGCGCCGGTCCAGTCGGCGACCACGGCGCCGATCGCCGCGGGTACCCGCGCGGGAAACGCGATAGCGAACGCGCCATAGCCGATCGCGGCCGTGCCGAGCACGAATGCGGCGCGGCGCAGCAGGCGGGAAGGGGCACGCGGCGCGGGCGTGCCGGCGGCATCGGGAGACGGAAACGCGGGGCGAGCTGTCATGCTGTCGGTCGAAAAACGGGTGTCGCGCAACGCGGCGCGTTGAAATGGAAACGGCCGGCGCATCTGCATGCGCCGGCCATGCGGTCAGGCCGCGACGGTCAGATCGACGGTGCGGCGCTCAATACGGTACCGAGCGTCGGGTCGAGATAGAGCGGCGTCGTGTTCGGCTTCGACGTGAAGTCGAACAGGTTGCGCAGGTCGCCCGCCGTCGCATCGAACGAGCCGCCGCCGATACGCTGGCCGCCGAGCCAGTTGTCCTCGATGAAGCGCACGACGGACGACTGGTCGAGCATCGTGTGATCGACGTAGTTCTGCTTCGCATACGGCGAGATCACGACCAGCGGAATGCGCACGCCCGGGCCGCAGCGGCCGTTCACGGTCGCGCCGTTCACGCCGGTGGTGCCGCCCGTGCCGCACTTGCCGGCGCCGTTGAGCTGATCGACCGGGTCCGACGACGCATGCGTGGGCGACGTGTACACGTGGTCGTACCAGCCGTCCGAGTCGTCATAGGTGACGATCACGGCCGTGTTCTGCCAGTCCGGTTGCTGCTGCAGGAAGTTGACGACCTTCGTCACGAACGCCTGCTCGTCGAGCGGATCCGAATAGCCCGCATGCCCGTCCTGCGCGGCCGGCGCCTTCAGGTAGCTGACCGACGGGAAGTTGCCGGCCTTCACGGCGGCGAAGAAGTCGTCCGTGTCGTACTGATGGTTCGCCGGTTCGGGGGTCTTGCCGTCGGTCTCGACGCTCGAACCGATCGCCGCGATCGAGCTCGGGCGCGTGTGCTGCGGGTTCGCGGTCGACGCGTAGTACTGGAACCAGTTGTGGTGCGGAATGTAGTCGGCCGTCGCGGCGTTTACGGCGGTGGCGACCGTGCTGCGCGCGCAGCCCGTCGTGCCGTTGCCGTTCGTCGTCGACAGGTTGAAGCCGCCCATGAAGCCGCCCCACGTGATCTTCGCGGCGTTCAGCAGGTCGCCGATGTTCTTGCCGGTCATCATCGCCTGGTCGGTCGTGCTCGAACACACGTCGAAGCCCGGGTCGACGTCGTTGATCATCGTGAAGCCGCCCTGGCCGTCGTTGATGTAGTACGAGCTGGCGGCGAGCGTCGACGGCTGCTTCGACGTCTTGACGATCTGCATCCCGTTGGTCTGACCCGCCACGACGTTCAGTGCGCCCGGCGTCGACGGACCGTAGACCGTCGTGTACGTGTTGTCGCTCATCGCGAAGCGCTGCGCGTAGTTCCACAGCGCGGTCACCGTGTTGCCGTCGAAGTAGCCCATCACCTGGCCCTTCGTGCCGAACGCGCCGGCGCCGCCGGACGAGCCCTTGCCCGTGTATTTCGGGAACAGGTCCGCGAGGCCGTTGTCTTCGGCCTGCTGTTCGGCGGTGTAGGCGTGGTTCTGGTCCGCCGTCGCGGCCTGCGTGCGGTCGAGGCGGAACGGGTTCGCCGCATCGGTGCCGTTGGCCGTGTTCGTGAAGTTCGGGTTCGCGGTGAGCAGCGTGCCCGTCAGGCCGTTCGGCGTCGGCGTGCCGGGTTTCGCGGTGAACGCCGGTTCGCCCGACGGGTTCGTCGCGTTCGGATAGGTGCCGAAGTAGTGGTCGAACGAGATGTTTTCGCCGTAGATCACGACGACGTGCTTGATCGGCGTGGCGGTCTGCAGCGCATCCTGCGACGACACGGCGGGCGTCGGCGTGGAATCGTCGCTGCCGCCGCAGGCGAACAGCGCCAGCGCTGCGGCTGCGCAGGCAGTGACGAGCAAGGCTTGACGGAACATCGGGAAACTCCAGGGTAAGGTCTTCGATGGTGGAGAACGGCCCCGTCGCCGTGTCGGTTCGGCGCGAAGCTCGTGAGGGAGCACGCGCATTGGAACAGCTGCGTATGAAGATATGGGGACGGAGTGTTTTCGCGACGGTTGCGCTGTGGTATCGATTCCATTACGCCGCGGTGCGAGGCGAAAGAGAACGGAAAGGGGTGGATCGCCGGCAACCGCCGCGTCACATGGGGTCGCGTGCGGCGCACGCGTTGCAGGGCGGGCGACCGGGGCAGGCAGCCGAATCCTTTACGGCGGGCCGTCGGTCGCTTTTTTGACAATCCGGTGACGCATTCATACGATGAACGCCTGCCGCGCATCGCGCGCCTTCGACCGTCAGGGAGTGTTCAGCGTGCCGATCCCCGTTCTGTTCGCCGTTCTGTGTGCGGCGTTCCTGCACGCGTCATGGAATGCGCTGGTGCGCAGCAGCGGCGACCGGCTGCGTTCGGCCACGGTGCTGCAGATCGCGATCGGGCTGTTCGCGCTGCTGTTCCTGCCGGCTGCCGTGCCGATCGCGCCGGCGAGTTGGCTCTGCGTCGTCGCATCGGCCGTGATCCACGTCGTCTATACGCTGCTGCTCGTTCGTGCGTACGAACACGGCGACCTGAGCGTCGCGTATCCCGTCGCGCGCGGCACGGCGCCGCTGCTCGTCACGCTCGGCGCGGCGGCGTTTGCGGGCGAGCGCCTGAACATCGGCGCGCAATGCGGGCTCGTGCTGATCTGCGCAGGGATCATGGCGATCGGGCTGGAACGCCGGCGCGGCGCGCAACACCGGATGATGCAGGTGCTGCCGACCGCGTTCGCGACCGGCGTGTCGATCGCGGCGTACAGCGTGGTCGACGGGATCGGGGTGCGCGAGAGCGGCAGCACGGTCGGCTATACCGCGTGGATGTTCGTGCTGACGGGCGCGCTGATGGCCGCGTACTACCGGCTGCGGGCGGGGCCGCTGCGGTTGACGCAGGAGGTCGGCGAGACGGCGAAGGCCGCATGCGGCGGCGTGTTCGCGGCGCTCGCCTACGGCATCGTGATCTGGGCGATGGATCGCGCGCCGATGGGGCCGGTATCGGCGCTGCGGGAGACGAGCGTGGTGTTCGCGGCGCTGATCGCGCGCGTCTATCTCGGCGAGCGGCTGACGCCGCGCCGGGCGGCCGGTTGCGCGGTGATTGCAGCGGGAGCGTTGCTGATCGGTGCGTTCGAGGCGGCGAGCTGAACGCATCGGCCCCGCGCGCCGGGCGTGTCAGCCTTCCACCGGCATCGCGCTCGTGCACTTGATCTCGTCGAGGCACACGCTCGAATGCACGCCGCTCACGCCGGGAATGCGCATCAGCGTTTCGAGCAGGAAGCGCGATAGCCCTTTCAGATCGTGCGCGACGACCTTCAGCACATAGTCGATGTCGCCCGTCACCGAGAAGCATTCCTGAATCTGCGCGAGGTCCGACACGAGTTTCTGGAACTTCGACAAATCGCGGATATGGCCGCGCTCCATCGTCACGTGCACGAACGCGGTGACGCCGAACCCGAGCGTATCGGGGCACAGCCGCGTTTCGTAACGGCGGATCGCGCCGATCTCCTCCAGCCGGCGGTGGCGTCGCAAGGTCTGCGCGGGCGACAGGCCGACCGCCTTCGCCAGGTCGAGGTTCGACGCGCGGCCATTCTCCTGCAACACCGACAGCAAATGGCGATCGATGCGATCGAGGACCGGTTCAGGCATTTTTGTTTCCTCATCTGTCTCCTGGATGCAATCTTATCTCATAATGTAGGGTTTGCATGAGCGGGTTACGCAACCCGATTTCGCCGTCGCAACGCTAAACTGACGCCGGATTTTCGTGTGCGGCCGCAGCAATGCGGCGCGGGCAACGAGTCGGCGGTCGATCTGGCCGCCCGCCGACGCGAATCGGACGCCCCGCGCGAGGATTGCAGTCCCCCAACTCGGCGGCTCCACGAACGGCCGCCGGCACAGCAAAACAGCGCCCGGCACACCGAGGCGCGCCGCACCGCGTCAGGCGGGGGCGGACAGAGTGGAGAAGACATGGTTTCTGGAAACGAGAGCGACGGCCTGAAGCGCGGGCTGAAGAACCGGCACATCCAGCTGATTGCGCTCGGCGGCGCGCTCGGCACGGGGCTGTTCCTCGGCATCGCGCAGACGATCAAGATGGCCGGCCCGTCCGTGCTGCTCGGCTATGCGGTGGCCGGCATCGTTGCGTTCTTCATCATGCGCCAGCTCGGCGAGATGGTGGTCGACGAGCCCGTCGCGGGGTCGTTCAGCTATTTCGCGAACAAGTACTTCGGCCACTTCACCGGCTTCCTGTCCGGCTGGAATTACTGGGTGCTGTACATCCTCGTCAGCATGGCCGAACTGTCGGCCGTCGGGATCTACGTGCAGTACTGGTGGCCGGGCGTGCCGACCTGGGTGTCGGCGCTCGTGTTCTTCGTCGCGATCAACCTGATCAACCTGACCAGCGTGAAGTCGTACGGCGAGACGGAATTCTGGTTCTCGATCGTCAAGGTTGCCGCGATCGTCGGGATGATCGGCTTCGGCGGCTGGCTGCTCGTGAGCGGTCACGCAGGGCCGGAGGCAACCGTCCGGAACCTGTGGCAGCACGGCGGCTTCTTCCCGAACGGCGTGTCGGGCCTCGTGATGTCGATGGCCGCGATCATGTTCTCGTTCGGCGGGCTCGAGCTGGTCGGCATCACCGCGGCCGAGGCCGACGATCCGAAGCGCAGCATCCCGCGCGCGACCAACCAGGTCATCTATCGGATCCTGATTTTCTACATCGGCGCACTGGCCGTGCTGCTGTCGCTGTATCCGTGGGAGAAGGTCGTCAGCGGCGGCAGCCCGTTCGTGCTGATCTTCCACGCGCTGAGCAGCAACCTGGTCGCGAACGTGCTGAACGTCGTCGTGCTGACGGCCGCGCTGTCGGTCTACAACAGCGGCGTGTACTGCAATAGCCGGATGCTGTTCGGCCTCGCGCAGCAGGGCAACGCGCCGAAGGTGCTGTGCTCGGTGAACAAGCGCGGCATCCCGCTCGCGGCGCTCGGCGCGTCGGCGCTCGCGACCGGCGTGTGCGTGCTGGTCAACTACTTCATGCCGGGCAAGGCGTTCGAGGTGCTGATGGGCCTCGTCGTGTCGGCGCTGATCATCAACTGGGCGATGATCAGCCTGATCCACCTGAAGTTCCGCCAGGCCAAGCGTGCTGCGGGAAAGGAGACTTCCTTCCGCAGTCTGGGCTATCCTTTCACGAATTACCTGTGCCTGGCATTCATGGCCGGCATTCTCGTCGTGATGTACCTGACGCCGGATCTCCGCCTGTCGGTGTACCTGATCCCGGTATGGCTCGCGGTGCTCGCGATCGGGTATCGCTTCCGTCAGAAGAATGCGGGCTTTGCGGTGCACGACGGCGCTTCCGCACGCTGACGCAGGCCACGACCGACCCTTCTTCCAAACGAGACCGACTCAAGCCATGTTCGAACACATCGACGCGTACCCGGGTGACCCGATCCTGACGCTCAACGAGAACTTCCAGAAAGATCCGCGCGATCGGAAAGTCAACCTGAGCATCGGCATCTATTTCGACGCCGAAGGCCGGATTCCGGTGATGGGCGCCGTGCGCGAAGCCGAAACCGCGCTGCAGCGCGACAGCGGCCCGAAGCCGTACCTGCCGATGGTCGGCCTGGCCGCGTACCGCGACGCCGTGCAATCGCTGGTGTTCGGCGCCGATCACCCGGCCCGCGCGGCCGGCCGCATCGCGACGCTGCAGACGCTCGGCGGCTCGGGCGCGCTGAAGGTCGGCGCCGATTTCCTGAAGCGCTATTTCCCGGATTCGCAGGTGTGGCTCAGCGATCCGAGCTGGGAAAACCACCGCTTCATCTTCGAGCGCGCCGGCTTCACGGTGAATACGTACCCGTACTACGACGAGGCGACGGGCGGCCTGAAGTTCGACGCGATGCTCGCGGCGATCGACGCGTTGCCGGCGCGCAGCATCGTGCTGCTGCACGCGTGCTGCCATAACCCGACCGGCGTCGATCTCGACGAAGGCCAGTGGGAGAAGCTGATCGACGTGATCGAGGCGCGCGGGCTGCTGCCGTTCGTCGACATGGCGTACCAGGGCTTCGGCGCGGGCCTCGACGCGGACGCGTTCGCGGTGCGCGAGCTGGCCCGCCGCGGCGTGCCGACGCTCGTCGCGAATTCGTTCTCGAAGAATTTCTCGCTGTACGGCGAGCGCGTGGGCGGCCTGAGCGTCGTCTGCGAAGACGCGGCCGCGGCCGACCGCGTGCTCGGCCAACTGGCCGGCGCCGTGCGCTCGAACTACAGTAACCCGCAAACCTACGGCGCGAAGGTCGTCGCGGCCGTGCTCGGCACGCCGGCGCTGCGCAAGCAGTGGGAAGAGGAACTGTCGGCGATGTGCCGCCGTATCGCGCGGATGCGCCAGTCGATCCACGACGGCCTGCGCGACCACGTGAGCGGCGAAGCGCTCACGCGCTACGTGAAGCAGCGCGGGATGTTCACGTATACGGGCCTGACCGAATCGCAGGTCGACGCGCTGCGCGAGGTGCACGGCGTGTACATCCTGCGCTCGGGCCGGATGTGCGTCGCGGGCCTGAACGACTCGAACGTCGGCATCGTCGCGGATGCGATCGGCAAGGTGCTGAAGAGCGGCGTCTGAACGCGGCGCGGCGGCGCGCCACGCACGATGCGGAACCGGCTGTATCCCGTCGCGGGAGCAGCCGGTTTTTTGTTGGGCGGCCGTCATGTGCGGTGCCCGGCTGACGCGCGGGCAGACGCGGCGGTACGATCACGGGATCGTATGCAAGACAGGGGAGCAGAGGAGCGACATGGGCATCCGGATCATCCAGCTCGGCACGCCGCGCGCGGCCGGCGAAGGCCTGCGGATCGGCACGGTGCGGCGGCCGCCGCGCGGCGTGCCGAAGGCGGAATTCGCGTCGCGCAACTACTATGATGTATGGTTGCCGACGCTGTCGCCGAGCCCCGAGCTCGTCGCGCAGGCGCAGGCCGCCGAAACCGACGCCGAATGGAAGGCGTTCAAGCGCCACTTCCGCGCGGAGATGGCGCACGGCGATCCGGCGAAGGTGCTGGACCTGCTGGCCGCGCTGTCGGCGACCACCGCGCTCTCGATCGGCTGCTACTGCGACGACGAGCGCCGTTGCCACCGCAGCGTGCTGCGCGAGCTGCTCGCGGAGCGCGGCGCGGCGATCGAGCCCGACGCGGGCTGAAGCGGCGTCGGGCGGCCGCACCGCGATCGTGCGGTGCAGCGAACCGGTTGACGTGGGTCAAGCGCGCGGTCGCGCGCACCACTATGCTCTCGTCATGGAGCCATCGCGACGATGACAGGCCGACAGATGCACATCACTTTCCCGCCCGAGCCGCCGGAATACTGCGCGCGCGACCTGGTCGTCGCGTTTTCCGCGCTGGTCGACGGGCGTTGCGTCCAGTGCGCGGTCACCGCCGAGGCGCTGGAAGACCATTTCGGCGCGCGGTCGCTGCTCGAACGCGATCTGCTGAGCGCATTCGACGCGCACCGGCCGGCCATCGAGGCGATGGCACGACGAATGCTCGAGGAAATCGGCGGCCGGCCGGTGCTGCTGCACAGCGGGCACTTTCGGCTCGAAGGCTGATACCGCAGGAGGGCGCATGACACTGCAGGGCAACATTCACGAACGCGACTGGTCGGTCGAAGTGGAGACGCGCCCGTGCGAATCGGGCGAGTTCCGCTGCCGCGTGTCGGTCGAGCACGGCGCCGGCGCCGCGCGGTTTCATCATACGTTCGAGCACAGCCACGCGTATCCGACCGAGCGCGAGGCGATGATCGAAGGGTTGCGGGCCGGCATGACGTGGATCGAGATGAAGGCATCGCAGACCTTCAACGTATGAACGGTTCCGCGCCGGCGACGCGCGGGCAGGCCATCGGCCGGCCGCGATCGAAACATGCGCGCCGCGCCACGGGAAACACGTGCTGCGCCATCGTGAGGCGGCCGGCACATGCAAGGCGGTCGACGAGCAGGCGGCCCCGTCAGGAGGGCGACATGGGCGTGGGCATGCAGATCGCCTGTCTCGGATTCACGGGTTCGGAAGCGATCGAAGCCGAAGCCGGCGCGCAACTGGTGCGGCTCGAACGGTTTCGCGCGTTGATCGATGGCTGCCAACTCGCGATCGAATCGCGCATGGTGGCCGATGGCGTGCGTCTGTACGACGTGCGGCTAGACCTGACGATGCACGGCGCGACGCTCCGATCGCTGCCGCCGTGCGTCGGCGCCGACGTGGACGATGCGCTGCGCCGCGCGTTCGCGCAGGCCGAGCAGGCGTTGATCGCGTGGCAGGCGGGCGCCGCAACGGCGGCGCTGCGCGACGCGGCAACGGGCGACACGATGCGGTAATGCCGCGCCGGCGGTCGTGCGCCGTACGTCAGACCTGCGCGAGCGCTTGCGCGTCGATGATGCGCACGCGCTTGCCGCGCGTTTCGACGAGCGCTTCGCGATGGAACCGCGAGAACATCCGGCTGACGGTTTCGAGCTTCATCCCGAGATAGCAGCCGATTTCCTCGCGCGTCATCCGCAGGTTGAATTCCGTCGCCGAATAGCCGCGCGCCTCGAACCGCGACGACAGGTTCAGCAGGAAATGCGCGACGCGCTGCTCGGCCGACATCGTGCCGAGCAGCAGCATCTGGCTCGATTCGCGGACGATTTCGCTGCTCAGCATCTGGTAGAGGAAGTGCTGCATCGGCTTCATTTCGCGGCACGCGGCTTCGAGCGCGCCGAACGGAATGATGCACACCACGCTGTCTTCCAATGCGATCGCGTCGCAGCAGTGCTGGCCGCCGCCGATGCCGTCCATCCCGAGCGTTTCGCCGGCGATCTGGAAGCCCGTCACGTGCTCGCGGCCGTCGCGATGCATCATCACCGTCTTGAACGAACCCGCGCGCACCGCATAGATGCTCTGGAACGGATCGTCGGTGCGAAACAGCGCGTCGCCCTGGCGAACCTGTCGCGTCGTGCAGATGATCGCGTCGAGGCGGCCGTATTCGGCGGCCGTCAGGTGCGGCGGCAGGCACATCGAGCGCATCGCGCACGCCGAGCAGCGGGCGGCCGGATGCTTGATGGCGTCGGCGCGTGCGGCCGGGCGCAGGGCAATCGTGGGCCGGGATACGACGGACACGTCGGCGGCGCAGGCGGTGGCGGTGGACATGAGTCGCTCCGGCTCGTCAGGGGCGGTGCACGCGAGCGTGCACCAGGGATTCGATGACACGGCACGCGGCGTCGAATTCGACCGTCTTGTCGAAGAAATAGTCGGCTCCCGCCGTCGCGCATGCCTCCCTGAATGCCGGCGCCGAGTGATTCGTCAGCACGATCGTGACGATGCGCGGCGTGGCCTTCGACAGCATCCCGATCAGGTCGAGGCCGCTGCCGTCCGCGAGCCGCACGTCGACGATCACCACGTCCGCGCGACTGCTGCGGATATGCGTCCACGCGTCCTGGCCGTCTTCCGCTTCGCCCACGACGACGACGCCGCGGATCGCGCCGACGAGCAGCGCGATCCGCTGGCGAACGGCGACTGCGTGATCGACGAGGAACACCCTGAGCGCGGCGGGTGACAGGCTGGCATTCATGCCGGCAGTATCGTGTTGCGCCGCCGAAATTGAAATCGGCCGAATTGGAACTTCGTGTAGGCCGCGTCGACACGGTGTAGGGCGTTTCCTACACCGCGTACGGGAAACCGCCGGCGTGGCTCCGGCGATGCGATGCCGCGCGTGCGGCGTGAACGGTTGCGCGTGCGGGTCAGCCGGCGCGGCGCGCGGCCAGCGCGTCGCGCGCGGTGCGGCACGCGGCCAGGTCCCACGCGGCGCAGCCGACGCTCTTGAACAGCAGCGGGCCGCCGCGGGCGAACGTGCCGTTCAGCACGTCGGCGAGCGATGCGACGTGCCGCCAGTCGACCTGCGCAACGATCAGATCGCCGGCTTCGTGGCGCGCGCCGGCCGGATCGTCGACGACGAGCCGGCTGCCACGCACCGTGCTCGCGTCGATCTCGGCGGCATCCGCGGTGAACGCGCCGACGCCGACCACGAGCCGGCCTTCGCGCGCGGCTTCGCGGTAGACGGGCGTGCGGCTCGTCGTCAGCGTGACGACCACGTCGATCGCATCGGGAACCGCATCGCCGTCGAGCGGCACGAGTCGCGGTGCATGCGTGCGGTGGGCGGCGCAGAAGGCGGCCGCGCTGTCCGCTGTCGTGCCGCGCACGTGAAGGCGCGCTTCCGGAAAGATCGCCGCGAGCGCTTCCGCGTGATTGGCCGCCTGCTTGCCGGTGCCGATCAGCAGGATGTCGCGGGGTGCGGCGCCATGCAGCGCCTGGATGCCGAGCGCGGTGATCGCCGCCGTGCGGCGGCCGGTGACCGTCGGGCCGTCGAGCGCGAAGCGCATTGCGCCGGTGGTGGCGTCGTACGCGGTGACCTGGCCGAGGATCGTCGGCAGCCCACGTGCGCCGTTGCCGGGGCACACGTTCACGAGCTTGTGGCTCGCCAGGTCGTGGGCGCTCGACGGCATCGACAGCATCACGCCGCCGCCTTGCAGCGGCACGACCAGGCGTTCGGGGCTGACGATGTCGCCCGCCGCATATTCGACGACCGCTTGCCTGAGCGTAGCGAGCAGCGCCGGGTAGTCGAGCAGCGCGGCCGTATCGGTCGCGTCGAAAACGGGAAGCGGGGAAGAGGCGGTCATCGTGTACGTCGTGGGCGTCGGTGAGCGTGAACGGCGGACGCATGCCGCGCCCGCCACAGATCTGCCGGATACCGTGACACAGGGCAGTGGATCGAATCTATACCACTTTCTGGCGCACCCGCAACCCAGAAAATAAAGCGTTTCGTGGATTTTGGTTCTAATATCTGGCCAGAAGGCTCGCCGCTGCCGCGCTGGCCGTGCCGCTCCGGTATAGTGCGAACCCATTCCAGATCCACGCCCGCGAACGGGCAGGAGCCATACGATGATGTCCGCGCGTCCCGACTCACTCGAAGGCGGTTTCAGGCCGCTGCAGATCTACGAGCAGGTAGCCGAAAAGATCCGCGACGAGATCCGCGCGGGACGCTACGCGGCCGAATCGCGGCTGCCGTCCGAGCGCGAGCTCGCGGCGCTGTTCCAGGTTGGCCGGCCGGCCGTGCGCGAAGCGCTCGGCGCGCTGCAGAACGAAGGGCTCGTGTTCACGAAGCGCAATTCGGGCACCTACGTCGTCGCGGCGCCGCTCGACGTGCTCGCGCAGCGCGGCGACGCGCACACGGCCTCCGAGGCCGACTTCAGCCCGACGTCGACGCTCGACGTGCGGCTGATCCTGGAGCCCGCGATCGCGCGCCTCGCGGCCGCCCATGCCCGCGCGGACGCCGGCGCCGAGCGCTATCTCGCGCAGATGGAAACCATCACCGACGTCGACGATCCGCACCAGCGTGCGCTGTGGAACGAGAGCGACCGGCTGTTCCACCGGCAGCTCGCGCTGATGACCGGCGATGCGCTGATCGTGAAGATCGCGGACGAAGTCGCGAAGACGATGGACCAGCCGCTGTGGAAGCGGCTGAAGGACGACGGCATCTACGACGCGGGCCGGATCCGGCTCTATGTGTCCGAACACCGGCTGATCTATGAGGCGATCGTGTCCGGCGACGCCGATGCGGCCGCGTTCTATGTCGAACAGCACATTCGCCGCGTGCGGCGCGATATCGCGCCGAAGTAGCACGCCTGCACGCACTTCTATCTGGTCCTCCAAATGACCAAAATATCCGGAATTATTTTGAAATTGCTTGCGATGTGACCACGTGTGTCCTACATTGGTTTCACACAAAACCAATCAGGAGACATCATGCGACACCTCACGACCGTGCTCTCGGTGGCTGCTGCCGTCGGCGCGCTGACTTCCGCGCACGCGCAGGAAGTCGTGACGATCGGCCATTCGGCGCCGCTGACGGGCCCGCAGGCCGCCAACGGCAAGGACAACGAAAACGGCGCGCGGCTCGCGGTCGACGAGCTCAACAAGGCCGGCGTGAAGGTCGGCGGGAAGACCGTTACGTTCAAACTGGTTTCCGAGGACGATCAGGCCGATCCGAAGGCCGGCGTACAGGTCGCGCAGAACCTCGTCGACAAGGGTGTCGTCGCGGTGCTCGGGCCGTACAACTCGGGCGTCGCGATTCCGGCCTCGCGCGTGTATGCGAACGCCGGCGTGCCGATCCTGCCGGTCGCGTCGAACCCGGCACTCACGCGGCAGGGTTTCAAGAACATCTTCCGGATCGGCGCGAGCGACGAGCAGCTCGGCGGCACGATGGCCACGTTCGCCGCGAAGACGCTGAACGCGAAAACCGCCGCCGTGATCGACGATCGCACCGCATACGGGCAGGGCGTCGCCGAGCAGTTCATGAACGTCGCGAAGGCGAACGGCATCAAGATCGTCGACCAGGAATACACGAATTCGTCGGCCACCGATTTCCTCGGCATTCTCACCAAGATCAAGGCCGCCAACCCCGACGTGATCTTCCTCGGCGGCTATGCGGCGCAGGGCGCGCCGATGGCCAGGCAGATGAAGCAGCGGGGCTTGCGCGCGAAGCTGCTCGGCGGCGACGGCATCTGCTCGGCCGACATGGGCAAGGTCGCGGGCGAGGCGGCGTCGATCGTCTATTGCGCGCAGGGCGGTGTCGCGCTCGAGAAGACGCCGGCCGGCCGCGAATTCCTGAAGAAATACCACGACGCCTATCACACCGATACGCAGGTCTACGGCGTCAATTACTACGACGGCGTGAAGCTGCTCGCCGACGCGATGGTCAAGGCCGGCACGACCACCGACAAGGCGAAGCTGATCGCGCAGCTCGCGAAGTCGAGCTACGCGGGTGTCGCGGGCACCTATTCGTTCGACGCGAACGGCGACCTGAAAGGCGCGCCGACCACCGTCTACGTGATCCGCAACGGGCTGCCGCAACCGTACGCGAAGTAATCGCCGCACCCACCCGTCGCCGGACGGCGGCCGCGCCGCCGTCCTTCGTTTCAACGCATTCGATCCCCATGAAAATTTCCCGCTCCCTTTCCACCGTCGAAGTGCACACCGGCGGCGAGGCGTTCCGCATCGTCACGAGCGGGCTGCCGCGGCTGCCCGGCGACACGATCGTCCAGCGCCGCGCGTGGCTCAAGGAGAACGCCGACGAGATCCGCCGCGCGCTGATGTTCGAACCGCGCGGCCATGCCGACATGTACGGCGGCTACCTGACCGAGCCCGTGTCGCCGCATGCGGATTTCGGCGTGATCTTCGTGCACAACGAAGGCTACAGCGACCATTGCGGACACGGCGTGATCGCGCTGTCGACGGCGGCCGTCGAACTCGGCTGGGTGCAGCGCACGGTGCCGGAGACGCGGGTCGGCATCGACGCGCCGTGCGGCTTCATCGAGGCCTTCGTCAAATGGGACGGCGAACATGCCGGGCCTGTGCGCTTCGTCAACGTGCCGTCGTTCATCTGGCGGCGCGACGTGTCGGTCGACACGCCGTCGTTCGGCACCGTGACCGGCGACATCGCGTATGGCGGCACGTTTTATTTCTATGTCGATGGCGCGCCGTTCGACCTGCCGGTGCGCGAATCGGCCGTCGAAAAACTGATCCGCTTCGGCGCGGAAGTGAAGGCGGCCGCGAACGTAAAGTATCCGGTCGTGCATCCGGAGATCCCGGAAATCAACCACATTTACGGCACGATCATCGCGAACGCGCCGCGCCACGCGGGTTCGACGCAGGCGAACTGTTGCGTGTTCGCGGATCGCGAGGTCGACCGCTCGCCGACCGGTTCCGGCACCGGCGGCCGCGTCGCGCAGCTCTACCAGCGCGGGCTGCTCGCGGCGGGCGACACGCTCGTCAACGAATCGATCGTCGGGACGGTCTTCAAGGGGCGCGTGCTGCGCGAAACGACGGTCGGCGATATCCCGGCCGTGATCCCGGAAGTGGAGGGCAGCGCGCATATCTGCGGGTTCGCGAACTGGATCGTCGACGAGCGCGATCCGCTCACGTACGGATTTCTCGTGCGCTGAGCCGCAGCGCCGGTCGCGCCGCCGTCGCGACCTCGTCGCGACCTCGCCGCGCGGCGTTCAGGTTGTGGTACCAGGTTTGGCGCGTCGTTCCGGTCGCGGAGCACGCGCCTTTTTTGCGTCGGCGCCGTCGCGAAACCGCATCGCCGTGTGCCCGCCCGGCGCCGCCGCGGGTCGGACGGCCGCGCGAGTTTGGTACGATGCAGCCTTTTCAGCCGAGCTCCACCCGCGTGAATCGCCGAAACGTGTCGTCAGTGCGTGCCTTGTGTGCCAGATGGGTCGCGCGCGCCCAACCTGTCGCGGCAGCCGCCGTCGCGCGGGTCAAGCCTCTCGCCGCCGCCGCGTGGCACCATGTCCGCCACCCGACGCGCCGCGGCGTGCTGCTCACCGCCGCCGCCGTGCCGGCGCTGTTCGCGGCGTACGTGGTCGTGCTCGTTCCGTTCACGCCGGGCATCGGCGACATCCGCAAGGCGCGCGTCGACCAGCCCGCGCAGGTGCTGTCGGCCGACGGCAAGCTGCTGGCCGAATTCAAGCCGTCGAACCGGGAATGGGTGCCGCTCAAGCAGATCTCGCCGCACATGGTCGACGCGCTGATCGCGACCGAGGATCACCGCTTCTACGCGCACCATGGCCTCGACTGGAAGCGCACGGCGTCGGCCGCGCTCCATACGTTCTCGGGGAGCCGCCAGGGCGGCTCGACGATCACGCAGCAGCTCGCGCGCAACCTGTATCCGGACGAGATCGGCCGCGCGCCGACGCTCACGCGCAAGGTGAAGGAGGCGATCACCGCGCTGAAGATCGAGGCCGTCTACAGCAAGGACCAGATCCTCGAGACCTACCTGAACACGGTGCCGTTCCTGTACAACGCATACGGCGTCGAGATGGCCGCGCGCACCTATTTCGACAAGTCGGCCGACGAACTCGACGTGCTCGACAGCGCGACGCTCGTCGGGATGCTGAAGGGCAACAGCTACTACAACCCGGTGCTGAACCCCGAGCGCGCACTGCAGCGGCGCAACACGGTGCTCGGCCAGATGGTGAAGTACGGCAAGCTGTCGCCGGCGCAGTTCGCGCAGTTGCAGCGCCGGCCGCTGCGCATCGACTTCGAACGCCAGAAGGAGCCGCCCGGGCCGGCGCCGCATTTCGCGCAGCAGTTGCGCAAATGGCTGATCGCGTGGGCCGACCGCAACGACTACAACATCTACTCGGACGGGCTGATCGTGCGCACGACGATCGATTCGCGCCTCCAGCAGATGGCGACGCAGGCGCTCACGCTGCAGGGCAATCAGTTGCAGGGCATCGCGAACAACGCATGGAGCGGCCGCGACGGCTGCGGCACCGACAACGAGGTGTTCCGCACCTTCATGCGCGAATCGCCCGAGTACAAGGCGGCGCAGGACGCCGGCAAGGACGACGCGGCGGCGATGAAGATGCTCGCGGCCGACCGCGGTTTCCTGCATGCGCTGTGCAAGGCGAAGACCGACGTGCAGGCCGGCTTCCTCGCAATCGATCCGCGCGACGGGCAGATCCGCGCGTGGGTCGGCAGCCGCGACTTCACCCGCGAGCCGTTCGACCACGTCGCGCAGGCGCGGCGTCAGCCGGGCTCGACGTTCAAGCCGTTCGTCTATGGCGCCGCGTTTGCGAGCGGGATGAAGCCGGACGACACGTTCATCGACCAGCCGGTCGAGATCCCGTTGAAAGGCGGCGAGATCTGGCGTCCGAACGACGACGTGCCGCCTACGGGCAAGCCGATGACCTTGCGCGACGCGGTCGCGCTGTCGCGCAACCGGATCACCGCGCAGGTGATGGAGAAGGTCGGCCCGGCCGCCGTCGCGCGGCTGGCGCGCGACATGGGCGTGCGCGAAAGCCCGCTCGAACGCGTGCCGTCGCTCGCGCTCGGCACGAGCCCGGTCACGCTGAAGGAAATGGTTGCCTCGTACGCGACGATCGCGAACGGCGGGCTGTACGTCGAGCCGCAGATGGTCACGCGCATCGAGAATCGCCAGGGCGACGTGCTCGCCGAATACGCACCGGCGCCGCCCGAGCGCGCGCTCGATGCCGAAACCGACAAAATGCTGCTCGACGTGATGCGCGATGTCGTCACGCGCGGCACGGGCGGCAGCATCCGCACGCGCTTCGGCATCCGCGGCGACGTGGCCGGCAAGACCGGCACGACGCAGGACAACGCGGACGGCTGGTTCATCCTGATGCAGCCGGGACTCGTCGCCGGCGCGTGGGTCGGATTCGACGACGGCCGCGTGACGCTGCGCAGCGACTACTGGGGGCAGGGTGCGCACAGCGCGCTGCCGATCGTCGGCGATTTCTTCCAGCGTGCGCAGCGCGCCCGGATCGTCGATACCAAGGCGAAATTCGATACCGAGCCGTCGCCCGGCTGGTTCGCGTCGCTGCGCGAGCGCGCGGCCGACCTGTTCGACACGTGGTTCCCGCCCGAGCCGAAGAAAGCGAGCGCACCGGTCAGGACGCAGCGTATCGAGCGCCCGGCCGAGGCCGACGAGGGGGCGGCATCGGCGGCATCCGCCGCATCGGCGCCGGATGCCGCGTCCGGCGGTATCGTCGAGGAATGGGTGCCGGCGTCCGAAGTGGCCGCATCGGCCGCCGCGCTGTCGGCGGGCGCCTCGCAACTGCAGCCGCAGCCTGCGCCGCCGCCGGCAGGCGCCAGTGCCACGAGTGGAAGCAGCGCCGGTATCGGCGTCGCCCCTTCGGCCGTGCCGGCTCCGCCGCCGTCGGTGCCGGCGCCGGCCGCGCCCGATGCGACCGGTGCTTCGCAGTAATGAAGCCGTGTCGCGGCATTCGGCGCGCAGGCGGCGATAATCGTCTGACGAAACGACTTATTCCCGCTCGATTGTACGGTTTCGATCAACAGTGAATTTGCGATTTAAGTATTTACCCTGATAGCCGAGCCTCCTAGACTTCTACTCATGCGCAACGACCTCGAGTCCGAAGCGCCTGACAAAACAATCCCGGAGGTAACGCATCATGAAATCGCTGATCAAGGCAGTTGCACTGGCCGCCCTGGTGGCCGCACCGGTCGTCTCGTTTGCCCAATCGAACCAGCAGCCGCTGACCCGCGCGCAAGTGCGCGCCGAGCTGGTCCAGCTCGAAAAGGCCGGCTACAACCCGAACGACTGGATGAACTATCCGGAAAACATCCAGGCCGCCCAGGCCAAGATCGCCGCGCAGAACGCCGGTGCGCAAGCCGACGCAACCGGCTACGGTTCGAACCCGGTCGCGACGTCGCAGTCGGGCCCGCGCGCGGTCGTGCCGGCCGTGAGCGACCGCTCGTCGGTGTACTTCGGCCACTAAGCCAGCCGTCGTTTCGCGGCCTTGAAGGCCGCGGCTGACGTCGTATCGAGAAAGCCCGCATCCGGTTCAGTTCCGGGTGCGGGCTTTTTCCATGATGCGAAGCTCAGCGAACCGGCGCACACGGCGGGCGAAATCGTCGGACGGGCAATCCGATATTCGCCGATACCGGAGGTCTCTCTTCCCATGGGTTCGTTCGGGCCAACGCCGGGAAGTCTCTCTTTCCATGGGTTCGTTCGAGCAAGATCCGCGGGCAATCGACCGCGACCACCCGCAGCACCCGAGACCGTGATTACGGTGCATGCGCAATCGTTCCCGAGCGAGTGTCCGGCTGCAACCCCGGCCCCCCGCTGACAATCCGCCGCGCGTGCGCTAGCATCGCGGTCGATGTTGCCGCGGGGAGCGCGGCCAATCCACACGGGGCGCCGCGGGGCACCGGGTTTCCAACTTCAACGAACAACAAGGAGCATCCATGCGTGTCTTGACCGGTCTGCTGGGCTCGCTGGCGCTGGTGGCGAGCGTCGCCCATGCGCAGGCGAATTGTGCGGACGCGACGGATCAGGCGACGATGACGGCGTGTGCCGATCGCGCGTACAAGAAATCCGACGGGGAACTGAACCGGACTTACCAGGCCGTCACCGCGCGCCTGCGCGATGCGCGTCCGCTTGCCGACAAGCTCGTGAATGCACAGCGCGCGTGGATCGCGTACCGCGATGCCGAATGCCATTTCTCGAGCGCGAATGCCGAGGGCGGCAGTGCGTATCCGATGGTCGTATCGACCTGCCTCGACGATTTGACGAAAGCGCGCACCGAAACGCTGAAGGGCTATCTGTCCTGCGAGGAGGGCGACCTCGCGTGCCCGGTGCCCGCGAAGTAACGATCACGCGCGGGCCCGTCGAGGCCCGCACTACACTGGCTAGACGTCGTCCGCTACACGTCTCCGTTACACGTCGTCCGTTACACGTCGTCCGTTTCGTCGAGCAGCTTGTGCCGCATCGCGTAACGCACGAGCGCCGCTTCGTGCGGCATCTGCATCTTTTCGAGAATCCGCGTCTTGTAGGTGCTGACCGTCTTCGCGCTCACGCACAGCGCATTCGCGATCTCGGTCAGCGTCTGGCCGGCGGCGATCCGCCGGAACACGTCGAATTCGCGGTGGGACAGCCGCTGGTGCGGCAGCGTTTCGGCCGGCTCGTTCAGGCTCTGCGCGAACTGCTCGGCCATCGCGAGGCTCACGTAGACGCCGCCCGACGCCACTTTCGCGACCGCGCCGACCAGCTCCGCGCTCGCGCTTTCCTTCGTCAGATAGCCGGACGCGCCCGCGCGGAACGCGCGCACCGCGTATTGCTGCTCCGCGTGCATCGTCAGCACCAGCACGCGCAGCGCGGGTTTCTCGTCCTTGATCTGCTTGATCAGCTCGACGCCGTTGCGGCCCGGCATCGACAGGTCGAGCACGAGTACCTGCGCGGGCGTCGCACGCACCAGCGCGATCGTCGACGGGCCGTCGCAGGCTTCGCCGGCCACCTCGAACCCGGTGGCGTTCTGGAGGATGTGCCGCAGACCGTCGCGTACGAGCGTATGGTCGTCGGCGATGAGCACCTTGATCATGTGATGAGCGTGTCCTGTTGAACGGTGCCGAGCGGAAACGCGACGGTAATCGAGAAGCCGCGCGCGAGCGCGGTGTCGATCGTCACGGTGCCGCCCAGCATGTGTGCGCGTTCGCGAATGCCGATCAGGCCGAACGACTTGTCCTCGTGGGCCGGACCGCCGGGCGCCGCGCCGCGGCCGTTGTCCGCGACGCGCAGCACGCAAAAGCCTTCCTCGATGTCGAGCCGCAACGTCACGCGCGTCGCATCCGCATGACGCGCGACGTTCGTCAGCGCTTCCTGGACGATGCGGAACAGCGTGGTCGCGCCCGTACTGGTGAACGTGAGGCCGCCTGTTTCGATGTGACGCTCGACATCGATCCCGTAGCGGTTCGTGAAATCGTTCGCGAGCCATTCGATCGCGGGCACGAGGCCGAGATCGTCGAGCATCACCGGCCGCAGGTCGGCCGCGATGCGCCGCACCGACGCGACCGTCGCGTCGATCAGCCGCCGCATGCCTTGCAGATGCAATTGCACGCCTTCGTCGGGCTGCGCGCGGCCGGGCATGCGCAATTGCTGCTCGACGACGGACAGGTCCATCTTCAACGCGGTGAGCTGCTGCCCGAGGTCGTCGTGCAGCTCGCGCGCGATGCGGGTCTTTTCCTCTTCGCGCACGTTCTGCAGGTTCGCGGACAATTCGCGCAATTCCTCGCGCGATTGCTTCAGCGCGTTCTCGGCCCGCTGCCGCTCGGTGATGTCGCGCAGCATCACCGTATAAAGCTTGCCCGACGCGTCGCGGATCTGCGAGATCGACGCTTCGATCGGGAATTCCTCGCCGTTGGCCCGCAGCCCGAACAGCACGCGCTGGCGGCCCATCTGCCGCTCCGACACGCCCGTCACGCCGAACTGGTCGACGTGCTTCGCATGTGCGGCGCGGAACCGCTCGGGAATGAAGCGCGACAGCGGCGCGCCGATCGCCTCCATCGCGGACACGCCGAACACCTGTTCGGCCATCGGATTGAAGATCACGACCTTCTGCGTTTCGTCGATCGTGATGATCGCTTCCATCGACGAACGGATGATGCCCATCATCCGCGCCTCGTTGAGGATGCCGCGGCTGCTCGCGCCGGCATCGGCGCGCCCGCGCAGCAGCGCATGGACGAGCGCCGCGAACCCGAACGACGCGATCAGCCCGGCGGCGAGCACGGTGCCGGCCGCACGCTGCGCGCCGGTCGCGCTCGGCCGGCCGTCGGCGGAATAGGCGAGCGTCAGCGCGGTGCCGCCGAAATTCAGCACGTCGGTGCGCCGCATCAGGTCGGGCGACGCCGACGCTTCGTCGGTCGTCGTCTCGACGCTGACGATCGCGCGCGAATCGCCGCCGGCGGTCATCCGCAGATCGATCCCGCGCTCCGCGTCGAGCGCGCGCTCGACCAGGCGCCGCGCGCTCAGCGCCGCGAACAGCATCCCGTCGGCGCCGGCCTCGCGCGTGCCGGACGGCGTGGCGGCGGCCAGCGGCGAGGTCGTCACGGGCAGGAACAGCGTCAAGGTGCGCGCGTCGCGGGAGGTGTCGTCGTCGGCGGGGTGGACGCCGAGCGCGATATCGCCGGTCCGCAGCGCACGCGTGAGCGGCGCCGCGTCGAACGCGCCGAAGCGCACGACCGGCGCGTTCGACGCGGGGGCGCTGAGCGTCGCCGCCGCGAGCGCATCGGCCGGCAGCGGCTTCGTGCCGGCCAGCGCACCGCGCGCCGCGGGCGTCAGCGGCGCATAGCCGATCTGCCGGACCGGCGAGCGGCCGCTGTCGAGATCGAGCGTTTCCGCATACCGGCGCCATTGGCCGGGCGTCATGTCCGGCACGAGGCCGAACGCGCCGCGCGCGCCTTCGAGCACGGCGGCACCGGCCTGCAGTTCATGCCGCAGCATCGCGGTCACGTGCGTCGTGCGGCGTTCGAAACGCGTGTGAACGGCGCCTTGCCACTGCTCGCGCACCAGGAGCGCGACACCGAGCGATAGCACCGCACCCGCGCACAGCGTAACGACGCCGGCCGCGAGTGGCTGGCGTAACATGATCTGAAGGCGCGTGGGCCCTCGGGCGTCCCGCGTCGGGGTTCCACTGGCGGTCATTCGATGGCCATTCTGTTGTTCGGACTACCCGGGGCACTCGGGCAGCGCGGCAAAACCGGGGAAAACTCGCACCGGCTGCATGCAACGATTATTTTCAAGATGAAATTGTGCGCGTTTTACACGTTTTTTGTAATGGGGTCGGTTGAAATTGCGGCAAAGGCGTGAAACAGCGCGCGCAGGCCGCGGTTGACGCGCGTCAACGCACGCGCCGGCACGTGGGGCAGACTGTTCGGCAGGCAAGCCGGCGCCGGGCCGGCTTGCGATGACGGGCCGTCGTTGCGCAACGCGCGACGCCTGCCCGGTCGGAGGGACGGACCATGTACAAGCGGATTTTCGTCGGGCTCGACGGCAGCCCGAGCGCGCGTCTCGCGCTGAACGAGGCGATCCGGATCGCGACGGCGTCCGGCGGCGAAGTGACGTGTGCGTACGTCGTCGAACATCGGCCGCAGCTCGTCGACGTCGACGCCGGCTTCGCCGCCGAGCACGACGGCGATGTCGCCGCGACCGATGCCGCGACGCCGGTACTCGACGCAGCGAAAGCGATGCTCGCGCAGCAGCATGTGCGAGGCACGGTGCGTGCGCTCGACGCGTACGGCGAGGACATCGCGACGGTGCTGATGCGTACCGCGGCCGAAGCCGACGCCGATCTGATCGTGATGGGCACGAGCGGGCGGCACGGCCTGCGCAGGCTGTTGCTCGGCAGCGTGGCGGAATCGCTGCTGCGTGCGGCCGACCGGCCGGTGCTGCTGGTACGGCACGACGAGGCGGGCACGTCGGCGGCTGCGTGACCGATGCGATACGGCGGGCCGATGCGGCACCGGCGCTCGCCGTTGGCGGGCTGCCGCGCGGCATTCCGGACTTCTTGCGTGAGCGGGTGTGCTGCGTCGTCGAATCGCCCAACACGGCGCGGCGAGCAGCGCCGATACGCATCGCCGATACGCGATTGCGCGTCCGCAGTTGCATCCCGGCATGCAGTTCTGGCAGCATCGGCCGGTGTCCGCTCGATCGCCGCGTGCATGGCAGCCGCGATCGACGCAGGGGCATCCGGCGGCACCCGGGCGCATGAATCGCGATCGGACAGTCGGCCGGATGCCGGTTTTCTACCTTACCGACGTCATCCGCCATGCCGATTTCCGCGACCGACCTGATTCGCCAGTTCGACCTGCAGCCGCATCCCGAGGGCGGCTATTTCCGTGAAACCTACCGCGCGACCGAGTCGGTCGTGCGCCCGTCCGACGGCGCGCCGCGTGCCGCGTCGACCGCGATCTACTACCTGCTGTGCGACGGCGCGTATTCGTCGTGGCATCGCATCCGTTCCGACGAAGTCTGGCATTTCTACGCGGGCGATCCGATCGAAGTGTGGGTGCTCGATGCGCGCGACGGGCTGACGATCCACCGGCTCGGCAACCCGCTCACCCATCCGGGCACCGTGTTCCAGACGGTAGTGCAGGCCGGAAGCTGGTTCGGCGCGCGCTGCGCGTCGCCGCAGCACGTCGCGCTCGTCGGCTGCACGGTTGCGCCCGGATTCGAGTTCGCGGAGTTCGAGCTGGCGGATGCGGCCGCGCTGGCGGCCGAGTTTCCCGACTACGCGGAACATGTCGCACAACTCGCGCCGCGCTCCGACGTGTGACCGTCACGGTCGCGTCACGCCGCGCGCAAAGCCCGCGCCGCCGGCCGGTGTTCCGCGCGAGCGAGGCCAAACCCGTTTAGAATGCGCATGATGCATCGGTCGATCGCGGACGTGCCGCGGCGGCCGTTGCGCCGCCGTACCGACGGCCCTGTCGCGCGGCCCGCATGTCTTCCAGGAGCGCCGCCGTGTGGCACTTTCCCATCGCTATTCCATCGTCGCTCGGCCCGTGGGCCGTGTTCGCGAGCGTGTTGATCACGCAGCTCGGCGTGCCGGTGCCGGCCGTGCCGATGCTGATTCTCGGCGGCACGATGGCGGCGATGGGGCAGGCGTCCTGGGTCAGCATGTTCGCGGCGGCGATCGGCGCGACGATGCTGGCCGATTCCCTTTGGTTCTTCATGGGCCGCACGCGCGGCCGGCGCCTGCTGAACGGCCTCGTGCGCTTCTCGCTGTCGCTCGACACGACGCTGCGTTTCGCGCGTAACGTATTCGAAAGGTACGGCGCGCCGCTGCTCGTGCTGTCGAAATTCCTGCCGGGCCTCGGCCTCGTGTCGGCGCCGCTGCTCGGCACGACCGCGATCGGCATCGGCGTATTCCTGTTTTGGGATCTGGCGGGCGCGTCGCTGTGGGCGGCGTTCTGGCTGATCGGCGGCGCGGCCATTCACGACCAGATCGTCCAGTTCGTGCTGTGGGTGCGCGCGAGCGGCGGCACGATTCTCGACGCGTTTCTCGCGATCTTCATCACGTTCCTGCTGTACCGCTGGGTGCGTCGCGTGCAGTTCCGCCGCTATCTCGCGCAGGTGCGCATCTCGCCGCCGCAGCTCGTGGAGATGATGACGTCCGACGAGCCGCCGCTGATCTTCGATGCACGTCCGAAGGCGATTCGCGAACGCGAGCCGTACCGGATTGCCGGTGCGGTGCCGGTCGATCTCGATTCGCCGGACCTGCTCGATCCGGAAGTGCTGAAACGGCCGATCGTCGTCTATTGCGTGTGCCCGAACGAGGCGACCGCGAAGCGGCTGATCGCGAAGATGCAGCGCAAGAAGATGATCCACAACATCCGGGCGCTGAAGGGCGGCCTCGATGCGTGGGAAAAGCACGGTTATCCGGTCGAGCCGCTGCCGGCGGATCTCGATTCGTCGCGGTATTTCGTGCGGCCGGAGCAGGGTGGGCTGGAAGGCGAGTATACGGTGCGGGCGACGTTGTCGAAGTGATGCAGCCGGCGTTGCTGGTATCGCTGAGCGTGTGAGCGCGCATCCTGGCCTGTTCGATCGCGTCATCGCTACCGGTGGCGATATGAATCTCATCGGGGAGGCGAAACTGGCCTGCATTCCCGAGCAGATCGGCGACGACTTCGTGTATGCGGGTGATAGCAAAGCCCTCAGCGACGACCTCTGTCGGTGCGCATCTCCGACGCCGCCGAAGCTGGCGGCATCACAGTCGGTCTCGTATATCGAGGTCTGAACTCAAGAATGCGCGTCCGCCGCGCGCATTCGAATCCAATCACCGCTTTCACCCACCGCGATTTTCCCGAAAATCGCCTGGCGTGAAACCGCCGATCCTCCCTATAATCCCGCCTGCATATTGCGTGCGCTCGATTGCGCACATTCGACGCGCGTTCGTTCGCGCCGAAAGCGATGAATCCCGTTGCCGCTCGTCACGCGCACAGCCGCGTCGCGCGGGTCGGTCGGGTGTATTCCGTGAAAGGCCCTATCCGTATATCCGGACTGTTCCGGGAAATACGGATCATCCGCGGCAATTCCAACCGAATTGACGCGGCATCCGTGTCGTTTCTTATTCGGAAATCGACAATGGGGATTATTTCGTTTTCGACTGCCGAAATCGGCATGAACGGTCGCGCATTGTCATCGACACAATGACGGCGGCCCGCCCGCGGCCGCCAGGAGACGAATTTGAAGCAACCAGAAGACCAACTGCACCGCGGGCTGGAAGAACGGCACATCAACCTGATGGCGCTCGGCGCGACGATCGGCGTCGGCCTGTTCCTCGGCTCGGCCACCGCGATCCGCACGGCCGGCCCGGCCATCCTGCTGACCTACCTGCTGGGCGGCCTCGCGATCTTCCTGATCATGCGCGCGCTCGGCGAGATGGCGATCACCAACCCGGTCGCCGGCGCCTTCAGCCGCTATGCGCGCGACTACCTCGGCCCGCTCGCGGGTTACCTGACCGGCTGGACCTACTGGTTCGTGTGGATCGTCACCTGCATGGCGGAAATCACGGCGGTCGGCGTCTACATGCACATGTGGTTCCCCGGCGTGCCGAACTGGATCTGGGCGCTCGCGGCGCTCCTGGCGATGGGCTCGGTGAACTTCATCGCGGTCAAGCTGTATGGCGAATTCGAATTCTGGTTCGCGCTGATCAAGATCGTCACGATCGTGCTGATGATCGTCGGCGGCGGCCTGATGATCGCGTTCGGCATCGGCAACGGCGGTGTCGCGACCGGCATCTCGAACCTGTGGTCGCACGGCGGCTTCATGCCGAACGGGATCAATGGCGTGATCGCCGCGCTGCCGATCGTGATGTTCGCGTATCTCGGCGTCGAGATGCTCGGCCTCACGGCCGGCGAGGCGCGCAACCCGGAGAAGTCGCTGACGAAGGCCGTGAATTCGGTGTTCTGGCGCGTGCTGATTTTCTACATCGGCGCGCTGTTCGTGATCATGTCGCTCTATCCGTGGGACCGGATCGGCACGCAGGGCAGCCCGTTCGTGATGACGTTCTCGCGCCTCGGCATTCCGGCCGCCGCCGGCATCATCAACTTCGTCGTGCTGACCGCTGCGCTGTCGTCGTGCAACAGCGGCCTGTTCAGCACCGCGCGGATGCTCTACAACCTCGCGCAGCAGGGCCAGGCGCCGGCCGCGCTCGGTCGCGTGAATCGCAGCGGCGTGCCCGTGTACGGTGTGGCCGTGTCGGTCGCGCTGCTGCTGATCGGCGTGTTGCTCAACTATCTCGCGCCGCAGCACGTGTTCACGTGGCTCACGTCGGTATCGACGTTCGGCGCGATCTGGACGTGGTGCGTGATCCTGATCGCGCAGATGCGTTTTCGCCGCACGCTGTCGGCCGACAAGATCGCGCGCCTGCCGATCCGCGTGCCGTTCTATCCGCTCGGTTCGTTCGTCGCGCTCGGCTTTCTCGTGCTGGTCGTCGTGCTGATGGCGTTTACGCCCGATACGCGCGTCGCGCTGGTGATCGGGCCGGTGTGGATCGTGCTGCTCGGCATCGCGTACGCGCTGTTCTATGCGAACCGTCCGGCCGCGTCGATGCCGACGAAGCCGTAAGCGGCGCAGGCAGGGTGCCGCACGATCGTTGATCGCGATCATGCACGCGCGGGCCGGACGGCCTATGCTGAACGAACGCATTGCTCGTCCGCGCTTCGCGTGACAGCCCGCCGATCCTGCGGCCACGGCGGCGGTCCGACGCGGCGGCGCCGCTGCCGCGCGAAGCCCCCGTCGTCGTTCGGCGACGACGTGCACGCACGGAGACCTTCGCCATGCAGCCTGCCCTGTCCATCCCGACGCTCGCGCGGATCGCGCTGGCCGTCGATCCGACGCCCGAATCGCTGACCGCCGCACGTTACGTGCGCACGCTGCTGCGTCCCGGCATGCGATTGCGCATCGTGTGCGCGATCGACAATCCGCGCCTCGTGCTGCCCGACATTCCGCGCATCGACGCGCTGCTGACGTCCGCGCGCGAGGACATGGTGCGCGAAGCGCAAGCCACCTGCGAGCGGATCGCGGCGCTGTTCGCCGATAGCGGCGTCGACGTCGAACGAACGGTCATCGATACGTCGATCACGGGCGGCTCGGTGGCGGACGCCCTGGTGAACGATACGTCGACGTGGCACGCGAACGTGCTGGCGATCGGCGCGAACCCGCATCACGGGTTGTTGCGGCTCGTCGAAGGCGCGATGTCGGACACACTGACGAAACGCGCGCGCTGTGCGCTGCTGATCGTGCCCGGCACCTATGCACGGCCGTCGGACGGCGCGCTGCAGCGGCTGATGTTCGCGGTCGACGGCAGCGAGCCGTCGCTGCACGCGCTGCGCGTCGGGCTCGGCTTCGCGGCGCCGACGACGTTGCTGTATGCGACGTACGTGATCGATCGCGCGGTTCGCCTGACCGATGTCGTGCCGGTGCGCGCGCTCGAGGATGCGTACCGCGCGGAAGGCGAGGATGCGCTCGCGAAGATCGGCCCGCTGCTCCATGCGACGGGCAATCCGACCAAGCGCGGCATCGTCGAAACGCGTCCGACCAGCGACGACGTGGCTCATGCGCTGATGCGCGAGGCCGTGCACTGGCGGGCGGAGCTGCTGGTGGTCGGCACGCATGGCCATCGCGGCATCGCCGCCTGGCTGATCGGCAGCGTCGCGCGGCGGGTCGCGCATCTCGCGCAGGTGCCCGTGCTGCTGGTGCGTGGCGCGGAATGAATCCCGCGTTATCGCGATCGAAGCGGGTTTGGATTGACCTGCATCAGAAACGCGGCGCACATCGCGTGAGACAGTGACGAAACGTCGGCGATGCGGCTGGCCCGTCGTGCATGTGCGATTCCCGACCGCGCCTGCATGCAGGAAGCGATCGCTACCGCGCTTGCCGCCGTCACATCGTTTTCAGGAGCGGCGCCACGTGTTTGTCCGGCGCGTCATCCGACCGGGAACTCTCTGGCACGAGGGTAGGCAACCGACGGTTGCCTTGGAGGACGGGCGGGGTGCAAGTCACCCCGTCCGCTTTCCGCCTTGCCCCATCGAATTCGCTTCCCCGCAGCAATGATGTTGAATGCGGCCGCGTCGAGCGGCGCGCCATCGTACGCGTAACCATTGCGTGGCCCCGTGCCGTGCGTCGTTTCCGTGCGCCGATCAGAGGGTACGAAGAATCGATCGCTGGTCGTGCCGGCGGTCCGCGCCGCGCCGTACCCGCGCATGCGGATGCACGACATGGAGCGGTGCGCATGCGTTGCACGTGCGGTTGCGCAAACGATTCGCATGCGGCCAGCCTGGGCGAGCCTTGCGACGCGGCTCCGACCTGGCTGGTGCGTCGGCTGCGTTTCGCGCGTGGAGCGCCGCGGCGAACCGCTGCAAAGCGAGGACCGACCCCACGACGCTCTGATACTTTTCGCGGCCTATCTGCCCGTCGAGCGTGACGAGCAATCCGGCCTCGCGTGCGAGCGCGAGCAAGGTGTCGAGGTCGTCGGACGGACGGTTGCCGGCCGACTCGGTGCGGTCGGGCAGGGCGCGCGCGTTGCTCGACGCGCGCCGCTGGCCGTGGCCCGGTAAGTTGCGATGTGCCATGGTGGTCT
The DNA here is from genome assembly GCF_001528895.1 of Burkholderia sp. MSMB1078WGS. NCBI lineage: Bacteria > Pseudomonadati > Pseudomonadota > Betaproteobacteria > Burkholderiales > Burkholderiaceae > Burkholderia > Burkholderia sp. MSMB1078WGS. Next base: position 38,060 of record NZ_LPDI01000098.1, on the reverse strand, counting down.
CCTGCGCCGAACCCCGCGTGCCGGCTCGATGGCCGGCTGGGCGATGTTCGGGTATGAACGCCTGGTTCATGTGATCAGTATCGTGTGGCGATGGCGCACTGCCAAGCGGCGCGCGCTGAAGTCGCTGTCAGGAAATTGCGCGACGCGTATCGGAATCTGCTGACACGCGCGGCGGCCGATCGGCCGATCCGGCGCGTTCGTCGGACGAATGGCAGCGCGCTTGACGCATGATTTCGGACGGTCTAAGTTTCCCCACTGCATCGGCGTCGCGCGGCGTTCCACTTGTCGCCCGTCGCCAGTGCCGCGCCCCGGGGTGGCGTGACAGGGTTTCAGTATCGTTCGCGGGCCATGTGCACGACGAACGCTGCGCGGCCGATTCGGAAAACGGATCCGCACGGCGGCACGCAACGTGCCGTTGATCGCGCGCAAACACGCGCCGGCGCATCGTACGCCGCGCGTCTGTCTTAGTCTTTAAGCTTCCAGTACCGTCATCTTTTTCGTTCCTCGACCGTCAGGAGTCTGTCGATGTCCAAGGACAATTTGCTCGATTCACTCAAGGAAGCCGCCGAACGGCGCGCGATCGGCGCGGATCAGTTGCGTGCGATGCTCGACGACGAAGTGCGCGCGCTGTCGTCCGATGCACGCGTGCACGACTACATTCACGTATTCGCGATCCGGCACCTGCGCGAACGGATGCGCCAGAAGGACGATTTCGATCGCGACACCCGGGCCGATGACGCGCCCGCGGACGCCGATCCGCGTCCGAGGCATCGGCTGTAGCGGGTAGCGGCCGGGGCGCCGGGACCGGCGCGAGGCACACCCGCCGCCCGGCCATCCTGACGATCTGCCGACAGTCGCCGGCGCGTTTCGTCATACGTTTCAACGAATTGTCACAACGACCTCAAGTAAGCGGCGCGATTTGCCGTTTACCCGGTGAATTCGTCCACCGGGCGTTCCCGCTCCCTTACCGAGTCGTTGCCATGTTCTCGTCCATTCGCGCCCGCATCCTCGCCGCGTGCGTCGCCATCGTCGTATTCGCGCTCGTCGCCACGACGCTGATCAACTATTTCATCGCGCGTTCGTACAACGACGATGCGATCGACCGCAATCTGACCTCGGTCGCCAGCGGCCACGTGGTCGGAATCGCCGACTGGGTCGCCACCCGCAGCCGGATGATCGCGTCGCTGCAGGATGCCGCGCTGACGCCCGATCCGCTGCCGGTGTTCAAGCAGATGGCCGCGGCCGGCGGCTTCACGAACGTCTATGCCGGCTACGCCGACAAGGCGTTCCACTTCTCCGACCCGACCGGCATCCCGCCCGACTACGACCCGACCGGCCGGCCGTGGTACAAGCAGGCCGCACAGGCCGGCAAGCCGGTCGTCACGCCGCCGTACGTCGATGCCGGCACGGGCAACCTCGTCGTCACGTTCGCGGTGCCGATTCTGCGCGACGGCGCGCTGAAGGGCGTCGTCGCCGCGGACGTGTCGATGGACAGCGTGATCGCCAACGTCAAGTCGATCCGCCCGACACCGGCCAGCTTCGGGATGCTGATCGACAGCAGCGGCCACGTCGTCGCGCACCCGGACGCGAAGCTCACGCTGAAGCCGGTTGCCGACGTATCGCCCGAACTCGGCTCGCTGGGCGTTGCATCGATCGCGGCGGCGAGCGCACCGGTCGAGGTCGGCGTCGGCGGCGACGCGAAGCTGGTGCGCGCGAAACCGGTGCCCGGTACCGACTGGTACGCGCTGGTGCTGCTCGACAAGACCGAAGCGACGGCCGGGATGCGTTCGCTGCTGACCGCGTCGCTGATGACGCTGATCGTGATCGTCGGCGTGGCGTCGCTGATCATCGGCGCGATCACCGCGACCGCGTTCCGCCGCCTGTCGCAGGTGCGCCAGGCGATGGCCGCGATCGGCTCGGGCGCCGGCGACCTGACGCAGCGCCTGCCGGCCGACGGCCGCGACGAAGTCGCCGACATCGCGCGCTCGTTCAACAGTTTCGTCGACAAGCTGAACGACGTGATGCGCCAGATCCGCGATGCGAGCGAATCGGTGCGCACGGCCGCGAACGAGATCGCGGCGGGCAACCAGGACCTGTCGTCGCGTACCGAATCGGCGGCGGCGAGCCTCGAGGAAACGGCGGCGTCGATGGAAGAGATCACCGCGACCGTCGGCCAGTCGGCGGCAGCCGCGAGCCAGGCCGACGAACGCGCGGCGGCCGCGTCGAGGATCGCGTCGCACGGCGGCGTGGTCGTGTCGGACGTCGTCGCGACGATGGGGAAGATCGAGGAAGCGTCGGGCCGGATCGGCGACATCATCGGCGTGATCGACGGGATCGCGTTCCAGACCAACATCCTCGCGCTGAACGCAGCGGTGGAAGCGGCCCGTGCGGGCGAACAGGGCCGCGGCTTCGCGGTCGTCGCACAGGAAGTGCGCAGCCTGGCGCAACGCAGCGCGCAGGCCGCGCGCGAAGTGAAGGTGCTGGTCGAATCGACGGTCGCGAGCGTGTCGGCCGGATCGGGGCAGGTGCGCCAGGCCGGCGACACGATGCGCGAGATCGTGTCCAACGTGTCGAACGTGACGACCATCATCTCCGAGATCACGCACGCGGCGAACGAGCAGACGCGCGGCATCCAGGAAGTGAACCGCGCCGTCAGCCAGCTCGACGAAATGGTGCAGCAGAATGCGGCGCTCGTCGAACAGTCGACCGCGGCGGCTACCGCGCTGCAATCGCAAGCGAACGCGCTGGCGACGACGGTCGGGCAGTTCAAGGTCGCCTGACGCGGCCGGCGGCCCGCGGCGTACGGCCCGCGATGCTCACGAGCCGCCCTGGTCGCGCATCAGCGCGAGCCGGTTGTAGAGCGTCTTCAGGCTGATGCCGAGGGCCTTGGCCGCACGCGGCTTGTTACCGTCGAAGTGACGCAGCGTCGCCACAATGAAGCGCTGCTGCGCATGGTGCAGCGTCGCGCCGAGCGGCAGCGCCATCGCGCCTTCCGACGTGCTGTCGACTGCCGGCATCGGCTGCTTCGGCAGCGCGATCTCGATGCCTTCGTCGGACAAGAGGTACGCGCGCTCGATCGTGTTGCGCAGTTCGCGCACGTTGCCTGGCCATGAATACGCGCGCAACGCGGCGATCGCCGCGCCGGTCAGCCGCTTGTGCGAGCGATGCCGCTCGTTCAGCGTGTCGACGAATTCCTGCGCGATCGTCTCGACGTCGCCGTCGCGCTGACGCAGTGGCGGCACGTAGATCGCGAACGCGGCGAGCCGGTAGAACAGATCCTCGCGCAGCCGGCCGTCGCGCACGGCGTCGGCCGGATTGTGGCGGGTGGCCGACACGAACCGCACGTCGAGCGGAATCGATTCGGTACCGCCCACGCGCACGATCGTATTCGACTCGATCGCGCGCAACAGCTTCACCTGCAGCGCCGCGGGCATTTCCGCGATTTCGTCGAGCAGCAGCGTGCCGCCGCGCGCGGCTTCGAAGAACCCTTCGCGCTGCGTGGTCGCGCCGGTAAAGCTGCCTTTCTCGTGCCCGAACAATTGCGCCTCGGCCAGCTCGGGCGGAATCGCGCCGCAGTTCACGGGCACGAACGGGCCGTCATGCCGTGCGCTGAGATCGTGCAGCCGCCGCGCGACGATATCCTTGCCGACCCCGCTTTCGCCGGCAATCATCACGCTCGCGCGGGTCGGCGCGATTTTCTCGATACGGCCGAGCAGCGTGCGCATCGCGGCGGACCGGCCGGACAACCGGCGACTGTCCGCGCGCTGCTTCGTCCGGTTTGCGGATTCACCCATAGGCGTTCGTGGGCCGTTTTGAAAAACGGCATCGCAGGTTCCGTTGCTTGCAATATTTATCATCGACAGCGAAACGGCCGCGAAGGTGCCGCGGAATAGAAAATTCCAATGTGCGCGACATGACCGACAGAAACGGGCCATCGGGCCGGTCGCCCGCCCTCGGTGTGACGCCGCGGTCGGGGTTGGATCGCCACTTTTTTACAGAAATCCGATGAAAAAAAGGCCGGCGATACATCGCGGCGCGGCGCACGGCGATGCCGCCGGCCCGCCGCCCGGCCCGCCGGCGGCGCGGGCGTAGGGCGCGGCCATGCGTTGCCGCGAGCGCGACCTTGGCCAGCGCCGGGTACGTCGTTTGCTGACGCGTTCCTGCTCGCCCGGCGCGCTCGACGGGATGCCGGATGGTCGAAATGCGGCATCCCCCCGCACCAGACGGGAACCGGCGCGATGCAAGGATGCAATGAGGACTATGACCCGTGAGCTGCTTCGGCAGGGTGCATGGATCGTGCTGGCTGTCGGGGTGGCGTCCGCGCTGCAGGCGTGGGCGATTCAGGCTGTCGGCAAGCACGCGCCCTTTGCGCCGCTGCCTTTTTACGCCGGTGTGGCCGCCGCCGCATGGCTGACGTCGCTCACCGGCGGCCTTGTCGCGACCGCCGCCAGCCTCGGCGTGATCGCCGCATTGTGGTGGCGCGACGCGTCGCTGGCGACGCTGCTCGCGCAAGCCGGCGCGTTCGTCGCGATCGGTTTCGCCGAATGCGTGCTGGTGACGACGGTGAAGCCGCTGCTCGCAAACGATCGTTTGAGCGAGATCGATGACGACGACGGCGATCCGTACCCACCGCACCGTGAGCCGTCGTCCGTCGCCTGCGTGTCCGACGACGCGCTGCTGCGCCGCGTGGTCGATGCGTCGCCCGATGCGATCGTCGGGACCGATGCGCAGCGCAGGATCACCAGCTGGAATCCGGCCGCGGCAAGAATCTTCGGCATCGATACGGCCGAGGCGAACGGACGCGACGTCGCCACGATGATCGCGCCGCGCTGGCTGCGCCGACATGCGGTGCCCGCGTCGTTCGCGGACCTGCGCGAGCCGGTCGGGCCGCTCGACGTACTGTGCGTGCGCCGCGACGGCGGCCGTTTTCGCGCCACCTTCGTCGCCTCGCCGATCGTCGACGCGCAGGACCGCTGCGCGGGCCTGTCGCTGACGCTGCGCGAAGCGGGCGAACGCCGCCGCAACGAGCGCTACAACCTTCGCTCGCTGCGCGGCGCACGCGACGCGCGCATGCAGGCCGACACGTCGAACCGGCTGAAGGACGAGTTGCTGGCGACGGTGTCGCACGAACTGCGCACGCCGCTGAACGTGATCTACGGCTGGGTCGAGGTACTGCGCAACGCCGACGGCCAAGGCTTCGCGCAGCAGGCGGTCGACGCGATCGATCGCAGCGCGCGGTCGTTGTCGCACATGGTCGCCGATCTGCTCGACGCATCGTCCCTCGCGACCGGCCGGCTGCGCCTCGAACGCGTGCCGGTCGATCTCGTTCGGATCGTGCGCGACGCCACGCGCGAACTGGACGCGACGGCGCAGGCGAACGGGCTCGTGCTGTCGACGTCGTATGCGATGCCGGCCTGCGTGATCCCGGCGGACGGCGAGCGCCTGCGCCAGGTCCTGTCGAACCTGCTGTCGAATGCGATCAAGTTCACGCCGCCGGGCGGGCGGATCAACGTGTCGCTGACCCGCGCGGGGGAGCGCGTGCGGCTGTCGGTCTCCGACACCGGACAAGGGATTGCGCCGGAATACCTGCCGCACTTGTTCGATACGTTCAGCCGGCCGGAAGGCGCGTTCACGTCCCCCCGGCGCGGCCTCGGGCTCGGCCTGTCGATCGTGCGCAACATTGCGCAGCTGCACGGCGGCGAGGTCGTCGCGACGAGCGCAGGCGCCGAGCGCGGAACGACCGTCACGGTGACGCTGCCCGCGGGCTGGGACGCCGACGATCCGGTCGAGCAGCCGTCGCGCGCGAAGGGCAAGGCCGACATGGTCGCGCTCGACGGTCAGCGCGTACTGGTGGTCGACGACGATCCGACGTCGCGGACCAGCCTCGCGGCGGCGCTGGAGACCATGGGCGCGCAGGTATCGACCGCCTGGTCGGGACACGATGCGCTCGACGCGGTGGAGCGGCAGCAGCCGAGCGTCGTGCTGTCGGATCTCGCGATGCCGGACGGCGACGGTTACTGGCTGCTGGACCGGATCCGGCATTTGCCGAACGGCGGCGGACATCTGCCGGTCGTCGCGGTGACCGCGCATGCAGGCAAGGCCGACCGGCGCCGGGTGATGGCCGCCGGGTTCGATGCGTATCTGTGCAAGCCGGTCGACATGTCGACGCTCGCGAGCGTGATCGTCGACGTCGTGCCGGACGACATGGGCGACGGGAAGCCGCGCGAGCGGTAGCGGTACATACCCGACGTATAACCGACGCACACGCGGCGCGGCAATCCGGCCGCGTGGCCGTCCGGCCGCATACGAGAAAGGAGGCGCGATGGACGCAACGAAAAGCACGACGCGCGACGGCACGGGCAGCGAGCCGGCACGCACCAGGCATAGGACGCCGGTCGTGCCGATCGCGAGCATACTGATGCTGTCGTGTGCATGGATCGCGACGCCCCGCTACGCATCGGCCGAGGAGGGCACCCGTGCGAAGCTTGCGAGCCAGGCGTCGGCCGTCGGGGGGCAGATCCGCGATGCGACGCTCGCGTCCCGCGTCAGGGCCGCGCTCGTCGCCGAACGCGGCCTGGCCTCCGGCGACATCGACGTGCAGGTTCGCGACCGCGTGGTCGAACTGACGGGCAACGTGCCCGACGAGCGACAACGCGCGACCGCGATCCGCGTCGCGCACGACGTCAGCGGCGTGAGCGGCGTGCGCGACAAGCTGCAGATCCGCCGGAAGTAACGTGATGCGCGGGCCAGCGCCGGGCCGATCGGGCGTCGCGCGCCCGCGGTCCTGCGCGTCACCGGGCAGGAGGTTCGACATGGACACCATCATCGCGGGCCGTTTCTCGCGGCTCGAGCAGGCGGAACGCTGCGCGGAGCAGTTGCGCGGCCACGCCATGCATCGGGACGACGTGAAGGTCTTCTTTCTCAATCCGCCCGGACAGCACGCGCTGTTCTGGCTCGGCGGCGACGTCTATGCGGACTCCGCCGCGCGGCCTGGCGGCATCGGCGCGCTGGAAGGCGTGGCCATCGGCGCGATCGTCGGGCTCGCCGGGGCCGCGCTGCTCTATCTGGGCGGCCTTCATTCCCCGCTCGCGTGGATCGGCGTGCCGCTCGTCGGCGGGTACGTCGGCGCATTGTGCGGCGCGCTCGGCCGGATGCGCGGCGATGCGCCGGAGGGGCATGGCGCGCTGAAGCAGTGCGAAAACGGCGTCGTGCTGGCCGCGCACGTGACGCGGCGCACGATCGCGTTCGCGGAGCGGACGATGCTCGCCGCCGGCGCGCTATCGGTGGAGCGCACCGAGGGCGCATGGCACAACGGCGAGTGGACCGATTTCTTCACGTCGGCCCATCGTCCCGCGTGACGCTCCGTTGCCCGATACGGAGGCCCGGATGACGAAAACGAACCGGATGAAGCCACGCGGGCGTCGATCGGCGGCAATCGTCCTGACTGCCGCCGTGGGCGCGCTGGCGTTCGCGCTCTCGCATGCGCAGGCGCTGCCTGCTTCGTCCGCGCAGGTCGCGCCGGGCGTCGTGCGCCCCGGCCCGACCGCCGACGAGGCGGGCATGACCCAGCGGCCGATCGGCATCGACGCCGAGTTCGTCGACAAGGCCGGCATGATCGGCAAGGTGGAACGGCAGGCCGGGCAGCTTGCGCTCGATCGCTCGTCGAACGCGGACGTGAAGGCCTTCGCCCGCCGGATGGTCGACGACCATGCACGTATCGCGGACGAATTGCGGCACATCGGCGCGCAAAAGGGCATACCGGTCCAGACGCGCATGCTCGTCGACCCGGCGGTGACGGCATTGCGCGCGAAGAACGGGCGCGCGTTCGATACGGCGTACGTGGCGTTGGCGGGGCCTCGCGCACACGAAGCGGCAGTCCGGCTTTACGAAACCGAAGCGAAAGACGGCCGCGACCCGCAGCTTCGCGCATTCGCGGCCCGCACGCTGCCGATGCTGAACGCACACCTGAGCGCCTCCCGCCAACTCGCGAAGACGGTGGCCGCCGCGCAGTGATCCGCCTTTCGGCCGATGGGCTTCAGTGCCGCCGCGTGCCGTCTTCGGGGCCGCCCGGCGACGCCTCGTACGGCGGCGAATCGAGCGCCGTTTCGCCTTCCTCGATCAGCCAGTACGGCGAACGGCCGTAGTACGCATGCAGTGCTTCGGCCCATTCGGGGTCGGCCATCGTCGGCCACCGGCTCTTGTCGAAGCCGGGCGCCTCGCGCACACGCGCGGTGTCGACCGGCAACACGAAGCATTCGCGCTCGGCATCGAGTACGAGCGCGTTCCACGGCACCGCGAGCAGCTTGTCGCCGATCCCGAGCAGGCCGCCCGACGACACGACCGCGTATGCGATTCGTCCGGCGCGCACGTCGAGCATGATGTGGGTGACCTTGCCGATGTCGTCGCCGTCCAGCGTCAGCACGCGATCGCCTTCGAGCGTGCGGGCGGCCATCACGTCGGGGCCCGGGCCGCCGACGGCCGTACGCGGATTCGTGCCGACGATGCGCGCGGCGTCGCGCGACGGTTTGTCCGTTGTCATCGAAAACCTCCTGGTCGAAGCGGCAACCCGGCCCGCGCGCGAATTCGTCGCGCGGGTATTGCGCCGGGGCGGCAGGCCGCGCGGGATGATGGATGGGAACGCCGCTCAGCGGCGGCGCGGCAGCGATACGTCCTCGAGCGTGTTGGCCAGCTCGTCGCGAGCTGGGCCGCCCGCGCGCGTGGCGATGTCGCCGAGCGACACCATGCCGACCAGCTTCAGATTGCGGTCGAGCACCGGCAAGCGGTGCAACTGCACGTCGGCCATCCGCTGCTGGACATCGCCGACGCCGTCGTCCTCGACGCACCATTGCACGGGTCTGGACGCAACCGCCTGCACGGGCGTATCGGGCGAATGGCCGTGCGACAGCGCCCGCACCGCCAGATCGCGATCGGTCACGATCGCGACGAGTTCGGCGCCGTCGCAAACGGGCAGCACGCCGATATCGAAGCGCTGCATCAATTCGGCTGCATGGCGAATCGTGTCGGTCGGCGCGACGCACACTACGTCGCGCGACATGATCTCGTTGACGCGATACATGAACGTCTCCTTCGTGAGCGGGGACGATGCGGGAGCACCGCGCGTGCCGCGCGAGGCGCACGCGTCGGGCCCAAGGCCTCTTCACGCTGATAACGGGCTTGCGCCGGATAGCCGGCGACGGAGAAATTTGCCAGCCTGCTTGTACATCTTCCACGGCGCAGACGCGGCCGTCGACGCGGGACGTCAGTGGCCGATGCCCGTCATCGTGACGATTGCGAGGACCACCGCGCTTTCGATCGCGGCCAGCGCCGCGACGCCGGCTGCGCCGCTTACTTCATGCCATCTGCGTTCAAGGACTTTCATCGATCGCTCCTGATTGGGCCGGCGCGCGGCTGCGCTGTCACGCAGCGCGTGCCGGGTGCCGCCGTCAGCCGTGATCGCGGGGCGGGGAAGGGACGTGCGGCGCGCGACGTTCGCGCTCGCCGGACGGCTTGGCGGGGTCGATACGCGTCGCACCGCCGACGGCGGGCGGGTCGCTGGCCGGGAACGTCTCCTCGAGCCCTTCGTCGATGCGTTCCTCCGTCTTGTCTTCGGACGGCGGACGCGACGTGGCGAACCGGAGCAGTCCGGCAGCCGGTGACACGGCGTCGCGGCGGCCGGGGGCGTGAACGGTCATGATCGAACCTCCTTGTCGATGAGAAGGCGCAAGCGCCGTACCCGCGGCAACCGTGGCACGGCGCTTGCAAGCCGCAAGGACCGGCCGGGCATGCGGGTACGACGCGCACGGGGCCGGTATGGACGAGAGGACATCGCGATGAATGCAGCCAGGGAAAGGATACGTTACGACGCGAACGTATGCGGCGGCGATTTCGGCCACGTGCGCGAGCGCTTCGACACGTGGAAGCGGGAATCGCGGGTCTATCGGCCGGAGCGGCGCATGTTCGACGGCAAGGACGAGGTACGCGAGCTGAACGACACCGTCTACGACGGCCCGGAGCGCGCGCAGCAGGCGCTCGTCGCCCATTGCGAACCGTCCGATCCGTTCGCGCTTGCCGTGCAACTGAGCGCCGAGGGGCGCACGATGTGGCTCGTCATGGCGGCCTACGACGACTGAACCCGACGGCGACGGGGCACGGCGCGATAGCGGGCACGGCGCTTGCGGGCGCTCGCTTCGCCATCGAAATGCGCGCGCCGTCGCGCAGGAGTGACATGAAGACGCCATCCACGCTGCACCGCCCCGAACCGACGACACCCGACGTCGACCCGGATCCGCCGCCGCCCGGGCACGACGACCCGGTCGACCCGCCCGTGCCCGACGGGCTGCCGCAAGGCGATCCGCCGTCGAACCCGCCGCCGATGCGGATGCCGGACGGGGGCAGTGCGCCACCACCGGCCGCGCGAACACTGAAAGGAGGACCGTCATGGACATTCACGTGCAATCGCCAGACAAGCGCGCGATCGCTCAGGTACTGGGCCGCTATTTCGAATCGCGTTCGCTGCACTATCACATCGAGGAATTGCCGGGCGGCGTGCTGCAGATCGGCTTTCGCGCCAGCGGCCGACCGGTCGCCGTCACCGTTTCGTTCGACGATGCCGCATACGACACTTATACGCACTGGGACGCGAGCCAGAAGCAGCTCGCGCTCGGCCGCCTCGCCGACGGCTTCTCGCGAATGATGTCGACGCGCAGCCCGGCCGCGCTCGCCGGCGACTATCACGTCGAGCGTTTCTGATTCCGCAATCATCCGCCGGCGCATGCCGGATTCCGGCAAAGTGCCCGTACACAACGGGCGCTTTGCGTCCGCACGCGTGTCGCGTAGGATGTCCGTTAATTCAGCGCACACTACGTTCGCGCAGCGGGCTGCCGACTGTTGCAGCCGCTGAAGCGCGACACGCTTTCCTTCAGGTTCGTTTCGTGCAGCCGACGGAGACCGCCTTGACCACTGTTGCTCGCCTGTTGCTGTCACCCGGCGCACGCCGGTTCGTATCCGGCCTGTCGGCATGCGCGGCGCTTGCAGCCGGCGCGCGCGACGCGGCGGCCCAGACGCCGTCGCCGCTCGGCGAATGGCAATACACGGCGGGCGTACCGCTCCAGAAACTCTTCGATCCGAATATTCCCGCCTGGCAGGTGAGCGTCGGCGCCGCGATGACGCTGCAGCCGCGCTACGCGGGCTCCGACCGCTATCGCGTGATGGGCGGCCCGAATTTCGACATCCGTTATCGCGACCTGTTCTTCCTGTCGACCGGCGAGGGCCTCGGCGCGAACGTGTTGCGCGGGCCGAACTGGCGCGTGAGCCTGGCGGTCGGCTATGACCTCGGACGGCGTTCGGCCGACGATCTCGGCCACCTGAACGGCCTCGACAACATCAACGCGGCGCCCGTGATGAAGCTCGCCGCCGATTACGTCGTCTCGAAGGATTTCCCGCTCGTGCTGCGCGCGGACGTCCGGCGCAGCATCGGCGGGTCGAACGGCTGGACCGGCGATTTCTCCGCGTACATGCCGATGCCCGGCAGCAACGAGCACTTCTTCTGGTTCGCGGGGCCCACCGTGTCGTTCGCCGATTCCCGCTACATGAACAGCTGGTTCGGCGTGAACCAGGGCGCGGCCGCGCGCTCGGGGTTGCCGGCCTATTCGTCGGGGGCCGGGATCAAGTCGGCCGGCCTCGGCGTGACGATGGTGTGGTTCGTGAACAAGCACTGGTTCGTCACGATGGACGGCGCGATCGAGCAGCTCGTCGGTCGCGCGGCGCGCAGCCCGATCACGCAGCAGTCGACCAACGGCGTGTTCGACATGTCGGTGAATTACCAGTTCTGACCGAAGCCGGATCGCAGGCGGATAGCGGGAGGGCGATGCCGCGTACAGCATCGCCCGTCACATTTGATATGATTGCGACCTGTACAAACGTACAGTGATCGATCCCCGTGACGCCTGCCTCACCGACGCCTCCGGCGTTTTACTACCTGACCAATTTCGAACGCGCGCTGGCCTGGCTCGGCGAGCGTTACGACGACCTGTTCGACGCGCACGAGCACGCGTTCGTCCGGCAGTTCGCGGCGCTGCCGCAGGCATCGCGGGCGCTGCTCGTGCGGATGCTGATGCGCAACGGGTCCGATTTCCGCGCGAGCAAGCTCGTGTACGACGAGATCGGCTGCACGCTCGACGCCGCCGCGCCGCTCGTCGCCCTCGGCTGGGTCGATCCGGCACCGCCGCTCACGCTCGACGAGCTGTTCGCGCTGTCGACCAAGGCCGATCTGCTGCGCATCTTTCCGTCGCTCGCCGCGCACGCGGGCGAACGCAAGGCCGACTGGCTCGACCGGCTGCGGCCCGCGCACGACGTCGCGCAACCGCTCGACGCGTGGTGCGCACAGGCCGACGACCGCGTACTGCGCGTGACGGTCGGCGCACTGTGCGACCGGCTGCGGCTGATGTTCTTCGGCAATCTGCATCAGGACTGGAGCGAATTCGTGCTCGCCGATCTCGGCGTGTTCCAGTACGAAAGCGTGCCGATCGCGCCGTCGTCGCGCGCGTTCCAGCAGCGTGGCGACGTCGACGCGTATCTCGCGCTGCAGATGTGCCGCGACGCGCTCGATGCATGGCCCGACGATCTGCCGTTCGACGACCTGATCCGCGCGCTGGCCGCAGTCGACTGTGCGCAGCCGTGGCTCGCGACGCGCCGCGCGAAGCTGCTGTTCGCGCTCGGCCAGGCGTGCGAGCGCCGTGCCGACTGGGGTACCGCCCTCGACGCGTACACCCGCAGCGCGTGGCCCGGCAGCCGCCACCGTCGCATCCGCGTGCTCGAACGCTGCGGACGCGACGACGACGCGCTCGCGCTGGCGCTCGACGCACGCGGCGGCTTCGAGAGCGACGAGGAGCGTCAGCGCGTCGAGCGCATGCTGCCGCGCCTGCAACGCCGCGCCGGCCAGCGGGTCGAACGCGCGGCTGCCGCCGCCGACGTACCGCGCGAGACGCTCGTGCTGGCGCGCCCCGACGCATCCGTCAGCGTCGAATTCGCCGTGCGCGATCATCTCGCGCAGCCGGCTTCGCCGGTCCACTACGTCGAAAACACGCTGATCAATTCGCTGTTCGGGCTGCTGTGCTGGGAGCCCGTGTTCGCGGCCGTGCCCGGTGCGTTTTTTCACCCGTTCCAGCGCGGTCCGGCCGATCTGCACGCACCCGATTTCGCGATGCGCCGCGCGGCGGCCTTCGACGCATGCTTCGCGCAGCTCGATTCGGGCGCGTACCGCGACACGATCCGCCGGCATTTCGCGACGAAGGCCGGGCTGCAATCGCCGTTCGTGTTCTGGGGCGTGCTGACCGACACGCTGCTCGACGAAGCGCTCGCCTGCCTGCCGCCCGAGCACCTGCGGCTATGGTTCACGCGCCTGCTCGCGGATATCCGCAGCAACCGGTCCGGCCTGCCCGATCTCGTCCGCTTCTGGCCCGACGAACGCCGCTACGAACTGATCGAGGTGAAGGGCCCGGGCGACCGGCTGCAGGATAACCAGACACGCTGGCTCGCCTACTGCGTCGCGCACCGCATGCCGGTGCGCGTCGTCGACGTCGAGTGGGCCGGCGCGGCCGTCGCGCACGCCGAAGCGGCGGGGTTGTCCGCATGAGCTACGTCGTCGCGGTGCGGGCGATGTGCGAGTTCACCGCGCGGCGCGGCGATCTCGACCTGCGCTTCACGCCCGCGCCGACCGCGCTCGAAGGCATCGCCGGCCACGGCGCGGTCACGTCGAAGCGCGGCGCGCGCTACGAAACCGAGATCGCGCTGACGGGCACGTGGGGGACGCTCACCGTGCGCGGCCGCGCGGACGGCTACGATCCCGTGGCGAACCGGCTCGAGGAAATCAAGACCTATCGCGGCAGCCTCGACGCGATGCCGGCCAACCATCGCGCGCTGCACTGGGCGCAGGCCAAGGTGTATGCGCACCTGATGTGCGACGCGCGCGATCTCGAGGAAATCGACGTCGCGCTCGTGTATTTCGACATCGTGTCCGAGCGCGAGACCGTGCTGACGGAAACGCTGGATGCCGGCACGCTCGCGACGTTCTTCGCCGAGCAGTGCGCGTGCTTCGTCGGCTGGGCCGAACGCGAGACGGCCCATCGCGCCGCACGCGACGCGGCGCTGCGCGCGCTCGCGTTTCCGCACGGGCAGTTTCGCAGCGGCCAGCGCGAGCTGGCGGTGGCCGTCTATCGCGCGGCGCGCGACGAACGCTGCCTGATGGCGCAGGCGCCGACCGGCATCGGCAAGACGCTCGGCACCGTGTTCCCGCTGCTGAAGGCATGCGGCGAAGGCGAGCTCGACCATGTGTTTTTCCTGACCGCGAAAACGCCCGGCCGTGCGCTCGCACTCGAAGCGGCGACGACGCTCGGCGCCGGCACGCCCGCGCTGCCGCTGCGCGTGCTGGAACTCGTCGCGCGCGACAAGGCGTGCGAGCATCCGGACAACGCGTGTCACGGCGAATCGTGCCCGCTTGCGAAAGGCTTCTACGACCGGCTGCCGGCCGCGCGCGACGCGGCGATCGACGCCGGGCTGCTCGATCGCGACACCGTGCGCGCCGCGGCGCTCGCGCACGACGTCTGTCCGTACTACCTGGCGCAGGAGCTCGCGCGCTGGTCGGACATGGTGATCGGCGACTACAACTACTACTACGACGGCAGCGCGATGCTGCACACGCTCGCGCAGCAGAACCAGTGGCGCGTCGGCGTGCTCGTCGACGAAGCGCACAACCTGCTCGACCGCGCCCGCAAGATGTACAGCGCGTCGCTCGATCCGTTCGCGTTCGCGGCCGCGCGCGAAGCCGCGCCCGCGGCGCTGCGCAAGGCATTCGACCGGCTGGCCCGTGCGTGGGGCACGCTCAATCGCGCACAGGCCGAGCGCTATGCGGCCTATCCCGACGTGCCGGGCCCGATCGTGTCGGCCGTGCAAAACCTCGTCGCGGCGATCGGCGAACACCTGACCGACGCGCCGCGCGCGAACGGCGACGCGCTGCTGCGCTTTCATTTCGAGGCGATCCAGTTCGGCGTGCTGGCCGAAGCGTTCGACAGCGCATCGATCTTCGACGCGACGCTGCATGGCGAACCGATGCTGCGGCAGCCCGCGCTCGACGGCGTGGCGACGGCCGGCCGCCGGCGCCGCGTCCAGTCGACGCTGTGCGTGCGCAACGTGATCCCGGCCGGTTTCCTGGCGCCGCGCTACGAAGCCGCGCGCGCAACCGTGCTGTTCTCGGGCACGCTGAGCCCGTTCCATTTCTACCGCGACACGCTCGGGCTGCCCGGCGATACGGGCTGGCTCGACGTCGACGGGCCGTTCCGCGCCGAGCAACTGACGGTGCGCGTCGCGAGCCACGTGTCGACGCGCTGGCGCGACCGCGATCGCTCGCTCGAGCCGATCGCCGACCTGATCGCCGCGCAATACACGGCCCGGCCCGGCAACTATCTCGGCTTCCTGAGCAGCTTCGACTACCTCGGGCGCGTGGTCGCGCTGATGCAGACGCGCCATCCGGACGTCCCCGTGTGGGCGCAAGCGCCCGGCATGGCCGAAAGCGAGCGCGACGCGTTTCTCGCGCGCTTCGACGCGGCCGGCCGCGGCGTCGGTTTCGCGGTGCTGGGCGGGGCTTTCTCGGAAGGCGTCGACCTGGTCGGCGAGCGGCTGATCGGCGCGTTCATCGCGACGCTCGGATTGCCGCAGGTCAACGACGTCAACGAGCAGATGCGGCGCGCGATGGACGCGCGCTTCGGCAACGGTTACGACTACATGTACCTGTACCCGGGGCTGCAGAAGGTCGTGCAGGCGGCCGGGCGCGTGATCCGGACCGAGCACGACGAGGGGGTCGTGCATCTGATCGACGACCGTTACCGGCGGCGCGAGGTGCGCAATCTGTTGCCGCGTTGGTGGCGGATCGGGTGAAGGGCAAAAACCGGCCGACGGACTGCCGGTTGCGGCGCAGGGCGCTATTCGTTACGTAGCGGGGTTGCAGGCGTTGCACCGGGGCCGTTCGCGGCGAGCAAGGTGCGCTACAGCACGTTGAGCATCGCGAGCGCCGCTTCCTGCAGATGCGGCAGCACGCGCCGCACGGCCGCGTCGGTCGTCTCCGCGCCGATCGGCATGTTCGTGCTCAGCGCGGCGACGACTTCGCCGTGACGGTTCTTCAGCGGCACCGCGATCCCGCGCACGCCAACCTGCAACTGCTGCTCGATCGCCGCGTAGCCGGCGTCGCGCGCCTGGTCGACCTGTTCGAGCAGCCGCGCCTTGTTGGTGATCGTGTGCGGCGTGAACGGCGGCAACTCGGTCTCGTCGAGCCACGCGCGCACGGCCTCGCGGTCGGGATGATGGGCGAGCAGCACGACACCGGGCGACGTCAGCGGCGCCGGCACGCGTGCGCCGAGCACGAAGCCCGTCGTCATCACGCGCGACACGCCGTTGCGGGCGATGAACACGAGCTCCCAGCCGTCGAG
Organism: Burkholderia sp. MSMB1078WGS; assembly: GCF_001528895.1. Taxonomy (NCBI): domain Bacteria; kingdom Pseudomonadati; phylum Pseudomonadota; class Betaproteobacteria; order Burkholderiales; family Burkholderiaceae; genus Burkholderia; species Burkholderia sp. MSMB1078WGS. The sequence continues at coordinate 21,582 of NZ_LPDI01000098.1, read as the reverse complement.
CACGCTGACGTACGCCGATTCGTTCAGCGACGCGCTCAGTTGCTGCAGATAAGGCTGGACCGTGCGCGGCAGCCGCGCCGAATCGAAGTACGACCAGCCGACCCGCAGCACGCGCGGCGTGAGCCCGTACAGCTTGCCGTCGGTGTACACGTAGCCGAGCGACTCGAGCGTCAGCAGGTAGCGCCGCGCGGCCGTGCGCGTGAGGCCGGTGCGGGCGGCGGCCTGCGTGGGCGTCATGCGCGCGTGCTGGCTGTCGAACGCCTCCAGGATCATCAGGCCTTTTTCGAGGCCGGCAATCCAGTCGCGTCGGTCGAGATCCGGCTTTTTCATCGTCGCAGGCGGGCAGTGGATGCGCGTTATTCGCGCGGAAGTGAGCGATTATCGCGCGAATCATGGGTAATGGGGCGCGCGTGCCCGGCCCAATTGTCCATTCAGTCGAATTGCGGATTCGCACCAACAATATACAAACGACGACGTATATCCATGGAGGCTCGGATGCAGGTCGCTAAATGGGGCAATAGCCTGGCGGTTCGGCTTCCGGCCAGTGTGGTCGACGCACTGGAATTGCGCGAAGGCGACGATATCGAGATCGTGGTCGACAGTCCCCGCGTTTTCGCGGTAAGCCGCAAGCCGAGGCCCGACGAGATTCTGGAGCGACTGCGGCGTTTCAGGGGCAAGTTGCCCGCGGATTTCAAGTTCAGCCGGGACGATGCGAATGAGCAGGATTGAGACGGAGAAATCGTTCGTCGACAGCAATGTCGTGCTTTATCTGCTGTCCGACGACGAAACCAAGGCAAATCGTGCGGAGGCGCTGTTCCTTCGCCGGCCAACCATCAGCGTCCAGGTATTGAATGAGATCGCCAGTGTCTGCAACCGCAAACTGCGGATGCCGTGGCGCGAGGTAGGGGAGTTTCTGGAGCCGATCAGGCGTTTGTGCCATGTCGTGCCGCTCACCGTCGATGCGCACGACCTCGCGCGGCGGCTGGCGGAGTGGCATCGCTTGTCCTTCTACGACGCATGCATCGTGGCAACTGCTTCGATCGAGGGGGCGAATATCTGTACACCGAAGCCATGTACGGCGGCCTGCAAGTGGAGGCGGTCCGGTATTGCGCAACCCGTTTGCTTGAGGGCGGACGAACCGGAAAAGCGGAGGAACCGGATGCGACGCGACCGTTACGCGCGCCGCATCCGCCATGGCCTTACTCGCTGCTCGTCCACTCGACGTTCGCGCCGACCGAACGCAGGTTCTCGACGAAATGCGGATGCGCGCGGCGGATCGGCAGCGCGTTCATGATTTCCGAGCGGCCTTCGATGCTCGCGGCCACCATCAGCAGCGCGATCGCGACGCGGATGATGTACGGGCTCTCGACGCGCGCCGGCGTCAGTTGCAGTCCGCCGAACGTGATCAGCCGGTGCGGGTCGGACAACAACACGTGCGCGCCGAACTTCGACAGTTCGCCGGACCAGCCGAGTGCGCCGTCGTAGACCTTGTTCCAGAACATCGCGCTGCCTTCCGCGCGCACGCCGAGCGCGATGAAGATCGGCAGCAGGTCGACCGGCAGGTACGGCCATGGCGCGGCCTCGACCTTGGTCAGGATGTTCTGCGTGAACGGCCGGCGCACGCGCAGCGGGCCGTCGCGCTCCGCGCGCGACCAGCCGTCCCGGTGCGTGACGGTGACGCCGAATTTCGCGAACGTGCGGTCGATCAGCGGGAAATGCTCGGGCGACGAATTGCGCACCGTGATGTCGCCGCCCGTGATCGCGCCGAGCGCAAGGAACGTCGCGATTTCATGGAAATCCTCGGCGAAGCGGAACTCGCCGCCGCCGAGCTTGCCGCCGCCCGTCACGCAGAGCCGCGACGTGCCGATGCCCTCGATCGCGACGCCGATCATCGCGAGGAACTGGCAGAACTCCTGCACGTGCGGCTCGGAGGCCGCGTTCATCAACGTCGACGTGCCGTTCGCGGCCGTCGCGCACAGCGCGAAGTTCTCGGTGGTCGTCACCGACGCGTAGTCGAGCCAATGAGCGTTGGCCGTCAGCGGCCCGTCGGTACGGACGATCAGCGAATCGGGCGTGCGCTCGATGTGTGCGCCGAAACGTTCGAACACCTCGACGTGCGGATCGATCTCGCGCACGCCAAGCGTGCAGCCCTTCACGTCGTTCTCGAGGCGCGCGACGCCGAAGCGCGCGAGCAGCGGCGGAATCAGCATGATCGACGAACGCATCGCCTCGGGCAGCCGGTGGATGGCCGGATCGAATTGCGTGTTGCGATGGTGAAGCTCGAGCAGACCCGTCGTGAAATCGACCGACACGTCGCTGCCGAGCGTGCGGAAGATGTCGAGGATCTTGCGTACGTCGGTGATGTCCGGCACGCCGACGAGGCGCAGCGGCTGATCGGTCAACAGGGTGGCGCACAGAATCGGCAGGACGGCGTTCTTGTTCGCGGACGGCTTGATGTCCCCGCGCAGCGGAGTGCCGCCGTGGACGATGAGATTCGACATGATATGGGGGCGTATCGGTGACTGACGTAGGCCCATATGATGCCATTGGTCGGCATGCGGCGTGGAGTGTTCGGAGGGGAAAAGGGGAATCGGCGCGCGTAACTGACAGTGTTTGACGTCGCGCCGCGATGCGGCGGGTCGAATGCCGGCCGGCATGGCCGAACGACCGCCGCGTTGGCCGACCGCGAATCGGGTCGGCCAACGGTCAGGCCGTCATTGCGCCGCCCGCATCCGCGCGGCGACCGCCAGCGAGATCAGGCAGCCGAACGCCAGATAGCCGGCGACGAGGTGCCACGAACCGCCTGCCACGCTGACGAGGCCGACCGCGATGAACGGCGTGAACCCGCCGCCTACGACGCTCGCGAACTGGTAGCCGACGCCCGCGCCGCTGTAGCGGTATTCGGCGCCGAACAGCTCGGTGAACAGCGGCTGCTGGACGCTCACGACCATGTCGTGCGCGGCGTTCGCCAGCAGGATCGAGAAGATCACGATCCACGCGATCGATCGAGCTTCCAGCGCGACGAAGAACGGCACCGCCGATACGAGGCCGATCAGCGCGCCGATCAGGTAGATGCGGCGCAGGCCGTAGCGGTCGGCCAGCCATGCGAAGCAGGGGATCGTCACGCAGCTCACCGCGCCCACCAGCAGGCCGATGTTCAGGAACAGGTCACGCGACATGCCGAGGTTCGTCGTCGAATAACTGAGCGCGAACGCGGTGACGATATACATCGTGAACAGTTCGGCGAGCCGCAGCGCGACGATCAGCAGGAACGCCTTAGGGTGGCGCGTCAGCGCCTCCAGCACCGGCAGGCGCAGTTTGCGGTTGCCGTGCTCGACCTTCTCGACGAACTCCTGCGATTCGTCCATGTTCTTGCGCACCCACAGTCCGATCAGCACCAGCACGATGCTGAACACGAACGGCAGGCGCCAGCCCCACGACTTGAACGCCGCCTCGCCGAGCGTATGGCTCAGGATCGAGACGATGCCGGTGGCCAGCACGAGCCCGACGCCGTAGCCGACTTGCACGCCGCTGCTGTAGAACGCCTTCTTCTGCTTCGGCGCGCTCTCGACGGCCATCAGCGCCGCGCCGCCCCATTCGCCGCCGACCGCGAAGCCCTGGATCGCGCGCATCAGCACCAGCAGCACGGGCGCCCACCAGCCGATCGTCGAGAACGTCGGCAGCAGGCCGATCGCGACCGTCGACAGCCCCATCAGCATGACGGTCAGCACGAGCATCCGCTTGCGGCCGAGCCGGTCGCCGTAGTGGCCGAACACGATGCCGCCGAGCGGCCGGAACAGGAAGCCGACGCCGAAGGTGGCGAATGCCGCGAGCGTGCCCATCGTCGGGCTGACTTTCGGGAAAAACTCGGAATTGAACACCAGCGCGGCGACGATCCCGTACAGCAGGAAGTCGTACCAGTCGACGACGGCGCCGACAAAGCTGCCGATCGCAGCCTTGCGGGCCTGGCTGCGAGCGCGAGCGCCGGCGGTGTCGAGGGTGTCGAAGGTGGGGGTCATGGCGATGTCTCCTGGCACGGCGCATCGTGGAATCGTGGCGGCGCCGCGTCCGATGCTGCATTGAAGTCGATGAGTGAACGGAGAATAGGGCGCGGGCCGCACGGCGGCAATTGGCCAATCGGACAATGTGCGCGATTATCGTTCAATTACGTGCGATTATCGAACGATTTTGGGGTTTGCACTAAGCGGCGCGACGATATGCCGTTTGGCCGGGGTGTGCCGCGGTGAACGATCTGGTTAAAATCTGCAACATCGACAACTCGCCCGTTCGGGGCGGACGCGAGGCCGCCGCATCGGCCGCGCATGCCGCACGCGACGGGCACGAACCCCCATCGACCGCATGCCCCCGGAGACTGGAATGCCCGGCAATTTCCACCCCTTGTCCAGCGATACGCCGCCCGTTGCCGATCCGGCCGCCAATCCGCTCGGGATGGCAGGCCTCGAATTCGTCGAATTCGCGGCGCCCGTGCCGGAAGCGCTCGCGCAGCGCTTCGAGCAGTTCGGGTTCAAGGCGATCGCGCGGCACGTCAGCAAGAACGTCACGCTGTACCGGCAGGGGCAGATGCATTTCCTCATCAACGCCGAGCCCGATTCGTTCGCCGCGCGCTATGCGGAGGAATACGGGATGGGCGTCTGCGCGATCGGGTTGCGCGTGGCGAACGCCCGGCGCGCGTTCGAGCGCGCGATCCAGCTCGGGGCGTGGGCGTTCGAAGGCGAAAAGGTCGGCGTCGGCGAGCTGAGGATCCCGGCGATCCAGGGCATCGGCGATTCGCACCTGTATTTCGTCGATCGCTGGCGCGGGCGGGGCGGCCAGCGCGGCGGCGTCGGCGACATCTCGATCTTCGACATCGATTTCCGGCCGATCGACATCGCGACCGCGCATACCGATCTCGATTGCGCGGGCGTCGGCCTGCAGCAGGTCGACCACTTCACGCAAACCGTCGGCGCGGGCCGCATGCAGGAGTGGCTGGATTTCTACCACGACCTGCTGCATTTTCGCGAGATCCACCAGATCGACGCGCACTGGCATGTGTCGGAGGAATCGCGCGTGATGGTGTCGCCGTGCGGCGCGGTGCGGATTCCGGTCTACGAGGAAGGTACGCGGCGCACCGAGCTGATGCATGCGTACCTGCCCGACCATCCGGGCGAGGGCGTGCAGCACGTCGCGCTGGCCACCGACGACATCCTGGCGTGCGTCGATGCGTTGCGCGCGAACGGCGTCGAATTCATCGAGCCGCCCGTACGCTATTACGACGACGTCGACGCGCGGCTGCCCGCGCACGGTGTCGATCTCGACGCGCTGCGCCGCCGCGCGGTGCTGGTCGACGGCGAGATCGGCGACGACGGGGTGCCGAGACTGTTCTTCCAGACCTTCGTCAAACGCCGCCCCGGCGAGATCTTCTTCGAGATCGTGCAGCGCAAGGGGCACCACGGGTTCGGCGAGGGCAACCTCGCGGCACTCGCCCGCGCGCGCGACGCCGGCTGAACGATCAGGCGCCGGCGGCCGGCAAGCGGTTCGGGGCGGGCGTTCGATGTCTGTATCTGCGGCGGCATAACCGCTTCGGTCCTGCCAGGACCGCCCGTCGACCGAGGGTCGAAGTATTGCGGCGAAGACCGGCAGCCCGTCGCGGCCGGTCGATTTGTCACGCCGCGCCGGCCGCCGCGAGTTTGCGGCTTTGCCGACGCATGCCCGCGAATATCGCGTCTGCCACGTCCGCCGGAAAATCCGCCGGGATCTGTGCGGCGGCTTCGGCAATCGCGGGCTCCGTCCGTGCAGCGACGGCCGTCATCGCGGCCCGCACGTCGTCTTCGGTCAGGCCGACGCGCCGGCCCTGTGCGATCCAGTGGCGCGGCCGGATTTCCCCGATCACGTAGTGCCGATTCTTCCCGCAGACGGCCATCGCGAGGCGCGCGCGGCTCGGCGGGATCTGATTGCGGCGCGTACCGATGATCGGATGCGCGGACAGCACGTCGTACAACGGCGTGCTGCGATACGTATTACCGGGCAGGTGCGCGATGCTGAAGTTCTTCGCGTGGCCGTCGATCGCAGCCAACACCCAGAACACGAGCTGTGCGACGAAGAAATTCATCCGGTCGCGGGAAGCGTCGGCCGAATTCGCGAGGATACCCATGATCGTCTCGATGCCGGGGCCGCCGTCCGCTTCGTATTTCGCCCCCGACGGCGTGCCGGTCGCCTGACACATGTCCTCCTGCGGCAGCCGCAGGATCCACGAGCCGTCGCGCGACGGGCGCCGGTCGAAGCGCTCGACGATCAGCGCCTTCTGATCGTCGAACCGGCCGATTTCGCACGGTGCGACCGGCAAGCCGTACGCGGCGACGATCTTCGAGCACAACCATTCGTTTTCGACGGACGTGCGCATGTCGGCCTGCATGTTGCCGACGCGCCCGAGCGGCAGCTTGAAGATGTGGGTCGTCGGCGTGCTGCCCGACGGCCGCAGCCAGCGGTTGCGCTGACGCAGCAGCGCGGTCTTTTCCTGCGCGCCGGCAATCGACAGGCGCAGGTCGCCGTGCGGTTCCCCGTGGCCGGGCAGCGGCGCGGCGGTCGCGTGGCGCAGCGCATCGGCAACGGCTGCGTCGTCGAGCGGCGCGCCTTCGATTCCGTTGAGATTGACCGGTGTCTCGTCGGGCGGCAGCATTTGAATCGCGCCGACGCAATCGCGGCCGATCGACGCGAGCAAGTCGAATGGCGCTGTCGACCGGAGCCGGTAACGCTGCGCGATGCGACGGCGGATCGGCTCGCTGTCCGGCAGCAGATTGTCGAAGTAGTCGGCCACGATCGCGCCCTGGTGCGGCTGGTTGCCGGGCGTGAAGGGCAGCGACAACGACAGCGGCCGGCCCTGGGGATCGTCGAGCCAGTCCGGCAGGTAGACGAGACGCTCGACCCCACGCCGGATTTCCCAGTAGCCGACAGGAATGCCGTTCATCCACAGGTCGAGCCGGTTGCTGCGGGCGCGTGCGACCATCGTCACCAGTCCTCCCGCTCCGACGCGCGAGGCCTGGCCCGAGTCGTCGCTGTCGGGCGCTTCCGCGCAGTTCTAACGGCGGCCCCGGTCGGGGTTGTGGCGGCCGTGGTGCCGCGCTTGCTCGCGACCGGCTTGCGGCGCACCACCGGTTCGGCATCGGGAGCCGAATCGGCCGCTTCCGCCGGTGCATCCCGCTCGTCGAGGCTGAGCAACATGCGAACGCCAAGCGCGTTCATCACCTTGAAAAGCCGTTCGATGCTGACCGCCGACGGGTTGGCTTCGAGCTGAGCATAAGATTGCTGGGTGATGCCGAGGCGGGCGGCCAGTTGCGCCTGCGTGAGCCCCGCGGATTTGCGGAAACCGACGAGGATCGGGCGCAATTGGGTCAAGGTCTGGACAGGAAAGGCCATCGGGCGCTCCGCGAGATGACAGGTGATCGTTTGTAATCTGAAAATACAGTCTATGGCATGTATCGTCAAAATACATACTACAGACTGTATTAACAAAATACAAGCAATAGCCTGTTACGCGGAGCCCGATCGGTCAACCCGCCTGCGGTCGTCGCGCACGATGCCCGCGCATCCCCCCATCACGCCGCCTGCGGCGCACACGTGTGCGTCGCGGGATGCCGTGCAAGGCGGCCCGATATTCCATTGCGCGAAACCGTCCGATGTGTATGCCGCGGCCGTTGCCCGGCGGCGCTCGTGCGGATTTTGCCCGGGAGTGTCGTGCCGCTCGGGTGGGCGATAGCATCGGTACGCCAGGAACGACATGCCGATGGCGACATCTCGCAAAAGAGGCTCGCGGGGGCGAGCCTCTTCTTCATTCCGTGCAGTCGATCACGCGCATCGAAGCATCGACGAGCGGCGCGACGATCCGCGTTCACGACCCGCGCGTCGAGCGATTCGCCCAATCGGCCAGTGCCGGCCACTGCGCATAGCCGCGCCGGATGAACCCGGCGCCCGTGCGGATCACGAGCGCACCGATCGCGAGCGCCGCCAGATCGTCGAGGCGGCCGAAGCCGAGCAGCGCCGCACTCATCGCGAGCGCCGCGAGCAACGACGACAGCGCATCGGTCCGCACGTGCCAGCCGCTCGCCTCGAGTAGCGCGGAGCCGGTCTCGCGCGCCTGGCGCAGCATCCAGTACGACAGCACGGCCTTGCCGGCGAGCGTGACGGCAGCCAGCGCGAGCGCGGTCGCGCCCGGCTGCACGACGGGCGGCGTATCGAACCGGGTCAGCGCATGCCAGATCATCTGCGCGCCGGTCGCGACCAGCAACGCGCCGAGGCCCGCGAGTGCGAGCGGCTCGTAGGTCGGGCGCCGCTCCGGCGGCAGGCGCGCGTCGAACCGGCAGGCGACGAGGATCAGCGCATCGGCCGCAAGATCGATCGCGGCGTGCGCGACGTCCGCGAGCAGCCCCGACGAATGCGCGAACCATGCCGCCGCCGTCTCGACGGCGAGCAGCAGCAGGTTGATCGCGAGGCTGATAGCGAGGGCGCGGGACGTGGCTGCGTAAACGTGGGGCGTGGCGCGCGACGGGCGCTGCATGTCGGTTCGCTTGTCGGAATCGGGGCGGCTTCGAACGTTACCGGCCTACGGTGGCACGCGAATGACAGACCGAACGAAGGCCCTGAGCGACGATTAGGCCCCCGGCGATCCACTTTCCGCTCACCCGTAGCGCCCCCACGCTTTCGATCATGCTGAAAAAATTACAGCGCGCGTTCGTTGGTAGCGAATTCGACGGCATCGCATGAGGCTGCCGCGCCGTCGACGCAGGCCGCTCGCGCGAGCGTCGAAGCGCGACAAGCGCCGCTGCCGGCGTGCGGGCAGGACCGTGATTTGCTCGCGCGACAGCCCGGCATGTTCGCCCAAACGGCGTCTGTTTTTTCTCGGACGCCATCGGGCACCGCCGAGCGACGAAATGTACCGCCCCTTCGCTTCAGCAATCAGATGCACGACAGTCAACGCCTTTCCCCGTCGGACACGATTCGCGAGTCGAGCACGATCGTCGTCGGCCGCGTCGTTCATCCGGGACGGGAAAGGCAATTCGATCGATGGGCGCGCGAGATCGACGCGGCAGCGCGGCGTTACCCGGGGCATCTCGGAAACGTTCGCCTGAGCGATTCAAGCGGCATCAACTATCTGGTTTATCGTTTCGACTCGCCGGAGCACCTGCATGCGTGGGAGGCCTCCGGGGAACGGCGAAAGCTGGTTGCGAAGGGCGACGAGATATCGGACGAACATCGCGACGCCGCCGTCGGCATGAATGCGTGGTTCGCGATTGCCGGCAAGCCCGCTGCACCGAAGTGGAAGACGTTTCTCGTGACGTGGCTGGCGGTTTATCCGGCCCTGCTGTCGATCACCTTCCTTCTGAACGCGCTCCTTCCCGCGCTGGAGCGTCCTGTCCAACTCGCGCTCAGCTCCGCACTCCTGACTTCGTCGCTGACCTGGATCATCATGCCGCTCCTCACGAGGCAACTTCGGCCATGGCTGCTCCGGGGCGTGAAGCAGGTCGACAGTCTGAGCGACCGGCAACGTAACGGATGACGACCCATGCAGAATGAACGATCGATGTCAGGGATGCCGGCGGCCGGCTTGCCGGCCGGTTTCCATCAGCGATTCAGCCGGCGCTACGCGCAGGTCGACGACGTACGCCTCCATTACGTGACCGGCGGGCCGGACGACGGCGAGATGGTGATCCTGCTGCATGGCTGGCCGCAAACCTGGTACACGTGGCGTCACGTGATGCCGGTGCTGGCGGAAGAGGGGTATCGCGTCGTCGCGGTCGATTACCGCGGCGCGGGCGAATCGGACAAGCCGCTCGGCGGCTACGACAAGGCCTCGATGGCAGGCGACATCCGGGCGCTCGTCCGCCAGTTGGGCGCGACGCGCATTCACCTCGTCGGCCGCGACATCGGCGTGATGGTTGCCTACGCGTACGCCGCGCAATGGCCTGCCGAGATCGCGAAGCTTGCGATGCTCGACGTTCCGGTGCCGGGCACGCGAATCTGGGACGAAGCGAAGGCCCGTGCCGATCCGCAGATCTGGCATTTCGGCTTGCATCAGCAGCGCGATATCGCCGAAATGCTGATTGCGGGCAAGGAGCACGCGTACATCCTCGATTTCTACAAGAAGAGAACCCACGTCCCACTGTCGGACGACGATATCGCCGTCTACGCCGCCGCTTATGCGGCGCCAGGCGCGCTACGCGCCGGATTCGAACTCTATCGCGCGTTTGCGCAGGACGAGACGCAGTTCAAGGCGTTCATGAAGCACAAGCTCCCGATGCCGGTGCTGGCGCTCGCCGGCGACAAGAGCAACGGCGCCAAGGAACTCGACATGGCGAGGGAGCTGGCGCTGGACGTGCGCGGAGCCGTTGCGCCGAACACCGGCCATTGGCTGCCGGACGAGAATCCGGCCTTCCTGACGCGCCAATTGATCGACTTCTTCAGGGAAGCGGCGCCCGGCCGCTGAAGGCAGGCGCGCTTCGCGCCGTCGGCGCGCCCACGCTGGTGTTTGGTTGCCGCGCGTGTGGCGCGATCGTACTTGTTCGGCTGCCGTGCAAAGGGCGGCTGTCCCGATCCAGCGGATGCCCCGAGACGCTCGGTGAAATCTGCGGACATGACCCGATAGGGGATTCCGGCGTTTCGATGCCGCACCGCGCCACGCTGTAACGAGCGGGGCCGGCTTCGTTCATCTTCCCCTGAGAAATTCTCGACATTATAGAAATAATGTCAAACTGAAACCGGCCGATGATTGGATATTTAACGGTTTACGTTATATTATCGACGAAATTCCTCGATAGAACCCGCCATGTCCGATCTCGTCGCCGATGAACCTCGCCTGACCGCCGAAATCGAGCGCCTCAAGGCCGACTTCCCGAAAACACGCGAGCTGTACCGCGAAGTCTGCGCGCTGCTGTTCTTCCGCTTCGGCATCACGCCGACGGCGAACCGCCTGTACCAGCTCGTTCGCAAGGGCAGCATGAGCACGCCGACGGCCGTTCTCGGCGAGTTCTGGGCCGAGCTGCGGGAAAAAAGCCGCGTGCGCATCGAGCATCCGGACCTGCCGGCCGATCTGCAGGCGGCGGCCGGTGAACTCGTCGCGGCGCTGTGGAACCGGTCGAGCACCGCTGCGGCAGCGGCCCTCGACGCGCTGCGCGCGGAAGTCGAAGCGCAGCGAGCCACGGCGCAAACGGAAGTCGCGACGTTGCAGGCCGAACTGGCCCGCACCGAAACCGCGCTGGAGCAACGCACGGCTGCGTTGCTGGCCGCGCAGGTCCGCATTCAGGAGCTGGAGCAGGCGAGGGCGGCCGACGATGCCTCCCGGCAAGCGCTGCAAGCCGATATCGAACGCCTGACGGCCGACAACGCGGAGGGCGATCGTGCGCTCGCCGAGGCCCGTGCGGATTTCACTACCCAGCTCGACCGGTTACGCGACGACGCCCGCCGCGCCGAGGAGCGCCTGCGCGCATCGGAGAAGCGGGCGCTTCAGGAAATCGATCGCGAGCGGCTCGCCGCCGCGCGATTGCAAAAGGAACTCGACGCGGCGACATCGCGCGCGGAACAACGCGATGCGCAGCAGCGGAAAGAAATGGCCGCGCTACAGGCACAACTCGGCGACGCGCTGCATCGCTGCGGCGTGCTTCAAGGGCAGCTCGATGGCGCACTGGCGACCGAGGCGGCGCGCGGCAACGAACTCGATGCGTTGAGGCGCGAGATGGCGGCACTGTTGCGGCGGCCGCCGTTGCGCGGGGTCAAGAGTGCCCCGGCCGCCGAACGGAGCGAGCGTCGGGCGCGCATGAGAAAGCGCGCCGACGAAGCGCCGCGCTGACGGCGCAACCGAGTCGCCGCGATGTCGTGCCACGCGCGTACGCCCCGGGCAGGCGAGAAGCGCGCCGGCCAGGCATTGGGCCCGTGGCGGGGATCGGGTAAAGTGCCGCTCAACATGCCGGTTCGACATTACTAGACGACCGGTCTAATCGTTGCTACCATACGCCATCATGAATGCATCTTCAGGCGCCGAAGTCCGCCAGCACATCCTGAATATCGCGAAGCCGATCATGCTCCACAAGGGGTTCTCGGCGGTCGGTCTGAACGAGATTCTCGCCGCGGCGGGCATCCCGAAGGGCTCGTTCTACCATTATTTCGGCTCGAAAGAGGCATTCGGCGAAGCGCTGCTCGAATCGTATTTCGAAGGCTATCTCGCGCATCTCGACAACCTGCTCAAGCAGCAGGCCGGCACCGGCGCCGAGCGCCTGATGACGTACTGGGGCAACTGGCTGCACACGCAATGCGCGGACGATCCGGAAGGCAAGTGCCTCGCGGTGAAGCTCGGTGCGGAAGTGTCGGATCTGTCGGAAGCGATGCGCACGGTACTGCGGCGCGGCACCAGCCAGATCATCGAGCGGCTCGCGGGCGGCATCGAGGCCGGCCTCGCCGACGGTTCGCTGAGCGGCGTCGACGATCCGTCGTACACCGCCGCGATCCTGTACGAGCTGTGGCTGGGCGCGACGCTGCTGGAAAAGATTCACCGCAACCGCAAACCGCTCGAAAGGGCGATGGCCGAAACGCGGCGCATGCTGAACCTGCCGCCTGCCGCGCCACGCAACGGGGCGCAGTCGTAATCCGGGCGCGCTTGGGCGCGCCTTGTTTTTGCCCTGATTCTAGACGACTGGTCTACTCAATCATTCATGACGAATGCCTCACACCGCGTTACGCTGTCCCGATCGTTCCAATCGCCTGCCTGCGATCGCACCGGCTCGACCGCCGACGCCGCCGCAGGCGCACCCTTTCCGCTGGTCCATCCCTGATCCGAGCGTGCGCACGCAGCACGTTCATTCCCGTTGACGGAGGCTCACATGCCGCAAAGCAAAACCGCAAACCGCCAGATTGTCCTGAATTCGCGCCCGGTCGGCGCACCGACGCCGGACAACTTCCGCGCCGAAACCGGCGACGTGCCGGTGCCTGGCCCCGGCCAGGTGTTGCTGCGCACCGTCTGGTTGTCGCTCGACCCGTACATGCGCGGCCGGATGAGCGACGCGCCGTCCTATGCGCCGCCGGCCGAGCTGGACCAGCCGATGGTCGGCGGCACGGTCAGCCGCGTGGTGGCGTCGAACCTGCCGGCGTTTCGCGAAGGCGATCTCGTCGTGGCCAGCGCCGGCTGGCAGGACTATGCGCTGTCCGACGGGCGCGACCTGATCCCGCTCGGCCGCGACTTCGCGCACCCGTCGTACGCGCTCGGCGTGCTGGGCATGCCGGGCTTCACCGCGTACACAGGGCTGCTGACGATCGGCGAACCGAAGGCCGGCGAAACCGTGGTCGTCGCGGCCGCGAGTGGCGCGGTCGGCGCGGTGGTCGGACAGATCGCGAAGCTGAAGGGTTGCCGCGTGGTCGGCGTCGCGGGCGGCGCCGACAAGTGCGCGTACGTGACCGGCACGCTCGGCTTCGACGCGTGCGTCGACCATCGCGATCCGGCGTTTGCCGCCAAGCTGAAGGACGCGTGCCCGAACGGCATCGACATTTATTTCGAAAACGTCGGCGGCGCCGTGTTCGACGCGGTGTGGCCGCTGCTGAACGACCATGCGCGCGTGCCCGTCTGCGGAATCATCGCGCATTACAACGACGCGGCATACGACGACAAGGCCGTGTCGACCGGCCGCGACCGCGTGCCGGCGCTGATGGGCGCGATCCTGCGCAAGCGCATCCGCGTGCAGGGTTTCATCATTCTCGATCACTATGCAACCGGCTATGCGCCGTTCCTGAAGGACATGAGCGAGTGGGTCGCGCAAGGCAAGGTGAAGACGCTCGAGGACGTCGTTCCCGATCTCGCCGACGCGCCGCAAGCGCTGATCGGTTTGCTCGCCGGCAAGAATTTCGGCAAGGTCGTCGTGCGGGTCGGCCCGGACGAACTGGCCTGATCCCCGCTCGGCGATAGACCACCGCTGCACGCTGGCGTCGCGAGACGCCGGCTTGTGGCATGCTCGTTTCCGTTTTCAAAGGAGTGGAAAAAAATGGCGCTTCACGTGATTGCTTCGCTGTTCCTGAAACCCGAACACGCGCAGGCCGCCGAGGCCGAACTGCGCAGCATGGTCGCCAAGACGCGCACCGAACCGGGCAACCGGCGCTATGACCTGTTCCGCGAGCAGGACGGTTCGCCGAACCTGCATCTGTACGAAATCTACGACGACCAGGCGGCGTTCGACGCACACCTCGCGAGCCCGTATTTCGGCGAATTCCGTACGAAGTCGGCCGACTGGTTCACCGCACCGCCGGTCATCAAGGTGCTGTCGGGCATCGACGTGGCCGAGTAACGACGCAAGCATGCAACACCACCGCCGCGGCTCGCCCGCACCCGGGCCGCGCGGCAGCCGTTGCGCACGACGCAATGGCGACGACGACCCCACGGCGCAGCACGCCCCGTTCGCGCCGCTTCCCCAATACAACGGCCCCGGAGGCTGAATGATCACCCTCAACATCAACGGCGAAACCCGCTCGGTCGACGCCCCCGACGACATGCCCTTGCTCTGGGTGTTGCGTGACGTCGTCGGCCTCACCGGCACCAAGTTCGGCTGCGGGATCGCGCAATGCGGCGCGTGCACCGTGCATCTCGACGGCGTTGCCGCGCGTTCGTGCGTGCTGCCGGTCGCGGCCGTCGCGGGCCGCAAGATCACGACGATCGAAGCCGTCGGCGCAACGCCGGCCGGCCACAAGGTCCAGCAGGCGTGGCGCGAGCTCGACGTCGTCCAGTGCGGCTACTGCCAGTCGGGGCAGGTGATGGCCGCCACCGCGCTGATCGCGGCGAACCCGAATCCGAGCGATGCCGACATCGATGCGGCCATGGCCGGCAACATCTGCCGCTGCGGCACGTATCACCGGATTCGCGCGGCCGTCAAACAAGCCGCGAAGGAGGCCTGACATGTCACGTGGACTGATCGAAGCAGGTCGGGCCGGCGCGGGCGTGTCGCGCCGCGGGTTTCTCAAACTTGGGATGTCGCTCGGCGCGGCGGCCGGCGGCGGCTTGCTGCTCGGCTTCAGCCTGCCGGCGGCGGGCGACGATGCGCGCCGCTCGGTGATCGGCGGCGACGCAGCCGAACCCGCTGCGCCCGGCGTGTTCGCACCGAACGCATTCGTGCAGATCGACCGCGCCGGCAAGGTCACGCTCGTGATGCCGAAGGTCGAGATGGGGCAGGGTGTCTATACGGCGCTGCCGATGCTGATCGCGGAAGAGCTCGAAGTGCCGCTGTCGAGCGTGACGCTCGATCATGCGCCGCCGAACGAGAAGCTGTTCCTCGACCCGCTGCTCGGCGGCCAGCTCACCGGTGGCTCGACGTCGGTGCGCTACGCGTGGGAACCGCTGCGCCGCGCGGGCGCCACGGCGCGCACGGTGCTGGTCGCGGCGGCCGCGAAGCAATGGAACGTCGATCCGGCCAGTTGCCGCGCGGCGAACGGCGAAGTGCAGCATGCGCAGAGCGGCCGGCGCGCATCGTACGGCCAGTTGGCCGACGCCGCGGCGAAGCTGCCGGTGCCGAAGGACGTCGTGCTGAAACAGCCGGCGGATTTCAAGCTGATCGGCACGCCCGCGAAGCGCCTCGATTCGCCGGAGAAGGTCGACGGCACCGCGCAGTTCGGGCTCGACGTGCGCGTGCCCGGCATGCTGTACGCGGTGATCGTGAACAGCCCGGTGTTCGGCGGCACGGTCGCGAGCGTCGACGACACGGCCGCGAGGAAGATCCCCGGCGTGCGCCAGGTCGTGCGCGTCGACAACGCGGTCGCGGTGGTCGGCGATCACACGTGGGCCGCGAAGCGCGGCGCATCGGCGCTCGTCGTGAAGTGGAACGAAGGCGCGGACGCAAAGGTGTCGACGAAGGATCTTTTCGCGGATCTCGCGCATGCGGCGGCGAACGGCAAGGGCGCGGTCGCGCGCAAGGAAGGCGACGTCGGCAAGGCGTTCGCGAACGCGAAGACGCGCGTCGACGCCGTCTACGAACAGCCGTTGCTCGCCCACGCGACGATGGAGCCCGTGAACTGCACGGTGCACGTGCGCGGCGACGGCTGCGAGATCTGGGTCGGCACGCAGGTGCCGACCCGCGTGCGCGACACGGCGCAGCAACTGACCGGGCTGGCGCCGGACAAGATCGTCGTGCACAACCATCTGCTCGGCGGCGGGTTCGGCCGGCGGCTCGAAACCGACATGGTCGGCCAAGCCGTGAAGGTCGGCAAACAGGTCGCGGCGCCGGTGAAGGTGATCTGGACGCGCGAGGAAGACGTCCAGCACGACATGTACCGGCCGTGCTACTACGACACGATCTCGGCCGGCCTCGACGCGAACGGCAAGCCGATCGCGTGGCAGCACCGGATCGTCGGCTCGTCGATTCTCGCGCGCTTCGCGCCGCCCGCGGTCAAGGACGGCGTCGATCCCGACGCGGTGGAGGTCGCGGCCGAGCTGCCGTACGACCTGCCGAACCAGCTCGTCGACTACGTGCGCCAGGAGCCGCGCCACGTGCCGACCGCCTTCTGGCGCGGCGTCGGGCCCACGCGCAGCACGTTCGTCGTCGAGAGCTTCATCG
Source organism: Burkholderia sp. MSMB1078WGS (assembly GCF_001528895.1). Taxonomy (NCBI): domain Bacteria; kingdom Pseudomonadati; phylum Pseudomonadota; class Betaproteobacteria; order Burkholderiales; family Burkholderiaceae; genus Burkholderia; species Burkholderia sp. MSMB1078WGS. The sequence goes on along the minus strand of NZ_LPDI01000098.1, from coordinate 5,011 downwards.
ACGAACTGGCCGCGCAGACCAAGACCGACCCGGTGCAGTACCGCCGCGCACTGCTCGACAAGACGCCGCGCGCGCGCAACGTGCTCGACGTCGCCACGAAGGCGGCCGGCTGGGGCGCGTCGCTGCCGAAGGGGCAAGGGCGCGGCGTGTCGGTCATGCACGCGTTCGGCAGCTTCTTTTCGATCGTCATCGACGTGGCGGTGGATGGCGGCGAGGTGCAGGTCAAGCGCGTCGTGTGCGCGGTCGACTGCGGCATGTACGTGAATCCGAACACGATCGAGGCGCAAGTGCAGGGCGGCATCGTCTTCGGGATCACGGGCGCGCTGTACGGCGAGATCACGATCGAGGACGGCCGCGTCGTGCAGACCAACTTTACCGACTACCGGGTGATGCGAATCAACGAGACGCCGCCGATCGAAGTCCATCTGGTGAAAAGCGGCGAAGCGCCGGGCGGAATCGGCGAGCCGGGCACGGCCGCGACCGCGGCGGCGCTGTCGAACGCGATCTTCGCGGCCACCGGCACGCGGCTGCGCAAGCTGCCGGTCGGCAACCAGCTGAAAACGGCCTGAGGGGAGGGGACGACCATGCGACATCTCACCCTGAACCCGAGCCTGAATGCGCTCCGCGCCTCGTTGCTCGCGCTGTCCGCACTGGCGGTCGGCACGGTCGCGCATGCCGCGCAGCCGGCGCCCGCCGACAGCGCGCTCGTCGCGCGCGGCGCGTATCTCGCGAAAGCCGGCGACTGCGTCGCGTGCCACACCGCGCCACGCGGCACGCCGTTCGCCGGCGGCCTGAAGATGGTCACGCCGATGGGCGCGATCTACACGACCAACATCACGCCCGATCCGGAGACGGGCATCGGCGGCTATACCGAAGCCGATTTCGCCGGCGCGTTGCGCAAGGGCGTCGCGAAGGACGGTCACAACCTGTATCCGGCGATGCCGTATCCGTCGTACGCGAAGCTGAAGGACGACGACGTGAAGGCGCTGTATGCGTACTTCATGCACGGCGTCGAACCGGTGAAGCAGGCGAACCGGCCGTCCGACATCCCGTGGCCGCTCAACATGCGCTGGCCGCTCGCGTTGTGGAACATGGTGTTCCTCGACACGACGCCCTACGCGGACAAGCCGGCGAAGGACGCGATGTGGAACCGCGGCGCGTATCTCGTGCAGGGGCTCGGACACTGCGGTTCGTGCCACACGCCGCGCGGCGTCGGCTTCCAGGAGAAGGCGCTCGACGAAAGCGGCGCGGCGTTCCTGTCGGGCGCCTCGATCGACAACTGGTTCGCATCGAACCTGACCGGCGAGCACAATACGGGGCTCGGCCGCTGGAACGAGGCCGACGTCGCGCAGTTCCTGAAGACCGGCGCGAACCAGCACGCGACCGCGTTCGGCTCGATGGTGAGCGTGATCAACCACAGCACGCAGGAACTGACCGACGATGATCTGGCCGCGATCTCGCGCTACCTGAAATCGCTGCCGGCGGCAGGCGGCACGGGCGCGCCGCCGTACCGCTACGATCCGAAGGCGACGCAGGCCGCGCTGGGCCGACCGGCAACCGATCCGGGCGCGAAGGTGTATAACGCTTACTGCCTGCACTGCCACGGCGTGGACGGGCGCGGCTATGCGCCGCTGCTTGCGCCGCTCGCCGGCAATCCGAACGTGCTGGAGGCCGATGCGTCGTCGCTGATCAACGTGACGCTGAACGGCAGCGACACGCTCGTGATCGGCGGCGTGCCGTCCGCCTATCCGATGCCGGCATTCTCGAACCAGTTGAACGACCGGCAGATCGCCGACGTGCTGACGTTCATGCGCGCCGGCTGGAACAACGGCGCGCCGGCGGTGCAGGCGGCGGACGTCGCGAAACTCCGCAAGGCGACGGCGGCCGCGCACTGAGCGCGGCACGCTGCGCAACGATGGCGGGCCGCCGTGCCTGCCGCCCATGCCGCCCGGTGCGTGCCTGCCCCGGCGGCGTGGCTTTTTCTGTCAACCGGCGCGCGGCCGTTCGCGGCAGCGCGCGTTTTATCGACGCAATGTAGGGGTGTCTGGATGGCTAACGTGACTTATACGGATACGCAACTGCTGATCGACGGCGAGTGGGTCGACGCCGCGAGCGGCAAGACGATCGACGTCGTGAACCCGGCGACCGGCAAGCCGATCGGCAAGGTGGCCCACGCGGGCATCGCCGATCTCGACCGCGCGCTCGCCGCCGCGCAGCGCGGCTTCGAAGCATGGCGCAAGGTGCCCGCTCACGAGCGCGCGGCGACGATGCGCAAGGCGGCCGCACTGGTGCGCGAACGCGCGGACACGATCGCGCAGTTGATGACGCAGGAGCAGGGCAAGCCGCTCACCGAAGCGCGCATCGAAGTGCTGTCGGCGGCCGACATCATCGAATGGTTCGCGGACGAGGGCCGCCGCGTGTACGGCCGGATCGTGCCGCCGCGCAACCTCGGTGCGCAGCAGACGGTCGTGAAGGAGCCGGTCGGCCCGGTCGCGGCGTTCACGCCGTGGAATTTCCCGGTCAACCAGGTGGTGCGCAAGCTGAGCGCGGCGCTCGCGACCGGCTGTTCGTTCCTCGTGAAGGCGCCGGAAGAAACCCCGGCATCGCCGGCCGCGCTGCTGCGCGCGTTCGTCGACGCAGGCGTGCCGGCCGGCGTGATCGGCCTCGTGTACGGCGATCCGGCCGAAATCTCGTCGTACCTGATTCCGCACCCGGTGATCCGCAAGGTCACGTTCACGGGTTCGACGCCGGTCGGCAAGCAGTTGGCCGCGCTCGCGGGCCAGCACATGAAGCGCGCAACGATGGAACTGGGCGGCCACGCGCCGGTGATCGTCGCCGAGGATGCGGACGTCGCGCTCGCGGTGAAGGCCGCCGGCGGTGCGAAGTTCCGCAACGCGGGGCAGGTCTGCATTTCGCCGACGCGTTTCCTCGTGCACAACAGCATCCGCGACGAATTCACGCGCGCGCTGGTCAAGCATGCGGAAGGGCTGAAGGTCGGCAACGGCCTCGACGAAGGCACGACGCTCGGCGCGCTCGCGAACCCGCGACGGCTGACCGCGATGGCGTCGGTCGTGGACAACGCGCGCAAGGTCGGTGCGAGCATCGAGACCGGCGGCGAGCGCATCGGCGCGGAAGGCAACTTCTTCGCTCCGACCGTGATCGCGAACGTGCCGCTCGAAGCCGACGTGTTCAACAACGAGCCGTTCGGCCCGGTCGCGGCGATTCGCGGCTTCGACAAGCTCGAGGACGCGATCGCCGAGGCGAACCGTCTGCCGTTCGGGCTGGCCGGCTACGCGTTCACGCGCTCGTTCGCGAACGTGCATCTGCTGACGCAGCGCCTCGAGGTCGGGATGCTGTGGATCAACCAGCCGGCGACGCCGTGGCCGGAAATGCCGTTCGGCGGCGTGAAGGATTCGGGCTACGGGTCGGAGGGCGGGCCGGAAGCGCTGGAGCCGTATCTCGTCACGAAGTCGGTGACCGTGATGGCGGTTTGACGACAGGTCGAGCATCGCGAGGCCGCCGCTTCCGAGTAGGGGGCGGCGGCTTTTTTTCGGGCGCGTCGACCGACGGCGAACCTCAGCGGATCGGCAGAATGCCCTCGAAGACACTTTTCACTGCGTTCTGCTGGTCGGGGTTCAGATCTCCGTAGCTGGGCGGAAACTCGCCGCATTCGGCGACCTTCGCGCTTTTGACCTTTTCTTTCGCGACCGCCCACTCGCCGGACAGATGGCCTTCGAATCTCATGCCGAAGGGGCTATTGGCGCCTGCCGCCTGGCCCCAGCCGTTCACCATCATGGTTTCCTGCGCGCCGCCCCACGCGAGCGGGTGCTTGCCGTCCTGCGACTCGCGACGGTTCTGGCAGGAGTCGGCATTCGGCACGCAGTGGCCCCCGATGATTTGCTCCGGCGTGGCTTTCTTCAGGTCGGCCAGGTCCAGCAGCATGTAGTTCTCGAGATTGACGAGATAGTCGCGATTGCTTTCGGCGATCAGGATCGCCGCCATCGCGTTGCCGAGCGCCTGATCGTTCGCGGCGGCTCCGCTCAGGCCGCCCGCGTAAACCGTCTTCATCGCTTTGAGCAGTTCCGCCGACGTCCTGTCTTTGGCGGCCCTGGCAAACATCGTCGGGTAGTCGCTGGCGAAACACGTGCTCGGGTTCCCGTTCGCTCGGCCCCAGAAGTGAATGTAGTTCGAGTATTGTCCGCCTCCGCACTGGCGATAATAAATGGCCTCGTTCATCGAGAAGAACTGGCTCCGGCCTTCTGCACCAGCGCATTGATAGGCCGCGAGACGCAGGAATTTCAACGGGCTCACGACGTTGCCGAAGTAGTTGCGCTTGTCGGGACCGGCCGCAGGAAGGTGATCGTTCGCCCCGTCGCAACGTTTCGGGTCGGGCGGGGGCGCTTCCGGTCTCAGCGGCATATGCTCGGCAGTGTCGACTTTCGCGTTCGCGACCCTGAGCGCGGCTTCGCGCAACACATCCGACGTGACGTAGAGCGGCCCTCCGCGCATGGCGACGGCATAGCAGGCGGTCGCCCCTTGCGCCTGCGCGGCGAAAGAAAGTGCGGCGGCAAACGAACATGCGGCGATCCCCAAGGTGCCGCCGATACGGTGACAATCGATATCCATGAACGGGCTCCGGTGATTTCGTGGATGGGAAAGGGCCCGCGAACGGGCATGCATCAACGACGAGCCGGCGCACGCAGATGGCTTATGGGCCGACAGCGCTGCCCGACGTCGCGGGATGAAGGACACAGGAGGAAGGACGCTCGGGACGAGCCGTTGTGAGCCGCCCGGGGAACCGAGGGGTGCCGGGTGTTAGTCACGCATCGGACTGGCTGGATGGATCAAGCAGTTCTTGGAATGGGACAGGAAGTGACACACTAATGAGCCAAGGTACTAAATTTTACATAACGTGAATTATCGATAGTTTTGGTTGTAGTAGCTAGATTGAAATGTCCGCTTTTGGCTACATAGAAATGTCCGCTTTCGGGCCGCGTAAGCTGTCCGGCTG